>CAZAXA010000245.1:0-8972 GCA_964488965.1 uncultured Phaeodactylibacter sp. | reverse complement strand
TTGGCCGGCCGCCGGTTTGAGAACCTTTCCTCCAGCTCCCCGGCTGAACAGGTTCTTAAACCTAAGCCGCCCGCCGGTTTGAGAACCTTTCCTGACAGGTTCCGGTTCTTAAACCTGGCTCGGAACTTATTGAATTGGAAATACCGGCAACCGGCAACCTTTTTTCGTTATTTGCAGAATATCGAAATGGGGAAGCTATTTTTCAATTTACCCTTACAAAATATAATCGTATGGCAGGCAAAACAGATATTGATGTGATCATAATCGGCGGAAGCTACTCAGGCCTTTCCGCAGCAATGGCATTGGGCCGTTCTATGCGGAATGTTTTAATTATTGACAGCGGGTTACCCTGTAACCGCCAAACGCCACATTCGCATAATTTCATCACACAAGACGGAGAAAAACCGAACATAATAGCAGAGAAAGCCAAATCACAGGTCCTGAATTACAGCACCGTAAAATTCCTGAACGGGCTTGCAGTCGGTGGAAAGAAATTCAAAAACGAATTTGCAATTACCACACAATCAGGCGAAGAATTTACTGCTAAGAAATTAATTTTTGCAACGGGGATAAAAGACATTGTGCCTGGCATAAAAGGTTTTTCGGAATGTTGGGGCATTTCTGTGGTCCATTGCCCCTATTGCCACGGATATGAGTTTCGCCGACAGAAAACCGCAATTTTGGCAAACGGAGAAAAAGCTTTTCACCTTGCTTCATTAGTTAATAACCTGACCGGCAATATCACAATCTTAACTTCGGGTAAGGCAAATTTTGACGCGGGACAGATTGCAAGGCTGAACAAACACAACATTAAGATTAATGAAAAAGAAATTTCTGAAATAGAACATGTAAACGGAAATATCAAAAATGTGATTTTTAATGATGGCAGCAGGTTGGATTTTAATGCCGCCTATGCAGCGCTTCCATTTAAGCAACATTCGGACATCCCTGTTTCATTAGGCTGCGAACTGTCTGAAAGCGGCCATATCAAAATCGACGCTTTTCAAAAGACAACTATCGAAGGTGTTTTTGCTTGTGGAGACAATTCAGCTACGATGCGTTCAGTCGCTTATGCTGTTTACAGCGGAAACCTTGCCGGCGCAATGGTAAACAAAGAACTCACTGACGAAAGGTTTTAGAGGAAATAAATGTAACATAGTTTCCTGTTTTTGCAACATAAGTTCTCACCCGGACCGGCGGGAGGGCCGTAAATTTGAATCAATAAGCTGAAAGAATTCAAAAGACGTCGCCGAAATGTTCACCGGCCTGGACGTGGCCTCCTGTTATCTCGATAAGCTTGCCGCAGACTGGGTGGGCGGCATCCACCCAGCGAACCGGTTCCTGGTGCGCGAGCTGGCGGGGAAGGTGGCGCTGGGGATAAACTTCGACGAGCAGCCGAGGTGGGGTTGAGCGGAGAGGGTGGCGGGTTGCCGAGGGTGGGGGAGGTTGTCAGTTGACGGCGATGGGCGATTCGTGGTAAGCTTTGACGTTGCTGTCATCCGTGATAGCTGATTATCTGAATATTCCCTGTAATTATTTCCTGTTATCACCTAAAATTCAAGATTTATGAAAAAGTCAGGAACATTATTGATTCTCTTGTTTGGTTTATCACTAATTTTTGGATTGGCCTTTCGCTTTGCTTCAAAACACGACGAGGCTGTTTACGGCATTCACACGAGAACCTTCAATCCAGACAAAGATCCTAAAGCCTTTAAATCATGGCTGAAGGAGACGTGGCTTCCTGCTGTTAATAAAAAAATACCGGGTTTAACGTTCTTCGTCGGGGAATGCGATCGAGGGCCTGAAGCCGGAAAATGGGTTCTTATCATGCGCTTTGACAACAAAGCAGCACGTGCAAAGTACTGGCCGGAAGATGGTAAGCCTACCGAAGCCTGGAATACCGCGTGGGAAAATGCCAATAAGGGGCTGCCGGATATTGACGAGTATTTCATATCGGAAGAAGGAGCCTATTTGGGGGATTATCTTCTGGATTAAGAAGGGGGAAAGATAGCCGCCAGCTATATCAGAAAACTCCGAGTCCATTCATTATAAATTCAAGCAACCGATGGCCAACGAAACCAAACATCGCCAAAAACAAACCGAAGAAGAGAAAAAACTGGTCGCCTTTTACGACCAGGTAGCCGGCAATGAAAAAGAATACACGCCGCAGCAGCGCTTCCTCATGCAGCTGCTGAACACCAAAATTGCGCAGGTGGATAATAAGGAACGGCGCAGCCGGAATTTCTTTCGTACCCTGGGCATGACGGGGCTGATTGTGAGCGCGCTTACCACCGTTATTTTGGGTTTGAAGTTGACCGGAAACAACCTGCTAACCGAGCTTCAGGCCAATACCGCCCTGGTTGCTTCGGCGCTGACAACGACCTTGGTCGGCCTGGCCAATCTGTACGATGCCGATAATTATTTTTTCCGGATCAAGGCGATGCTGAATAAGCTGAAGCTGTTGCGGTATAGTTATGTTTTCGCACTGATGAACAAAAAAAATGATTCGGTGGATGAGGGGGAGATGGATGATTTCCTGCGGCAGTTTAATGGCATTGTGGGGGATGGGTATTGGGAGGGGGAGGGAGTGAAAAAGAGAGGGGAGTTGGGGAATATATTCGACAAAATTCCTGCAAGTGATAAGGCAAAACCCAAGTCAGGTATGCTGGATTAATGGATAAATTTTAAAAACTCAAACCAATGAATTACGCCAATATTCTGAACGCAATCAAGCAGAATCCGGGTACGCCTAATGTCGAAACCAAGTTGTCGGTGCATCAGGAAAATGGAATGATCCTTTACGGATATGGGTCGCTGAAACACTACCCGGATCTTTCCCGGCTGATCCGGTCTAATCAGGCGGCTATCCTGCCATTCCCATGGCGTCCAACAATACATGTCCCAATCGAAGGCCTTTCCAGCAGGGAAACAAACTTTTTCAAAGTGCTGAACAGTGCGGAATACGATACCGGAAAAAGAGGGTCGTGGGGAGAGTACCAGCCCTTCCCTGTTGGCATCGATCAGTTTCTTTCCGTTACCATTTTCGAGACGAAAAACCCCTGGAATTTTCAATCGGTAATCAGTATCCAGGTGGAGGTGAACGGCAATAATTTTGATCTTATCCGCTTTGATGCAGAAAGCGTAGGGAACGTGCTGAGAGGATATGGGAGGAGCATTACTGACCCGGCTGTGAATGCGGTTTATGTGGTTTCGTTTGGGGGGGTGAGTGGAGATATTAATTGAAAACAAATGCGATTATTATGCTAATGAATTCTTTCCCGAGAACAATCGCTTACCTATTTGAAGGTGGCGATAGAAAGTAAATTTGTCAATTACAAGCATTTGTTTTGTACGAAGAAATTGTGAGACGATTTAGAATTCATTAGGATTGCTAACTTTCTGTTGCCGACAATGCCCCTGGCTGTGGTCGAAATGCTTTCCCCAGCCAGCATCTGGCCGAAATAGCCTTTAATCCCGGGATCATGCCCACACCCTGGCCCTTGCCAATCCCAGCCCAAAAAAGTAAATTGAACGGCTCTAAGCACCTAAACCTAAGCCTATGAAAACCCAGGCTCTTTTCTATGCAGCCTTGCTGCTCCACCTAATGCTGGCCTGCAACCAGGAAGGCTGCCAGAAATGGCAGCAGGTAGCCGGCAAAGTTAAAGACTCCGACGCCGACGGCTGGATGGATGACGCCACCAACCAGAAGATCAGCTTCTTTATCGACGCCATCGATTTCGATATCGCCCCGGGCCCTATTACCCTCATCGTGGACGACCAAATGGTGGCCCTCAACGGGAATGATCCGCCGGCCAACTTCCCGCTCACCTCCCGTTGCGCCGGACAGTGGCACGTCGGCAACCTGCTGAATTACTCCGCCCGCGTGAAGTTTTTCACCAACGGCAACACCGAGACGGCGACGGTGCGTCAGTTCCCCTTTCATAACCAGGATTCCACTTACCAGATCTCCTTCAACCTGGGCGGCAACAACTCGGTGGCTTTCCTTTACCGCACTGCGGTCAGCAGCTTTGCGGACCCTTCGCCCGCCGACGCCCACGCTGACGCGGATGACGACGGCGTCACCGACCGGGAAGAAGCCGAACTGGCCCGTGGAAACTTCCGCCTGGGCGATCCTTTCCGGAAAGATATTTTAGTCTGCGTTGGATATACAGCGCCCAAATGGGCGCTCACTAAAAAGACCATCGAAAGGATCACCACGGTTTTCCTAAGTCGGAATTTTAATATACTACTGGCGGATGAGCAGTCCGACTTGCCGGGGCTAACTCCTGGCCAGATCGTCTTCGAAGACAGCGGCGGCGGCCTCGTTATTCCCGCCGAAAACCGGGGTGTACAGCTTAACGAAGTGCCTCCCGTCCGGGCCCGGCATATCCCTACCACCCTAGATGCGTTCACGCACATGCTCGTAGCGGCAGACAATACCAACACTGAAAGCGCTGCCTTCGGCATTGCCAGCTTACCAGGCCGTAATCTGGTCATCCGTTCACACCTCTTCCTGCTCGGGCCGGACCCCTTTGGACTGGAATACCAGGCCAAAGACGCCATGCACGAGCTGGGCCATAACTTCGGCCTGTGCCACCCCAATCAAAGTGACGAGAATTGCCCGACCGGTGCGATACCCGTCGAGGAAAGGAATGGAGCGGCCAGCTGCATGGGAAGTCCGGCAGATGACGGCGGCCTGTTCAATAACGGCATTCCCAATTTAACGGCGATTAATAATGCCTTCAACCGGCCTTTGGATTACAGCCCGACGCAGTGGATCAATATCGACGTGGCGTCGAGCAGGAACAGGTAGGAGCTGTGTCGGAATTTTCCGATTGCTAAATGGGAATCCAAAGCCAACCCTCACTCCCTCCTGCTCCAAACCTCATACATCGGCTCTCCCGCAGAGCTTTTGCCACGGTGGTGCCAGTCGTTGCCGTCGACTTCGAACTCGAACCGGAGTTGAGCGCCCACCCTGGAATTATCGCGGGAGAAAAATTCGATATTCTCGGTGTAAACGCCATCCTCGGCAGTGTAGGAGCCGCCCCCTGTGCCGAAGAATTGTTTCGTTTCGGTATTGTAGGCGATCCACTGGAAGCGGGCGCCGGCCAGGATCTTCATGGTTTTCCGGGGCTGGGTAGTATCCCGGCGGGTGATCTGGCCGTCTCTTTCCCTGCCGGAAAACAGCCAGGGGCCGGACAGGGGAGTGGAGGCGTCCGCATCGAGGGCCTTCCACGGCGCGGGATCGAGGCCTTCGCCCTCCAGTACGAGCCTGGAAGCCTTAAGTGAGATATTCCATGCTTCCGATGTTCCGACGCGGGCGCTGTCGGCCGTGTCGAATTCGTATGACACCTTTAGTGTTTCCCCATCGAGGCGCCAACTGCCGCCTCTGGTGCTGAGGAATGCGCCGTTTCCGGACAGGTAGGCCGTCAGGGAAAAATACCGGCCGCTGAAGAGCAGGATGTGCGCAACCTCGCCCTCGGCGGAGTCCACGGTTTGGCGCCAGGCGCCTTCGAGCTTAGCCTGACTGGTCGTCGAATCACTGGAAAAGGACAAGAAGAAAGGAAGGGCGAGTAGGATGGCAGGCAGCAGTTTTTTTTTAATCATTTCGGTTCGGTTTTGATATTGAAAATATTTAAAACGACCGGCTTTCGGGGGGGGCAGGTAACAAAAACTCCAAATAATTCTCGCGGTTGATGCACTGGTAGCCGGCTTCCCGGTAGGTGTCCAGCCAGGTGGCGGGCGCTTTACCGTTTTTTTTGCCCCACTTGAATTCAAAGCCGGCCAAATGGCCCCCGGCTTCCTCCACATAATCCAGTTCGGCGCCGGTGTAGGTGCGCCAGAAGAAGCGGTTGGCAAATTGGCGCTGGTAGGCCATGGTTTTCATCCGTTCCAGGAGGAGGAAGTTTTCCCATAAAGCTCCCTTGTCCGGCCGTTTTTCGGGCGGGTTGAAGTTTTCCAGGATGGCGTTGCGTACGCCCAGGTCGAGAAAATAAATTTTTGGGTTTTTGACGATCTCTTTTCGCAGGTTACGGCTGTAACCGGTAAGGCGAAAAATGACAAAGGCCTTTTCCAGCAGGTCTACGTATCGCTGTACCGTAGGCGTGCTCAGGCCGAGGTTGCCGCCCAGTTCGCTGAAGGATACCAGCGAACCGGTTTGATAGGCGAGTAAACGCAGCAGGTCCTTTATTTTTCCGGCGTATTTGATGTCCTCCAATTCAAGCACGTCTCTGTACAGATAAGCGCGGATGAGGTTCATCAGGTACTCCGTTTTATCGGCTGCGTTGGACAGAGAGAACACTTCCGGGTACATGCCGAACTGAAGAAATTCCTCTAGCCGCATGTCCAGCTCGAAGAGGTTATGTGTATGCCGCCACTCGGAGACAGCAATGGGAAAGAGATTGTAGGTCCAGGCTCTGCCGGTGAGGGGTTCGCTTACGCGATTGGCCAGTTCAAAAGAAGAAGAACCGGTGGCGATGACCTGCAGTCCCGGGAACTGATCATGCAGTATTTTCAGGTTGATCCCAATGTCCGGGATGCGCTGCGCCTCGTCGATGAAAACCAGGCCGTAGCCACTCACCAGCCGCTCCAACCGGCTGCGGTCACGCGAGGAGAGTACGTCGATATACATCCCCTCGTCGGCGTCCACCCGAAGTACTTTAGCCGGGTAATTTTCCAGCAGCTGATTCACCAGCGTGGTCTTGCCGACTTGCCGTGCACCGTAAATGATCAGTACCTTGCGTGAACGGTGTAAGCGATCGGTTATTATTGTTGTCAAATCCCGCTGAATGAGATAGTGCTCGCCCATTTTTTATTCAAAAGTTAATGAATTAACGCGAATTCATAAAGTAAATTTAATAAATTAACGCGAATTTGTAAAATTAGCTGTTTGCCATCTCGGATTATTTAGTCGAATATTCACTCCACCCCCAAAAAAACCTCAAACCCCTCCGGCGTAACCACCTCAGCGGCCTTCACCGGATAATTCTCCGTAAACGTAGTTGAAAAGCGCGCCTTTTTCCTGGCGTTCCACTTAAACTTGTAGGCGTAAAAAAAACCGTCCCGTTCTTCCACGTAGTCGATCTCCTGCTGGCCGGAGGTGCGCCAGAAGAAGCGGTTCGCCAGGATGCCGGCGTAATGCAGGTGTTTGAGGCGTTCGCTCAGGAGGAAGTTTTCCCATAAGGCGCCTTTATCCTGCCGCAGTTCGAGGGGCTGTAGCTGGGCGATCACTGCATTGCGCACGCCATTGTCATAAAAATAGATCTTCCGTTTCGTTTTGAGCTCTTTGCGCAGGTTGCGGCTCAGCGGCTGAAGCCGGAAAATGACGTAACTTTTCTCCAATAAGTCGATATACTTTTCAACCGTCTGGTTGTCCAGGCCGACAATCTGGCCCAGCTCGTGGTAGGAAACCTCCTGTCCCAACTGGTACGCCAATGCCTGCAGGAGTTTCACCAGTTTTTCAGGCTTCTTGATCTTTTCCAGGGCCAGGACATCCCGGTACAAATAGCTATCCGTCAGCAGCGCCAGTATTTCTTTTTCATTGGAAGCGGCGTGGATAACTTCAGGATAATATCCGAAGACCAGCCGGTGCGGCAGCGCCCGTTTTTCTTCCAGCCAACCGTGGTAGCTAACCGTTTCCGAAAAGGAGATAGGAAAGATGCGGTATTCCCACTTTCGCCCGGTCAGCGGTTCATTGATCTTGTTAGCCAACTCGAAAGAAGAAGATCCCGTGGCAATTACCTGTACCTCCGGCAATTCATCCGTGACCAGTTTCAGCTTCAGGCCGATATTTTCAATGCGTTGCGCTTCGTCGATGATCACCACCTTTTTTTGTCCGATAATGCGTTTCCAGCGGCTGACGCTCACATTTTCCAGTAAAAGGCGGGTTTCAGGATCGTCTCCGTTCAGCCATAACAAATCCCGGCGGCCGGAAAACAAAAATTTCAACAAGGTGGTCTTGCCCGTTTGCCGGGCGCCCATCAGCAGGATGGCGTTTCCCTTGAACAGCTTCTCCCGAATGATCGGGCTAAGCTTCCGCTCGATAAAACTATCTTTTGCGATCATAATCGCAAAAATAACGGTTTTTTTGCGATCATAATCGCAAAAAACAGCGGTTTTTAAAGCGTCTATCATTAAAAAACAGTGCCTGCTCCCTTCCAAATACCAAACCCCCTGAATACCTTTGATAAGAATATCCCAAACTATGGCCAACCACCAACCCAACAAAGAGGGCCACCTCATCCGCGCCATCGGCCTGCCGACGGCCGTCATCCTGTTTGTCAGTTCGATCATCGGGTCGGGCGTGTACAAGAAGATCGCGCCGATGTCGCTGGGGCTGGAGTCGCCACGGCTGGTGCTGCTGGCCTGGGCGCTGGCGGGCCTTGTCACGCTGCTCGGCGTGCTGGCTACTACCGAGGTGGGCGCCATGATCACGGAATCGGGGGGGCCTTATGCCTATTTCAAGCGCATTTACGGCCGTAACTTCGCCTTCTACTACGGCTGGTCGAGCCTGGCGGTGATTCAGTCGTCCTCGATCGCTTCTATTTCGTACGTCTTTTCGCAGTCGGTCAATGCGCTGGTGGAATTGCCGCGGCTGGGCGGCGCCTGGGAGGAGTGGACCGTTCTGGGGATTTTCACGCCCCTGGCCAACCTCGGGGTCAAGGCCGTGGCGGTGGCGCTCATCGCCTTGCTGGCGGCCATCAATTTCAGCGGGGTGCGGCAGGGAAGCTGGCTGAGCAATGTGCTTACCGTGCTGGTCATCGGCAGTATTGCCGCCATTATCCTCCTGGGCCTGAGCGTCAGCGACGGCTCGCTGGCCAACGTGCAGCAGCCGTCGGCCACCTATCCGCCGGAGAGCGGCGGGCTCGGCCTGGCGGGGCTCATGTTCGCGGCCATGCTCAGCGCTTTCTGGGCCTATGAAGGCTGGCTCAACATCGGCTTCATCGGGGAGGAGGTCCGCAACCCGCAGCGCA
>CAZAXA010000244.1:0-8995 GCA_964488965.1 uncultured Phaeodactylibacter sp. | reverse complement strand
ACCCGCGACCTCCTGCGTGACAGGCAGGCATTCTAACCAACTGAACTACCGGACCAACTGATCTTTCATCAGCGAGTGCAAATGTATAACACATTTTAAAACCAGTCAACCCCATTCCGGAAAAAAATAAAAAAAGTTTTGATGCTCTTAGGGAACACCGCCCTTATTGCTAATTTTGTAGTCCCTCCCGGAATACCGCCTTTTTTCACGGGGGGAAAGAGGATACAGCAGCAGGCTGCACAGGCAGCGACAACCCCGGGAACCGATTGTACGGCGGGCAAATGCCGGTCCATCAACCCCATATGCCCGCCCCTGCAAAACCTACTAGTGCACACCCCGACCCCGCCTCATAAAGGCGGCAGGGCTAAACCCTTAAAGGTTATGGTTTTCCTGGATTTTGAGCAACCCCTTGAAAGTTTATACGAACAACTCGAGAAGATTCAGCAGGTCGGAGAGGAAGGAGACGTCGACGTTTCGGAGATGATCCGCGAGCTGGAGACGAAGATCAGGAATAAGCGGAAAGAGATTTACAGCAACCTCACCGGCTGGCAGAAAGTCCAGCTTTCCCGCCATCCCGAACGCCCGTACACCCTCTATTACATCAACCAGATGTGCCGCAAGTTCACCGAGCTGCATGGCGACCGCTGTTACGCCGATGACAAGGCCATCGTGGGCGGGTTGGGTTCGCTCGACGGGCAGACGGTCGTCATCATGGGCCATCAGAAAGGGGTCAATACCAAGATGCGGCAGTACCGCAACTTCGGCATGGCCAACCCGGAAGGCTACCGCAAAGCCCTGCGCCTGATGAAACTGGCCGAGCGCTTCGGCTTTCCGGTGGTCACTCTCATCGATACCCCCGGGGCTTTTCCCGGCCTGGAGGCCGAGGAACGCGGCCAGGCGGAAGCCATCGCCCGCAACCTCTTCGAGATGGCACAGCTGCGCGTGCCTATCGTCTGTGTAGTGATCGGCGAAGGAGCCTCCGGCGGCGCCATCGGCATCGGCCTGGGCGACCGGGTCTACATGCTGGAAAATACCTGGTACTCGGTGATCTCTCCGGAATCCTGCTCTTCTATCCTCTGGCGAAGCTGGGATTATAAGGAACAGGCCGCCGAAGCCCTGAAACTGACCGCCGACCACATGTTCGAATTCGGGCTGATCGACGGCATCATCAAAGAACCGCTCGGCGGGGCGCACGCTGCTCAGGAAGAAATGGCCAGGATCCTAAAACGGCAAATCAAAAAAGCCATTTCCGAAGTCCAGGAATTGCCGACAGATGAAATGATCGAGGCCCGGATCAATAAGTACGCCAATATGGGCGTTTATGACGTGGAGGCCCTGAAGGAGAAGGAAGGGCAGTGAGGGGGGCTGGTTGTTAGTTGTTTTCCAACCAGCAACAGACAAATAAGACGACTAAAATTGAAAACAGACTATGAGCTTCATACAGGATATAAAGATGTGGGCCTACCGCCGGAGCCTGAAACAGCAGCTCCGCCACCGGCAGGAGCCCACAGGCAAAGGGGAGGTCAACCTGGATACGGCAAAAACGGTAGGGATACTGTTCGATGCAACGGAACTTTCTACCCGCGACCTGATTCTGGAATACGCCGAAAAATTACGCGAGCGCGGCAAACGGGCCAGGCTGCTCGGTTACTTCGACGACGCTACTGACAGCGAGAACTATCCTTTCGACTATTACAACCGCAGGCAGGTGGACTGGGCTTTCCGCCCGGTGGGCCAGAAAGTCCAGGATTTCCTGAAACACGACTTCGACCTGTTGATGAACATCAATACGGTTTCTCTTGTGCACACCGAATACATCGCTGCCCTTTCCAACGCCAAATTGCGGGTCGGCCCTTTCACCGAACATACCTACTGCTACGATCTGATGATCGACCTCAACCCCCGCTCGGGCCTGAAGCAATTTATCGAGCAGGCGGAAACCTTGCTCGGCAAAACCAATATCAAGCATGAGGCAGCCCCCGTTTAGCGGCGCCGGCGTTGCGCTGGTGACGCCTTTTTCAGAAAGTAAAACCATCGATTACCCTACCCTGGAAAAGCTGATCGAATATGTGATCGGCGGTGGTGTGGACTTTATCGTCTCCCTGGGTACTACCGGCGAAGCCATCACCCTCAGTTCCCGGGAGTGCCGCGAAGTGCTGGATTTTACCATTAAAGTGGTGAACGGCAGGCTGCCCATTGTGGCGGGCCTGTTCGGCAGCAACTATACGGAAAAGCTCGTCAATAGCCTGCGCACCTGTAATTTCGACGGCATCGACGCCATCATGTCGAGCAGCCCGGCATACAGCAAGCCGTCGCAGGAGGGCATATACCAGCACTACATGGCCGTGGCCGAAGCTTCTCCCGTTCCCATCATCATCTACAACGTGCCCGGCCGGACGAGCTCCAACGTCACGGCCGCCACCACCCTGCGCCTGGCTCACGCCAGCGACAAGTTCATCGCCGTCAAGGAAGCCTCGGGCGACCTGATGCAGGCCATGAAAATCCTGAAGGACAAACCCGCCCGCTTCCAGCTATGGTCCGGCGATGACGTTCTCACCCTGCCTCTGATCGCCTGCGGCGCCACCGGTGTCATCTCCGTCATCGCCAATGCCTTCCCGGAACAATTCTCCGGCATGGTACACGCCGCAATGGATGGAAACCTGGAAAAGGCGCGCCGGCTCAATGAACTGCTGCTCGACATCCACCCCTGGCTCTACGTCGACGGCAACCCCTCCGGCATTAAGGCAGCCATGGAAATCCTGGGGCTTTGCCGACAGGGCCTCCGCATACCCCTCACGCCGGTGGCAGAGGCGACGTACGAGCGGCTGAAGAAGGAGGTGGGGAAGGTGAGCAGTTTGGTGAATTGAAGAATGCTTTCAAAACCTGCCGGTTTGTTAAATCGCCAGTAATGCAGGTACGGACAAAAACTACCGCCCTGAATCCAGCCTCCTCAACAATTCCTCCATATTCCCCTCGCTGACCGGGATTTCAAACCTGCCGATATAAATCTGGTGGCTGCGGATGGATTCGATCTTATCCAGGTTGACGATGTAGGATTTGTGAACCCGCATAAACAGAGCGGCTGGCAGCTTTTCCTCGATGGCCTTCAGGGTGGAGCGGGTGAGTATGGGTTTGGCCTGGGTGGCGAGGAATATCTTGACGTAATCTTTCATGCCTTCAACATGGGTAACTTCCCGAATGGGGATTTTGACCAGGGCGTATTCCACATTGACGAAGAAAGAATCCGCCGGAGTTTCGGAGGCCGGCGGCGCGGCTGGCTGCCGGCGCTGAAAAACTTCCAATGCTTTATAGGCGGCCCTGGTGAAGCGTTCCAGGCTTACGGGTTTCATCAGGTAATCGACTACGTCGAGTTCATAACTTTCGACGGCATAACCGGAGTAGGCGGTCACGAAGATGGCCAGCGGTTTCCTGGGCAGGCTGGCCAGGAATTTCGTGCCCGGCAGGCCCGGCATCTGAATGTCCAGAAATATCAGGTCGATGGGTTCTTCCTGCAGGGCTTCCATTGCTTCAAAGGCGTTGCGGCAGGTCCTCACCAGTTCCAGGAAGGGTATCTGCCGGATGTTTTCTTCCAGCATCCTGCGCCCCAGGCTTTCGTCATCTACAGCAATGCACCTTAGTTTCATGTTTGTCCCTCCTGTTGGTAAGTCAGTTGCAGTTCCGCCACAAACCATTCTCCTTCCCTGGCCAGGCGAAGCCGGTGGTTATCCGGGTAGAGCAGTTCCAGCCTCCGCCTCACATTGCGCAGGCCGATGCCGGAGCTGCTGTCTTTGTCCTCCGGCGCCTCCGGGCCGACTTTGTTCCGCACCGAAAATGTCAATTGCGATTCCCCGATCTTTAGCTCTATATCGATGACGGGTTCCCGCACCAGCCCTACTCCGTGCTTGAAAGCATTCTCCACGAAGGGGATCATCAGCATGGGTTCGATATACTGGCCGCCCGGCGCGCCTTCGACCGACAAGCGGATGTCCACATCTTCTTCGAACCTCAATTTCTGCAATTCCACGTAGTTTTTCAGGTATTCCAGCTCTTTTCCCAGCGGCACCTGCGCATCGGCCGATTCGTAGAGCATGTATCGCATCAGCTCGGAAAGTTTGATCGTTACCGGCTCGGCCTGGGCGGAGCGGGTGCGGATGAGGTAGACGATGCTGTTGAGGATGTTGAAAATAAAATGGGGGCTGATCTGCGAGCGCAGGAAGGCGAGCTCCGACTGCAGCCTTTCCTGCCGTTCTTCCTGCCGTGCCTTTTCCTGGCTGGCCAGGCCGGTAATCAGGCTGTAAGCCGTGCCGATGGCGGTGACCATCAGTACGAACACCACGGTGATGAAGGCGTGCCGGCGCATCGGGTGGCCGTTGGAGGGCAGTAGCCACTCCCTCATTTCGAGCTGGAGGACGGTGAAAATGGCAACCAATACCAGCAGGGACAGCAGATAGGGCGCCACCCCTCTTTTCCGCAGCAGTTTTGGCGCCAGCCATTCGGTGTTCAGGAAAAACAACGGGATGTTGGTCAGCGAAACGGGGAGCACCTTTATGATGTACTTTCGGAACTCCTCATTGCCGGCCGAGCTGAGGAAGGGCCATCCCAGGAGCATGCCCCAGAACAGCAGGTGAAACAGCAGACGGAACAGGCGGTCCGCATTGATCTTTATCCCGAGAATGGCCATAATTCCTGATATGATCACTCAAATGTAGGCTATTCCGGCCAGGCCAAAGGCAGAAAGGAGATGAAAAGCCCCATTGTGGCGATCAAACGGGATATTCTGTTGGCATGGCGCCTGATCGGTTTGTTTGGGGTTTTAACCTGCACAATCTTCCCGCTCATCTACACATCTCCTGTGACAACGGGATTTTGCTTTTCTTTGCCTCATGAAACGATCATCCGATAAATAACCAGCCATGCAAAACTCAGGGAATATCCTTGCCTTCAGCGGCAGCTTCCTCCTCTCCTTTTTCCTCTCCATATTTCTAGTTACGGGGCTTTTCGCCCAACCGCCGGCAGGCAGCTCTCCCGGCGCCGGCGGCGGCAGGCAGCAGATGAACATCGGCCGCTTCTACGGCAAGGTGGTGGACGAAAACGGCAAGGGCGTCGCCTACGCCACCGTGCAACTGCTGGGTATGCGTTTCGACACCATCAGCCGCCGGCCCCAGGAAAGCCTGATCGCCGGGCAGATCACCGAGGAAAACGGCGACTTCAGCCTGGAAAGCCTGCCCGTTATGGGAGAATTCACCCTGAAGGTGAGCTTCCTGGGGTATGCCGAACTGAGCCAGAAGGTGTCTTTCGGGATGGCAAGCCCCGGAGGCGCGCAGCCTGGCCAGGGCAGCTCCAACGGAGGAGGCATGGCGGCCATGGCCGGCAAGTTTGACGTAGACCTCGGCAACATCGCCCTGACTACCGCCGCTCAAACACTGGAAACGGTCAATGTGGTCGCAGAAAGCAGCGCCGCCGTTCTGACGTTGGACCGCCGCGTCTTCCGCGTGGATAAAAACGCCATGGCCGTGGGCGGCACTGCCGAAGACGCCCTCCGGAACGTGCCTTCCCTTTCGGTCGACCTCGACGGCAACCTCACCCTGCGCAACTCCGCCCCTCAGCTGTTCGTCGACGGGCGCCCAACGACCCTGTCGCTGGACCAGATTTCGGCCGACGCCATCGAATCCATTGAAGTGATTACCAACCCATCGGCCAAATTCGACGCCTCCGGCGGCCAGGCCGGCATCGTCAACATCGTGCTCAAAAAAGAGCGCCGCATCGGCTACAACGGAAACCTCAGGGCCGGCGCCGATACCCGCGGCGGCATCAACGCCGGCGCCGACGTCAACGCCCGCGAAGGCAAGGTCAACGCCTTCATCAGCGGCAATTTCAACCTGCGGCGCAGCCGCGGCGAGAGCGAAACGGAACGCCAGAACTTCTTCGGCGCCCCGCCGACCACCCAACTGCAGGCCAGCGACAATAAAATGCAGGGCTTCTTCGGCATGGCCCGCGGCGGGTTCGACTGGTTCGTCGACAACCGCAATACGCTTACCTTTTCCGGCTCTCTGGTCAGGGGGCAGTTCAAACCGGAAGAACTGATCGATATTCATACCGATTCGCTGTTCGCCGGCGGGCTTACTTTCAGCGATGCGCTGCGCAACTCCCGCTCGGAGCGCAACTTCCGCAACCTCGGCGGCTCGGCTTTATACAAACACATCTTCCCCAAAGCAGGCAAAGAGTGGACGGCCGACCTGAGTTACAACAGCATCTCCAACGATAACGAAGGTAATTTTACCACGATCTATGAGGGAGTTAATTTCGAGAGCCGCGAACGGCAACTGGGCAGCGGCGGCACCAACTTCTTCATTGCCCAGACCGACTACACCGACCCCATCAACGACAAAATGAAGATCGAGGCCGGCGCCCGCGCCGCCATCCGCCGTTTCGACAACAATAACTCCAACCAGTTTTTCGACCCCGACACCGAAACCTGGATCGCCCTGCCCAATTTTGCCGACGAGTACCAGTTCGATGATGCCGTTTACGCCGCCTATGTTTCCTTTAGCCACCAGTTGCCGAAGTGGGGGTATCAGGCAGGCCTGCGGGCGGAAAGCAGCACTTATACCGGCCGCCTGCCCGGGCCGGGGGATGTTTTTGACAACGATTACCCCATCAGCCTCTTCCCCAGCCTGTTCGTTACCCGCAAACTCAATGAGGAGGACAACATACAGTTCTCCTACACCCGTCGCATCAACCGGCCGAATTTCTTTCAGCTGATGCCTTTTACCGATTTTTCGGACTCCCTCAACCTGCGCCGGGGCAACCCTGACCTCCTGCCTGAATTTACCAACTCCTTCGAGATGTCCTATCAGGATTTTTTCGCCAAAGGGCATAACCTCCTGGTGACGGCTTACTACAAGCAGGCCGACGGGCTGATCACGACCTACCAGTTTGCCGAAACCGATCCCGGATCCGGCAGGGAATACGTGGTGTCCAGCTTCAACAACTCCAACAGCGGCCTGGCTTATGGGGTGGAGTTTATCCTGAAGAACACCCTGGGAGAAAAAGTGGAACTGACCTCCAACGTCAACCTCTACAATTCCAGGGTGGACGCCTCCAATATCGAGGCCGGCCTGGTAGATAAGCGCTTCAGCTGGTTCCTCAAGGAAAACCTGTCGGTCAAACTGCCGGCCCAGTTCACCCTGCAGCTCAGCGGGGAATACCGGAGCCGCGCCGCTTATTCGCCCAGTACCGACGGCGGCCGCTTCCGGCACTGGGGCGCCACCAACACTGCCCAGGGTTATACTATTGAGAACTGGTTCGTCGACGCCGCCCTGCGTAAAGACCTGATGAACCGCCGCGCCTCGCTTACCCTCAGCATTCAGGACATCTTCCGCAGCCGCCGCTCCGGCTCCTACGCCGCATCGGACTTCTTCGTGCAGGAAAGCTGGCGCATCCGCGACCCGCAGGTCGCCAGGCTCAACTTTTCCTACCGCTTCGGGAAAATGGACGCCTCGCTCTTCAAGCGGAAGAATACGAACGTGAATTCGGAGGGGATGGATCTGATGCAGTAAAGTTGCCGCAGGGCTATTTCTTTCCGGCAAGGCCGGAATATTTCCGCGAAGGGGGTGTTTCCGTTCGCTGCCTTTTTACAAGCAACTGAACCAGCGGCCGTTGTTTTAACACTGTTGACCTTGTAAAAATGACGCGATAGAACTAACTTGCGAAAGTTTGTTGAATGGCTTTACATCTTTTCACACTTTAAACCCTTGCGCTATGCTGAAGAAAAATAGACTTAAACGGTTTACCCCCCCCCTATCATATCTAACAAAAATTAAATTGTTTTTGCATTGCTCCTTCCTTCTCTTTTACTACCACTACACTCAGGCTCAGAGCAGCCCCTATGAAGGACTCCGGGCCTGCGGCGTGACAGGCGACACGATATTTCATTCGATACCGGAATCAGAACTGAACCACTGCTTCGACGTAGATATCATACAGCAACACTGTATCAAAGTGTGGCTGCGGGTGAATATCCATTTTTTTCTGGATGATGACTGTGAAGGCACGCTTGACCCCCTGGGTATTCAGGACATACCTATTGATGGCGCCTATGAGTTGGCCGAGGATATTATTACTAGTGCAAATAATGCTTTAGAAAACAACTACAAGCAATGGAGACAAGATACCCTCTGGGGTATTGAACCGGAAGATGTCAAGGAAGCGCAGTGTGTTCCATTCCGTTATGTACTCTCCGGGGTTTATGTTTGGTGCAACACTAGTGCTAAAGATACAAGTGGAGCTTTTCCAAACTGGTTTCAAAGCAATTTCGGCCAGAATACGGATACGGAGTACAATGCTTTTTTTGTAGAGTGGATCGGCAAGGCGAATGGCCAGGCCAATGGAAGGCCTGGCAATGCTTTCACTGCGGAAAATTTTGGTGTTGCCGTGTTCAACCATGAAATGGGGCATGTGTTGAGTTTAATGCACTCCGTCGATGACGACGGCCTTGCCGATACACCGCGGGTGAGGTATCAATATGATTACAATTGTGACGGCGACCTATCTGATTTTTTTCCTGCTCCGGGAGTCGGCTCAGAGTTAGAATGGCGGCAATGCTGGGACATTCTGACCAGCACGGGCCCGGTTTACGACCGCTCTCTGGATTATGACGGCGACGGAACCACCGACTACCCGGATCTGTGCGATCTATCGGCGCCCTGCCTGCCCTACCCCTGTTGTAGTTGGGATTATGTCAACAACAACATTATGGCTTACTCCCGGTATACGGAATGCTGCGCCGCTTACACAGAAGGCCAGATCACCCAAATCCTGGAAAGCCTGAGCACAGATACCTATTGTGAATACATCGAGGAAATAACTGGCGATTGCCCGCCCCCGATGGCCAATATCCACATCCTGCCCAATGAAGGCAGCGTGGATGATTGCTCCTTTTGCCTGCAACTGTCGGCGAGCATGAACGATGATTATTATAGCATAGACTTTTACA
>CAZAXA010000243.1:1512-9026 GCA_964488965.1 uncultured Phaeodactylibacter sp. | reverse complement strand
AAACACCTAAACACCTAAACACCTAAACACCTAAACACCTAAACACCTAAACACCCACATACCACGAAGGGGCTACCCAACCCTTGAGCAGCCCCTTCAGAAGATAGAATATTACAAAATTATCTGTTCTGTACCAGCCGTCCGCCCATCAGGTCGATCTGAGATTGGGGGATGGGGTAGAGGACGTCTTCCGCGCCTACGGTGGCAGAGCCATAGAGGGGAGAAAGCTCGGTCCTTTCATAATCCAGTATGCGGTTCAGGTCGCTCACAACGATGCCCCAGCGCTGCAGGTCGAAGAAGCGGTGGCCTTCCATGCCGAGTTCCAGTTTGCGTTCCATGCGCAGGGCCCTGCGGGCGTTTTCCTGGTTGTCGAAGGGAAAGCCTGAAGCAGGATATTCGGAAATCTGGTAGTTGGCCGCATTGGAGCCATCGTCGTTTTTGACGAAGCCGTCGGCGTTGGCGGCGCGGGCGCGGATCAGGTTGATATTTGCCCGGGCGCCGGCCAGGTCGTTGGCCTCGATCTGGCACTCGGCCAGGAGCAGCAGCACGTCGGCGTAGCGGATGAGGCGGTAGCCGTTGGCCGTCCAGCCGGAAGTCCAGTTACCCACTTCGGTGAGGTTGCCTTCCTGGGACTTCTTGTACACCTGTTTCTTCGGGCTGTAGGGCCCGGCGTAGGATTGGTCGCGGACCCAGTCCTGGCCGGTGTGGGGGCCCCAGTCGAGGTAGGGGATACCCCGGCGGCCTACGGTCCAGTCGAGCCGCGGGTCCAGCGGGCGGGTATCCGGTTCGAAGGGCTGGTCAACGGCCAGGCCCTGGTCGTTCTTAACGGGGTCGTTGTTGTAAGATTCGTCCAGGATAGGCAGCCCGTTGACGGTTTTGAAGGAGTTCACCAGGTCGTGGCTGGGCTGGAAGAAGCCGCAGCAACCGCCCGGAGAGCCGCCGCCGCCCTTGTAGGGGAAGTTCAGCACTTCGCCCCAGCCGCCGTTCCAGCCGCCGGAGCCGTCGTTGACGGAGTACTGCACCGTATATATCGCTTCTACGCCGTTGCGGTTCTCGGCGTCGAAGATATCGCCATACCGGTCAGCCAGGCCGATAGCGGAGCCGTCGGGGGCCGTCCCGTTGTCGATCACCCACTGCAGGTGTTCGACGGCCTTGCCGAAGTCCTTGTTCATCTGCATCAGGGCTTTCGCATACAAGACGCGGGCTACGGTGCCATTGAAGCGGCCCACCTGGCCCATGTCATTGGGCAGGCTGATGCCGGCTTCCAGGTCGGCGAGGATTTGTGCCCGGACGTCTTCCTGGTTGGTCACGGTGGTCAGGTCGGTATTTTCATCAATATACGGTATCTTCTCGAACATGCGCCAGGCTTCGAAATGGAAGAAACCGCGCAGGGTGCGGGCCTGGCGCCGGAAGGAATCGGCTTCTTCTGCCGTTACGGTACCTCTTTCTTCGGCTACCGCCAGAACCTTGAGCAGTTCATTGATGCGGGAGATGCCTTCGTAATCAGAACCCCATTTGACATCCAGGTAGGGGTTGGTCGCCGTTTCGGTATAGGTCTGTATCGGGTTGATGTCCGGCTGGTCGCCGGAGTCCGTGCCCTTATTGGCTTCCAGGCCCCGGATGCTGCCGTAAACCCAGTTGGAGGAAGCGGCCTCCCAGCCAAAGCCGTTATCGGAAACGCCGTCGATCATGGAATAGGCGCCGATCAGCAGGTTGTCCACGCCTTCTTTGGTAGCCAGGATGTTGGCATCCAGGGAGCCGTTGGGCGTGACCTCGAGGAAGTCCTCCTTACAGGAAAAGGGCAAGGCCAGAAGGAGGGCCATCAGAATAGTCTTAATATTGGATAGTTTCATTTCTCGTCAGTTTGATGTTTTTAGTTAAAATCCAACCTGAAGGCCGACCAGGTACTGCTTGACCAGAGGGTTGTTGCCCAGGTCCACACCGAAAGCCCTGTCTCCCAGGTTGTTGACATCAGGATCCAGGCCGGTGTAATCGGTAATGGTGAACAGGTTCACGCCCTGCACGTAGATTCTCGTCCGGTTCAGGCCGATCTTCTCGACGATGCTGCTTGGCAGGCTGTAGCCGATCTGAAGGTTGCGCAGGCGGAAGAAGGAACCATTTTCCACATAATAGCTCGTCGACTGCGTATTGGTCGAGAAGTTCGACTTGTTGGAAGCCTTCGGCGTAGTGGCGTCCGGGCGGTCCGGCGTCCAGCTGTTGTAGAGCAGGTTCTGGCTTTTCTGGCCCTGGAAGGACGGCCAGAAGTCGAGCCACCAGCGGTTGTAGTTGAAGATGTCGTTGCCCTGAGAGCCAAAGAAGAAGGCGGACAGGTCGAGCCCTTTCCAGTTCAGGCCCAGGTTCAGGCCGTAGGTAAAGTCCGGGTTCGGGTTGCCGATGAAGTCGCGGTCTTCGGGGCCGATCTTTCCATCGGGGCCGAGCACCCTGTCGCCGTTGTCGTCCAAGCCGGCGATATCGGCAAAGCGGAAGAAGCCCGGCTCGGCGCCGTCCTGGGTGGGGGCGGCGTCCACTTCGGCCTGGTTCTGGAAAATCCCGATCACCTGATAGCCATAGAACTGGGAGATGGAGTAGCCGACTTCGTTGCGGTTGAAGGCCCCGATGCGGTTGTCTTCGATGGCTTCCGAGAAGAAGTCGATATCATCGGTAAACTTGACGATCTCGTTCTTATAGGTCGTAAAGGTCAGGGTTGCGTCGAAGCCCAGGTCGGAGGTGATCTTGTCGCGGTAATCGAGTTGAAGGTCGACGCCGGTATTTTTGATCTCCCCGACGTTGAGGGCCGGAGCGCTGGCTGCGCCGTAGATGTCCGGCAGAGGTACGGTGACCAGCAGGTCGCTGGCATTTCTCTGGTAGTAGTCAAAAGACAGCTGCAGCTTGCTGTTGAACAAGCTGGCGTCGAAGCCGATGTTGGCCGTCTTCTGGGTTTCCCACTTGGTGTCCAGGTTGCCGAGGCGGGTGGGGCGGAAGCCCTGCAGGGAGCCGGTGCCGGAGCCGTTGAGGTCGTAGTTGGAGGAGGCTGGCGAGCCGCCGAACAGGTTGAACTGGTTGGCCGGGTCGACCGGCAGCTGGTTGCCCATGGTGCCGTATCCGCCGCGGATTTTCAGGTCGGTCAGGAAGTCGCCGCCGGAGAAGAAGTCGCTGACCCGTATGCCGGCAGAGACCGACGGGAAGGTGCCGTAACGGAAGTCCTTGCCAAAGCGGGAAGATCCATCCCGGCGGATCGTACCGCTGAGGTAGTAGCGGTTATCGAAGGAATAGTCCGCCCTCAGGAAGGTAGAGACCAGGGTGGTCGGCGTATTGTAATAAGAAGTAGCTCCGGTAATCTGGGCGCCGTTGCTCACGGTGCGGAAGGCCGGGTCCTCGGAGAAATAGCCGGCCCGGTTGGCCGTTGTTCCGCGGCCGATGCCATATTTGACGGATTCATAGCCGGCAACGGCAAGGATGCTGTGGGCGCCAAAGGCCCGGTCCAGGGTCAGGGTGTTGGTCCAGACCCAATCGGAGTTGAAATAAGCATTCTCATTGTAGGCGGAGGTGGCGACGTTTTCCGCATCCTCATAGGTTTTGCTGAACCAGTCGGTGTTGTAGCCGTTTTGGTAAGTGCCGCCGAAGGTAGTGCGGGCATTCAGGCCCTTGATGATCTCGAAGTCGAGGAAAGTAGAGCCCAGCAGGCGGACGTCGGTGGAGCGGTCGTCCCGTTCGCGGTTCCGGCGGGCGAATTCATTCCAGGAGTTGCCCAGGCGGGGAGCGATGCCCGTCCCGCCGTAGTCGCCCACCTGATAATCATGGTTGGTGCCTGCCACCGGCACGGTTATGACGTGAGGGATGATGGGCTGTAGCCTGAAGACAGAAGTGATGGGGCTGTCCTCCGTGCCGTTGGCCTGAATACCCAGGCCCGTGCGGCCGGTGACGGTCAGGTTCTCTCCCAGCGTTACCCGGCCATTGGCCACTTTGAATTCGGAGTTCAGCCGTGCGGAATAGCGGCGGGAGAAGTTGTACAGTACGACGCCCTCCTGGTTGAAGTAGTTCAGGCCCGCATAGAAGCGGGCATTTTCATTGCCCCCCGACAGCGAAAGGTCGTGGTTGGTGATCAGCGCATTCTGGGTGATGACATCCCACCAGTCCGTATCGGCGGCCCAGGGCGGCAGAGTAGGAGAGGAGTTGGAAGACGGCCCGTACACCGGGTGCGTTTCGTTGGTGCCGTCATTGCGGTAGACCAGCCACTGCAGGTCGGCGTATTCCTGGGTGTTGAGCAGGAAGTCGGGCCGGCTGCCGGGGTTGATGCTGCCCACGTACATGTCGTAATTGACCTGTACGCCGGCGTTCTGGCCGCGCCGGGTAGTGATCAGAATGACGCCGTTGGACGCCCGGGAGCCATAGATGGAGGCCGCGCCGGCATCCTTCAGGACGGAGATGTTCTCCACGTCATTCGGGTTTAGGGTGGAGATATCCTGAGTAGGCACCCCATCCACGATGTAGAGCGGGTCGTTCTGGCCCGACAGGGAGGAGAAGCCCCTGATCCGCACCTTGGCGCCCTGCCCGGGCCGGCCGTCGCCGCTGACCGTAATACCGGACACCCGCCCCTGCAACTGGCTGGTGACGTTGCCGGTCGGGAGTTGCGTGAGCTGCTCGGTGTTGACCACGCCCACGGCGCCGGTCAGGTCCTTTTTCTTCTGTGCCGTGTAGCCCGTCACCACGATCTCTTCCAGGAGGGTTTTGGATTCCTCCATGGTAACGCTGACGCTGGTTTGGCCGGCTACCGGGACTTCCAGGCTCTCGTATCCGGTATAGGAGAAGACCAGAACGCCGTCTTCATCCACCCGGATGGAGAAATTGCCGTCGACATCGGTAATGGTCCCGGTAGACGTCCCCTTCACCAGAATGCTGGCGCCGATGAGGGGCGTGTTGTCGGTAGCGGAAGTTACCGTACCGGTGACCGTTTTCTGCGCTACGGCGAGGGTTGTGCCCGCCATAAACAGCAATAAGGCCAATAATGAGTGTAAAGAAAATTTTTCCATGCTCTATGCTTGCTTAAATTTGGTGAATGTTTCGATACTAGCCCTGTGGCAGGTATGTTTTCTTTTGGCTCAAAAGGATTGAACAGAAGAACAGCTCCTGCCCACAACTGACAGGAAAAATTGCCGAATCTGGCGCACCATGGCCAGGCCGGAAAATTCAGGGAGAATTGGCTATTTGTTTGTGCCCGTATGAAATTATTGGTGAGGTTAGCATGGTTGGGCAGAGTTAAATTTTCACGGGGTAAAGTTATTAATATTTTAGTTTGCTGAAAAGAAAATGAAAAAAAATTATTCGGCTGTCTGTGGTTTCTATAGAACATTTCACCTTTATGCGGCGGGAGTGGCTGAGTTGTTGAGCTTTGCCCCGGGGCCGGGCTTCGGGCCTTATATATGCAGACTGTATTTTGTTGGATAAAAAACGGGAATTAAAAAAGCAGGCCCGGAGTAGGTTCTGCCTGGTTGAAATTTCAGGGTTTTGAATTGTTGCCGGTTGCTGGTTGGTTGCCCGTTAACAAATAACCGTTAACCAACAACCAACAACCGGCAACCAGAACCAGGCAATCAATGCGCATGGGCCTTCCCGGCGCCCCGCGGCACGCGGATATCCTCGACGATATCCTGCACTTCCTGCGGCGGCGGCGGGGTAAGGCGCGATACTGTAAAAGCGACGATGAGGTTGGCCGCCATGGCCACGGCGCCGAAGCCCTCCGGCGATATGCTGAACCACCAGTCGGCGGCAGTAGTAGGCCCGAAGGCGTTGAACTTGAAGCGGATCATGTAGTAAAGCATGAGGGCGATGCCCACTATCATGCCGGCAACGGCGCCTTCCCGGTTCATCCGCTTGTCGAAAACGCCAAGCACAATGGCCGGGAAGAAGGAGGCCGCGGCCAGGCCGAAGGCCAGGGCAACTACAGCGGCTACGAAGCCGGGAGGGTTGATGCCGAAGTAACCGGCGATGAGGACGGCAAATGCGGCGCCGATACGGGCCCACCTCAGTTCGCCCTTCTCGGTGATGTCCGGCTTGATCTGCATCTTGATCAGGTCGCGGGAGATGGCCGTGAAGATCACCAGCAGCAGGCCGGCAGCCGTGGAGAGGGCGGCGGCCAAACCGCCGGCGGCCACCAGGGCGACCACCCAGTTGGGCAGGTTGGCAATTTCCGGGTTGGCCAGCACCATAATGTCGTGGTCAATAGTCAGTTCGTTCTTATCCGCGTCGGCGACATACTGTATGACGCCGTCCGTATTCTTGTCTTCGAAAGTGATCAGCCCGGTTTCCTCCCATTTCTTGAACCAGGTGGGCATATTGGCGTACTGTTCGTTACTTACGGTGTTGATCAGGTTCGCACGGGCAAAGGCGGCGACGGCCGGCGCCGTGGTGTAGAGAATGGCTATGAAAACCAGCGCCCAGCCGGCCGATACCCGGGCGTCTTTCACCTTGGGTACGGTAAAGAAGCGGACGATCACGTGGGGCAGGCCCGCCGTGCCAACCATCAGGGCAAAAGTGATGGCGAACACGTCCGTCATCGTTTTGGAGCCGTCCGTATATTCGGTAAAACCGAGCTCGGCATGCAACTGGTCCAGCTTGTCCAGCAGGGCCATGCCGGAGCCGTCAGTTACGTCGCCGATCAGCCCCAGTTGGGGAATGACATTGCCGGTCATGGCGATGGAGATGAACAGAGCGGGCGCCATGTAGGCGAAGATGAGCACACAGTACTGCGCCACCTGCGTGTAGGTGATCCCCTTCATGCCGCCCAGCACGGCGTAGAAGAACACGATGGCCATGCCGATGTACACCCCGGTATTGATATCCACTTCGAGGAAACGGGAGAAGACCACGCCGACGCCGCGCATCTGCCCGGCAACATAGGTGAAGGATACGATGAGGGCGCAAATGACCGCTACGGTACGGGCCACATTGGAGTAGTAGCGGTCCCCGATAAAGTCCGGAACAGTAAACTTGCCGAATTTTCGCAGGTAGGGCGCCAGGAGCAGGGCCAGCAGCACGTAACCGCCCGTCCAGCCCATGAGGAACACAGCGCCGTCATAACCCATAAAGGCAATGAGCCCCGCCATGGAGATGAATGATGCGGCAGACATCCAGTCGGCTGCCGTCGCCATACCGTTGGCAACCGGGTGAACGCCGCCGCCGGCGACGTAAAACTCCGAGGTGGAACCCGCTCTCGACCAGATCGCAATGCCGATGTACAGGGCGAAGGTGAGGCCTACTATGATGAAAGTCCAGGTTTGAACACTCATAATTCTCTATGTTTAATTAGTAGGTTGATGGTTGACGGCTTCAAATCTCATCGAATTCGTACTTCTTGTCCAATTTGTTCATCAGGCGGACATAGACGAAGATCAGGATGACAAAAATATAGATGGACCCCTGCTGGGCAAACCAGAAGCCCAGCTTGGCGCCTCCGATGCGGATGGCGTTGAGCGGTTCTGCCAGGAATATCCCGAATCCATAGGATACCAGAAACC
>CAZAXA010000243.1:0-1502 GCA_964488965.1 uncultured Phaeodactylibacter sp. | reverse complement strand
CAGATGGCCAGGAGGATCAGCACGTATCTGATGTTCTCCTTCCAGTATTGTTGAGCTCTTTTATTCAAAGACATATGCCATGTTTTTGATAAAGTAATAAAGATATCTGAATAATTGCATGTATGTTCTTATAAAAAAACCTGGGCCTGCAGGCGTACCTGGGAAACGTCCTGCGCATTGCCGGCGGCATCCAGGCCGCCCTCGCGGAGGTCGCCGCTGATGGAGTGGTACTCCAGGGTCAGTTTGGCATTGTGGCCCAGGATAAAATAATTCAGGTCGAGGTCCAGGCCGAGCACCTTCTCGTCGAAACCATCGTAGCTGGCGGATTGTACTGCCAGGTAGGGCATGAAGCGGGAGGCCGGCAGCTTGTAGCCCAACTGCCCGTAGAAGGCCGTGCCGGTGCCTGCCCAGCGGCTGACGTAGTTCGCGCCGTAGTCGAAACTCATGAAGGCAACGTAGGCGTTGAGGCAGTCATCGCCGGCCAGGGGCATGTCCAGGAAGGCGTCTGCGGCCAGGTGCAACACGTTTTCATGCTCTCCGGTATTGTTGTTGAACATGCCGTTGGGATGGGCAAAGAAGCCGGCGCCGATGGCGAAGACCTTCCTGGCGCCCAGGTAACTGCCTGCGTTGTAGGGCAGTTTTATGGACTCCTTATCCAGGAAGTTGTAGCGGAAATAGCCTTCGTAGATGGTGTTCCCGGCGAGGCTGCCGCCCTTGTCAGGTTTGGCGAATCCGTCGTAGGTGAGCCCGCTGTCCTTTACCCCGCGGTCATTCTGCATGCCGTTGGCGCCCGGGTTGTTGGCCGCCAGGCGGTAGTCGAACCTGCCGGCCTCCCCCTTGGCATAGACGCCCAGGTGGCGGGCAAACTGGTCGGTGATGCCCAGCGAATGCCAGTGGATGAAGGGCCGCGGCTGATCCAGCGTCATGAAGTTGAGCGTACTCTGGCTGGCCAGGCGCGTCAGGCCCTTCCAGTAGTGCAGGCCGCCGCCGATGTACAGGGCCTCGTCGTGGGAGACTTTGAACTCCGTCCAGGCGTCATGGAGGAAAAGTTGCGGGGAATCTCCGTTGTTGCCCAGCGAGGTCAGGTTGCCGGGAGTGAGGTTGTTGAGGCCAAAATGGGCCAGTATCAAAAAACGGGGCGACACCTGGGCAAAGGCCAGAAAACGCGAACGGCGGACGAGGTGGGTCAACTGCAGCCCGGAATTGCCCACAGCAAGATTATCGGTCTGTAACCATTGCTGGTGCCAGATGATGAAGCGGACGTATTTCATGCCGTCTTCTGATAACTTCAGCGTGAGCGGTTTGTAAGAGTGGTCTACCTCCGGCTTCTCCGCATTTTCCTGAGCCGGCATGTTCCAGCTTAAACCCAGGCAAAACGCCATAAAGGGAAGTAAATGGCGCAGCGATTTCGTGTTCATAAACTGTGATTTAACGTGAGGTTTGAGGCTAAGGCTGAGGTTGAGCCCGGAGAACGCCTTGTGAACAGAATATATCCAGGGAAA
>CAZAXA010000242.1:0-9044 GCA_964488965.1 uncultured Phaeodactylibacter sp. | reverse complement strand
ATGACGTCTTTCCTGCCGTGGACGACGACGCGCTGGGAGGTCAGCGTCTTGGGGTCGAAGCCGCCCAGGGGATGAAAGCGCAGGAAGCCGTCTTCATCGATATGGGTGACGATAAAACCGATCTCGTCCATGTGGGCGGCAACCATCACTTTTTTGCCGCCTTTGCCTCTTTTCAGAGTGATCACATTGCCCATATTATCCACCCTCACCTCATCCACAAGAGGGCTCGCCTCTTTCAGCACCAGTTCGCGGATGCGTTGTTCAAATCCGGGCGCGCCCGGCGTTTCACAGATAGCTTTGAGCAGATCGACGTTTATCATAACGGGTAGTGCAGTTTATATAATTGGTTATCAGGGGGCAAAAAGCGGCACGAAAATACCATTATTTTAATTCGCCGGGAAAATATTTCGCGTCTTATTGGCTTCAAAATGAGGGAAGAGGGCCGATTATTGCATCGCCCCTGCATTTATGACGGAATTTAGCACAACTATATCCTCCTGTCAACTTATTGCTCCTTTCCGGATATTACCGGACAGCAAATTGGCAGGCAAGAAAATAAAGCATTCCGTACCTTTGCCGCCGAAAAAATCCATCAGCACTTGTCGCTACTCAAAAAACTGGCCGGCGAGACCGCCATCTACGGCACGAGCAGCATCCTGAGCCGCCTGCTGCACTACGTCATCCTGACGCCCTACTTCACCCGGGTGTTCATGCAGGGCGAGTATGGAGTGGTATCGGACATGTACACCTGGGCGGCCCTGCTGCTGGTACTCTTCACCTATCGGCTGGAGACGGCTTTTTTCCGCTTCGGCAGCCGCGATGAGGACATGGAGCGAAGTTTCTCGACGGCCTCCATCTCTCTGCTGGCCTCTACCATCGTGCTGACGATTTTATTCATATGGTGCGCTCAGCCCATTGCCGGCTGGCTGAAGTACCCTGAGCATCCGGAGTACGTCGTCTGGTTTGCCTTCATCATTGCCTTTGATGCCCTGGCGGCCATACCCTTCGCCCGCCTGCGCCTGGAGAACCGGCCCATCCGCTTTGCCGTCATCAAGACCCTGAACATCATCATCAACATATTTTTCATTTTCCTTTTCCTGGAAGTATGGCCCTGGCTGCTGAAAAACGGCTGGGGAATTTTCGCGTCCTTCTACCATCCTGAACAGCGCATTTCCTACGTCTTCTTTTCCAACTTCCTGGCCAGCGGTTTTGTCCTCCTGTTCCTGTCCCCCCTGTACTTCCGCATCCGCCTGCGTTTCGACCGCGAGCTGTGGCGGCGGATGATCCTCTATGCCGCGCCCCTCGTTATTGTCGGCATTGCGGGGGTGATCAACCAGTTGATCGGTATTCCCATGCTCAAGGAACTGGCTTCGGACGACCTGGACTACAACAAAAGGATCATGGGGGTTTTCAGCGCCGCTTCCAAGCTGGCCGTGCTGATGAACCTGTTCACCCAGGCGTTCAACTACGCCGCCGAACCTTTCTTTTTCAGGAATGCCGGCCGTTCGGATAAGGATAAGATTTATGCTCAGGTGGGGCAGGCCTTCGCCCTGGTGGGCAGCGTCGTCTTTTTGGGCATCATGCTGTATCTGGATATCGTCCAGTATTTTATCGGAAAGGACTTTCGGGAAGGGCTGGGCGTGGTGCCTCTGCTGCTGCTGTCTTACCTGTTCCTTGGGTTGTATTACAACTTTTCTATCTGGTATAAGTTAGCGGACCGCACCATGATCGGAGGCTACATTGCCACCGGCGGCTCCGTGATCACCATCGCGCTCAATATCTGGCTCATCCCTTCCACCGGCTATTACGGGCCGGGCTGGGCCGCCCTGGCCTGCTACCTGTTCATGGCCGGCGCCAGCTACTGGACGGGCCAGCGCTACTATCCTATCAACTACCCTGTAAGGCGGATGGCCGTTTATATCCTGCTGGCGGTGGCCATCTACGGATTGAGCGAAGGGCTTAAAGGGTTTACCAGCAGCAGCCTCCTGCTTAGCCTGGCGGTGAATACCTTCCTGATGGCCATCTACCTTTTCGCGTTGTATTGGATGGAAAGACAGTATATTAACCGGTGGGTGAAGCGTTTTACGGGTAAAGGCGGCTAATTAGTCCTGATGTAACAGAGATTAAGAACAGATGTGTCAATGTGATGGAGGTGTTGCCGGTTGCTGAGCAGCCCTTGTCCGGCCCGAACCCCAGAACCCTCACTGCTTCGGCGTACTCTGAAAAAGCGCCACATGCACCATCAGCATTTTCATGGCCAGGGGAACCGATTCTTCGAGTTCATCTACAATTACCCAATCCCGCGGGTCGCCCTCGAAGTTAGTGTACATTTCGAAATGCCCGCCGGAGCTGCTGCGCACCGTCCACTCGTCCCAGATATTGCCGAAGCGGCAGTAGAGGGTGAGCGTATGTTTGCCGTCCGTGATACGCCATTCCCGGAAGTTATCCCGCCAGACGGTGCGGGCCGTGGCGATCTGGTTATCGCCTCTGGCTTCCCATTCATTGAGGTCTTCCCGCCATTTGAGCTTGATGGTTCCGGTGGCTTCTTCCAGCCGGTATTGCCATTCGCCCCAGTTGTCCTGCCCGGGCCAGCGCAGGCGCAGTTCGCCCTCTTCGCCTTCCTCTACCGTGTAGATCAGCCACTCGCTGAAACTGTCGTTCCAACGGGTGCTCACTCCCGTCGGCAGCTGGGCCTGGAGGGAAGCGCAAAGGAAAAAAGCGGCCAAGAATGCGAAACTATAAGTCTTCATGTTCATTAAACGCGGCGAGAGCCCGGCCGGCCGAATGTTTTTGAAAATCACATTGGACGGAAGCAGGTGTACCATACCCCTGTAAGAGCTGCCTCGCTCATTCAGAACGGCAGGTCGTCATCGGCCGCGCCGCCGGAAGGCTCATTCTCGGCGGAAGGGAAGAAGCCGTCGCCCTGTGCCGCCGGCGGCGCCGAGGCCTTTTCGGCGCTCACCTTCTCGATGCGCCAGGCATTCAGGTTGGTGAAATACTTACCCTGCCACTCCCGGCCACGCAGGTCGAAGTGTACTTTTATTTCCTCCCCCTCCTCATAGGGGTCGAGCAGGGCGCAGCGATCCTGCACCAGTTGGAATTTTACATACTGGGGGTAGTTCCCGCTTTCGACCAGGATGACGAATTCCCTGGCCTGAAAGGAGTCCGTTTTGTTTTCGGTCTCGTACTTCTTGTGGAGTTTTCCTTCTACTTCAAAAGACATAAGCTATTCCTTTTCCTTGGTTATTCTGAAAGGCATCCAAAAATACAAAAAAGGCAAGGAATAGGAAAACCAACGGACAATTATTCCAGGATACTTTTAATGTTGCACGTACACTACGAACTTTTCCTGATAATACGCTTCCTCAAAGAAACCGGATAAAGGATAGACTTCTGTGTAAGAGCCCCGCGGCAGGGTTTTGAGCTCTGCCTTTATGTCTCCTCCCTTCAAAGTGATCAACCCGTTGGGCAGGGCGTGTTGCTGTTTGGCCCTGATAAGGGGAAAGCTCCACTCCACCAGTTTGTCGAGGCTGGCCACGGCCCGGCTGACGACAAAATCGAATTTCTGTTTCACCTCTTCGGCGCGTATATGGCGGGCGGTTACGTTGTCTAAGCCGAGCGTACGGGTTATCTCTTCTACGACCATGATCTTCTTTCGGGTGCCGTCGATAAGGGTGAAACGGGTTTTGGGGAAAAGGATGGCCAGCGGGATGCCGGGCAGGCCGCCGCCGGTGCCCAGGTCCAGGATTTCTGCCCCCGGCGCAAAATGGATCAGGCGGGCAATGCCGAGGCTGTGCAGGATATGGTGGGCATACAGGTTATCGATATCCTTACGGGAAACCACGTTGATCTTCTGGTTCCATTCGGTGTACAGCGGGCCCAACTGGGCCATCTGTTGCTGCTGCCGGCCATCGAGCTGCGGGAAGTACTTCAGGATGATCTCCATAAGCTGCTATTGGATTTGGAAGGCCTGCCAGACGGGGTCTTCAGCGGGAAGGGGCGCCGCCACCTCCTCCCATTCGCCCGATACCGGGTGGCGGAACCGCAGCTTCCAGGCGTGCAGGTGAATGGAGCGGTCGCGGTTGCCGCGCCGCGAGCCGTACCTGACATCCCCCTTGATCGGGCAGCCGATGGCCGCCAGCTGGGCGCGGATCTGATGGTGGCGCCCGCTGTGCAGCCGCACTTCCAGCAGATGGTAATGGTCGCTGCCGCCGAGGTAGCGGTACGACAATTCCGCCCGCTTGCTGCCGGGTTGTTCGGTATCAAAAACCTGGCTGCGGTTGTTCCTGGGGTTCTTCTTCAGGAAGTGGACGAGCGTATCGGCCTCTTTCGGCGGCTTTTCCTGCACGGCCGCCAGATAGGTTTTTTCTACCTCGCGCAGGCGGAATTGCTCGTTGAGGCTGGCCAGAGCGCCGGGCGTCCTGGCAAACAACGCCACCCCGCTGGCGGGCCGGTCGAGACGGTGGATCAGGTGCAGCTTCGACTTGCAGTATATCTCCGCCAGGTTGATGAGGGCCTTGTCGCCGGTCTTGTCCGGCTGTACCGGCAGGCCGGCAGGCTTGTTAAAAGCGATCAGCTGGTTGTTCTTGTAAAGCACCAGCGATCCGATCTGGAATTCTTCCTGCATGTCAATCAACTTCTTCATAATCAATATATTCGCCTTCCTCATCGCCGGCCTGTTGCTGCCGGGGCGGCGGTTCGGAGCGGATTTGATCCTGCCTCTGCTCTTCCCGGCCGCTGCCCAGAGCGCCGGGGCCGAAGAAATATTTATACAAGAGGTAGATGATAGCTCCGGTAAATAACCATTTAAGTAACATTATGGATCGTTTTTCTGATTTTCATCACCAGGTGGTGATAAAAAAATCCCAAAGGGATGCTTTGCGGTACAAGTTCTCCTTCTGAGATGTTGAAATGTGCCTCGCCTTCAGCCCCACTGGGCTTCCAGGCTTCACCACATTTCAACATCGCCGAACTTATTTTTTTAGTGTCACATAATTGCAATGATATAAGCTTTTTATTACAATCCGGCCTGTTTGGGCCTATACAATTTGGCGAAGAACCATAATCTTTCGGCCAAATCGCAACAGAAAACCGGGCGGCCTGCGGGCAGTAGCAATATTTTTTTACTTTTGCAGTTCATAAATGGAAACCCACCGGACAATTGATACACAGTACTTTGCAAGGTGCTGCCGTGGGGCAGATAAAACAACTGGAATACTCAATGGGATCAATGAAACGTCTACACACCGCTGCCGGCTGGCTCGTCTTTGCCATCGCGATGACCGTATATTTCTTCTCTGCGGAGCGCACAGGCAGCCTTTGGGATTGCGGCGAGTTTATTCTTGGCGCCTACAAGCTTCAGGTGGTCCACCCTCCGGGCGCCCCGCTTTTCATGATCGTTGGCCGGATGTTCACATGGTTCGCCGAAATTTTTTCGGACAATCCTTCCGATATCGCCTTCGCCGTGAACCTGATGTCAGGCATCTGTACGGCTTTTGCCGCTATGTTCATCTGTTGGGTGGCCATCATCCTGAGCCGCATGGCCCTGGTAGGGCGGGACGGAGAACTGGACAGCGGACAGGGGATCGCCCTGGCCGGCGCCGGCCTGGTAGCTGGCCTGGCAACTACATTCGCCACGTCGGTATGGTTCTCCGCCGTCGAAGGGGAGGTGTACGCCATGTCCACCTTTTTTACTACCCTCACTCTATGGTCGATGATGAAGTGGTACAGCCTGCCCGACAGCCAGTCTGCCGACCGTTGGTTGTTGTTTGCCGTTTATGCTGCCGGCCTGTCGATCGGCATTCACCTGCTCAGCATCCTGACCTTCCCGGCCCTGGCCCTGTTCTATTATTTCAAGAAATACGAAAACCACACCTGGCTGGGCATCCTTGCCGCCGCCGCCGCCGGCGTGGCGGGCATTGTCGCCATACAGTCGCTGATCATCGTCGGCATCCCCAAGCTTTGGGGCGCCATGGAGTTGTTCATGGTCAACAGCCTGGGCATGCCCTTCCATTCCGGTTTGATCCCCACTATCCTGATCGTCGGGGCCATCATCTTTTTCGGCCTGCGGTATGCCCACCAGAAGCGCAAGCTGGCCCTGCAGCAGCTCATCGTTGGCGCCACCCTGGTGATCATCGGCTTTTCCACGATCGGAGTGATCGTCGTTCGCGCCAATGCCAACCCGCCGATCAATATGAACAACCCCAGCGACGCCATGCGGCTCATCCCCTACCTCAACCGCGAGCAGTACGGCGAACGGGCGCTGTTGCGGGGAGCGCACTTCGACGCCCGGCCTATCCAGTCGGAGACCCAGGACCGTTACGGGCGGGTAGACAGCCATTACGAGATCGTCGATCAGAAAATCTCGTATGTCTACCGCAACAATGATAAGATGCTCTTCCCCAGAATGGGCGATTATACTCAGGGCCGCCCGGCGCTGTACAAGCGCTGGATGGGGTTGGATCCCAACGCCCCCCTGCCTGCAGGCCGCCCCAACCAGCTGGACAACATCAAATTCCTCTTCAGCTATCAGCTGGGCTGGATGTACTGGCGTTATTTCATGTGGAATTTCGCCGGCCGCCAGAATGGCGAACAGGGCTTCTACCCCTGGGATAAATCCAGCGGCCACTGGATTTCCGGTATTTCTTTCCTGGACAGCTGGCGCCTTTACGACCAGAGCGAACTGCCTCAGGCCTTCAAGGAAGACCCGGCGCGCAACAAGTATTATCTGCTGCCCTTTATCTTTGGCCTCATCGGGCTGTTCTTCCACTTTAAGTATAACAATAACGAGGCGCTGGGGTTGCTGGCGTTGTTCGTCATTACCGGTATCGGCATCATCATCTATTCCAACCAGCCGCCCAATGAGCCGCGGGAGCGGGATTACGTTCTGGTGGGCTCCATCTTCACTTTCTGTATATGGATCGGAATGGCCGTTCCCGCCCTGTTCGAGCTGCTTCGCGAACGCGTGGGGGCAGGCGGGCCGGTAGCTGCCGCCATAGCGTCCGTGATCGTCCTGAGCGCTCCGGCGCTCATGGGCATGCAAAATTTCGACGACCACAACCGCCGCCACCATACCGGCGCCCGGGATTATGCCTCCAATTTCCTGCAGAGTTGCGAACCCAATGCCATTATCTTTACCTATGGCGATAACGATACCTATCCGCTCTGGTATGCCCAGGAAGTGGAAGGCATCCGTACCGACGTCCGCGTGGTCAACCTGAGCCTTATTGCTGTGGACTGGTATATCGACCTCCTGCGCCGGAAAGTCAATGAATCGGCGCCGATCAAAATGTCGATCCCCCGGGAGGCCCTGCGCGGCAAAAAGCGCAACCAGGTGTTCTACTACAATCCGGAAGGGCAGGACCGCCCGCAGAGCCTGAAGGGCCTCGTTCAGTTCATCGGCGAAGAACACCCGCTGCCCGCTCAGCCCGGCCGGGAGATCGAAAGCCATTACCGGTCCAGGAATATCTTCATTCCCGTCAACAGGGAGGAAGTCCTCGCCAGTGGGGTGGTAAGCATACAAGACACCGCCAATATCGTTCCCAGTATACCTCTGATGCTGGAAGGCAAGGATTACCTCATTAAAGATGAGATCGCCATCCTGGATATCATCGCTTCCAACCTGTGGGAACGCCCCATCTACTTCGCCGTGACCTGCCGCCAGGAAAAGCTCTTCGGCCTGGACGACTACCTGCGGCTGGAAGGCCTTGCCCTGCGCATCGTCCCCGTGCGCACGCCAAGCGAGCCGCAGTACGGCATCATCGGCAGCGGCGGCGTAAATACGGAGGCTTTCTACGAAAATGTCATGGAGAAATTCCGCTGGGGCAACTTCGACAAGATGAAACTGTTTGTCGACCGTTCCTACGCCCCCAGTGTACAGAGCCACCAACTGGGTATGCGCCGCGCCGCGCTGAAAATGCTGCAGGAGGGCAAGCGCCAGCAGGCGCTGGAGATCATCGACAAGTACTTTGAAGCTTTCCCGAATATGAATTTCCCTTACGATTACCGGGCTTATTATATGATCTCGGTATATCTGCAGGCCGATGCTTACGACAAGGCCAAACCCCATCTGGAAATCCTGGCCGATCAGACCGTTGACCATCTGCGCTTCTATACCTCCATTGGCGAAGATGCACGGGGGTCGAGCTTCGAAACGGACCGCCTGCTGGCCCTGCGTACCAGGGACGACATCATACAGGCCGCCACGCAGAATGAGGATGAGGAGTTCCTGAAGCGGCTGGAGGCCATGTTCGCGCCCTATCAGCAGATGGAATGACGGAAGAGGCATACTGGCCTGCCCAGTTGCTGCGTTGATACTATATCAACCATGGTAAGCAAAAGATCATCTTCGGTCGCCAGCCCATTTCACCGGCTGGCGATCGTCATATTTGCACATTTCTCAAAAGACAGACCATGAAACAACTTCTGACCGGCCTGCTCCTTGCCCTGTGCTTTCCGCTTTCGGGCCAGTACCAGCCCGCCTCCGGGCAGGCAGGGGAGGCTCCCGCGGCATTTGCCCGGCTGATCGGCAGCGAAGGGCTTCGGGAGCATCTCACCATTCTGGCCTCTGATGAGTTTGAGGGCAGGGAAACCGGCCAGCCTGGCCAGAAAAAGGCTGCCGGCTATATTGCCGGGGTTTTTGAAGGTTACGGCCTGCCCACCATTCCAGGCGATAGTTCCTACTTCCAGAAGATCGCCTTTACTGCCGAAAGCTGGCAGCGCATTGCCCTCTCGGTAAATGGCGAACAATGCCGGCATCTGTGGGATTTCTATGCCTATCCTTCCACCAATGCCTCGCTGCCGGAAACTACCTTCGATGAGGTGCTCTTCCTTGGCTACGGCATCGAATCCGAACGCTACAACGACTACAAAGAAACGGACGTGAACGGCAAGGCCATCCTGATCTATGACGGCGAGCCTGTGGATGCTTCGGGTATCTCCCGGGTCACCGGCACAAAGGAGCTGTCGGACTGGGCATCGGACTGGCGGAAAAAACTGCGGCTGGCCCGGCAGAAAGGCGCCAGGCTGGTGCTTTTCATCGATAC
>CAZAXA010000241.1:0-9062 GCA_964488965.1 uncultured Phaeodactylibacter sp. | reverse complement strand
AGGGCTGCCGGCCATGGTTGTACAGGTAGATCATGTGCTGTATCGGCTGGTTGCCGTGCGCATAATTGCCCATATTGACGATCTGCATCTCCCGGATTTCATGAATGGTGAATCCGTAGTAGGAGTCGTCGAAATCCGGCGGCATGGAAAAGACCTCATCCAGTTTGGCCACGAAGGCCTCCTCGCCGCCCATCAGGCCGATCAGCCCCTGAACGTCCTGAAAAACCGACCATGTGTAGTGCAGGCTGTTGCCTTCGGTAAAGGCGTCGCCCCACTTGAGCGGATTGAAGGGCGACTGGAAGCTTCCGTCCCGGTTCCTGCCGCGCATCCAGCCGCTTTCCGGATCGTAGAGGTTTTTGTAATTATAGGATTGCCCGTAAAATTTCCGGGCCGTTTCCTCCCTGCCCATCAGGCGGGCCATCTGGGCGACGGCAAAATCGGCGTAGGCGTACTCCAGGGTGCGGGCGGCATTCTCGTTGATGCCCACGTCATAGGGCACGTAGCCCAGTTCGTTATAATACTCCACACCCAGGCGGCCAACGGAATTCACCGGGCGCCCTTCGCCTACCGATGCATTTTTCAGCATGGCTTCCAGGAGGAGCTCCGCATCGTAACCGCGAATGCCCTTCACGTAGGAATCGGCGATCAGGGAAGCCGAGTTGGAGCCGATCATACAGTCGCGGTGGCCGGGGCTGGCCCATTCCGGCAGCCAGCCCGACTCCCGGTAGGTGTTGGCCAGCCCCTCCATGATCTGGCCGTTCAGCTCCGGATACATCAGGGTGAAGAAAGGGAATACCGCCCGAAAGGTGTCCCAGAAACCGTTGTCGGTGAACATATAGCCCGGGCGGACCTCCCCGTTGTAAGGGCTGTAATGCACGGCCTGGCCCGAAGTGTCGATCTCATAGAACTTCCGGGGGAACAACAGCAGGCGGTACAGGCAGGAGTAAAACGTGCGAAGGCCATCCTGGTTGCCGCCCTCTGCCCGGATGCGGCCCAGTTCTTTATCCCAGGCCTGAAATGCCTGAGATTTGGTCTCTTCAAAGGAATCCCCGCCGATCTCCTGCCGGAGGTTGAGCTCCGCCTGTTCCAGGCTTATAAAGGACGAGGCCACTTTTACGTGCACCTGCTCGCCCCTCTTTGTTTTAAAGCCGATAACCGCCCCGGTATGCCCGCCTTCGCTTTGAGTAGAACCCTTCTGCAGCGCCCATCCATCTCCCCAGGTGTGCGTGATCCCGAAATCCTTATCGAACACCGCCACGAAATAGTTGTGGAAATTTTCCGGAACCCCGCCGCTGTTGTTGCGGCAGTAGCCGATTACCTTTCGCTCTTCCGGAATGATCTTCACCATGGAGCCTTCATCGAAGGCATCGAGCAGGATATAGGATGAGTCCTCATCGGGAAAGGTGAAGCGAAAATGGGCCGCCCGCTCGGTGGGCGTAACTTCGGCCAACACATCGTAATCGGCCAGGTATGCCTTGTAGTAATGCGGCAGGGCCTCTTCGGCCTTATGGGAAAACCAGGAAGCCCTTTCGTCCTCCTGTATCTTCAGTTCCCCGGTGAGCGCCATCAGGGAGAAGGCCGCGTAGTCATTGATCCAGGGGCTGGGCTGATGAGACTGCTTGATACCTCGGATTTTGTGGTCATCGTATTTGTACGCCCAGCCGTCGCCCATCTTGCCGGTCATAGGCGTCCAGAAGTTCATGCCCCACGGCAGCGCAACGGCAGGGTAGGTATTGCCGTTAGACAGGCTGAACCCGGAGTCCGTCCCCATGAGCGGGTTGGCCAGGTAGACGGGGCTGCCGCCACTCGTCGCGGCCGGCGGCACAGGGGGTTGGGTGAAATGGCAGGAGGACAGCAGCAGGGCCGAAAGAAAGCATATATTCTTTAGCATAGGGCAGGTATTTGCCCCTTAAAGGTAAAGATAAAATCGGAGTTGATCCCGGTATGAGGACTGATGCTTACAAAGCCTTACCGGGACGGAGGCCTGGCCCCGGCGGAACCGGACATCCGAATAATGGCGGCCGAACACCTCTTCACCTCCTTCCTCAAAAAGGAAGAAAGCACCTGGCATATCAGAGAAGACGGCAGGATTTGGAAAGAAAAAAAACCTTTGAGGTTTTGAAAACCTCAAAGGTTTCCAGGGCGCCTTATGCTTACTCTTCTCCCCCCGCAGTAGTAAAGGTAGATTCGACAAAGGACCGGTTGCCGCCTTCCGCCACAGTGCCTATCGCCAGCTTGTATTCGGCGCCGGGCTGCAGAAACCCATCGGGCACGGCAAAAGACTGAGCCGAACCCGGCAGTGTGGCCGTAATGCTGGCATTCATCCCCTCCCCTTCGGCTTCCACCTCTATGATATAGGCGGAAACGCCCTCTACCGGGGCCCACTTGACCACCAGGCCTTCCGTGGCCACGCCTTCAGCCTCCGCCGGCGGGTTCGTTATGGAAGCCGTATCCGGCAACTGATGGCTAAGCGTAGCCTCGCCTTTGAAGCCATTGTCTTCGGTATCGATCCCTGTGAACTGGTAGGCGCCTTCCGGGAAGGCCTTCTTCATGCTTTCCATATCTTCGGGTTCCGGCGATTCCATGAGGAACTTCCGGATGCCCGAGCTTTCGTCGCCGTGGGAGGTGAAGTCGATGAGCATATCGCCGGCGGGCGACACTACTTTGAGCCTGGTCAGGCCTTCATCGCCGCCGGTGAGCTCGAACACCACTTCGAAATCGCCGTCGGTGGCATTTTGCTCGAAGCGCAGGCTGGCCGCTTCAAAGGGGCCATAGGAATCAGGTTCCGGCTCCGCTTCCTGGGCAGAGGCCTCGCCTTCCGTTGTGGGAGAACCGCATTGAGCGGCCAGCAGGGCGGCCAGCAGGGCAAGGAACAGCATGGGTTTTAACATGTGATTTTTTGTTAGTAGTACAGAAAAAACAATTATCCATTAAATATAACTATTTCCAATGTGCCATAAACTGCTTCCTCCTATCTTTTTTTACGAAGCCGTACAAATACTTTCGGGGAAAGCCATTCAGTACCTTGCCCCGCTCAGGCATCCAACCCCAGGAACCTCCTCGGGTTCTCCCGGGCAATGAGGTTGAACTCCTCCTCATCCAGCGCGGCCAGCGTGTCGGTTACGATCTGTTTATCAGATTTATGGTTGCGTACTACGTAGAAATCCGTGCCGTAGAGCACCCTGCTGCGCAGTTTCTCATTTTCGGGTTGCAGCGTTTGTTTCAGCAGCGGGAATATGGCCTCGTCGTGCAGGATATAGCTGATATCGCTGTACACATTGGGATATTGCAGCATGATACTGCATATGATGGAATACCAGTCGGCATACTTCCATACCTGCTCCAGCTTGGCCTCGGAGCGCTTCCCTTTCCGGTTGTAGAGAAAGTCTATGCCTCTGCCCGGGTTGCGGATCAGCTGCAGGCTGTAATTGTAGCGGTCCAGTTCGAGGTACCTCTTCCACTGGTCCTCGCCGCCGAAATGGGCGAAGCATACCTTCAGCCGGCTGAGGCCGTGGCTGAGCGTTTTATCCGGCCCGTTATACCCGAACAGCTCGCGGATGCGGTTGTCCCGTGCATTGCTTACCAGTTTGCGCAGCAAGGGCTCCTCCAGCAGGCAGAGGTAGTTCATGGGATGGGTAAAGTTGAGTTGAAAGGCCTCGTTCTTGCGTTCCGGCAACAGCATGGGCGCCATGCCTCCTCCCCGGGTAGATTCTTCAAAAACCGGATGCTCGTCCCATTCGCGCTTCTTCCTGCCCCGGTAGTAAATGGTGCCGCGGATGCAGTGAGTGGTAATGGGCAGGCCCCTGTCGGCGGCATATTTCCACAGGGGCAACAGATCCTCTTCAAAAGGATAATAGCCCAGGGCCGGGTAGATTTTGAACCCGCTGAAGCGGTGGCCCTCCATGTATTCCCTGAGGAAACAATCTTCCAGGCTTACCTGCCCGTCCCGGAAACTGTAACGGAAGAACCCTTCCTCCTCGCGTATGCGGCGGGGGTCAATGAAAACGAAGGGAAAGAGGGTGTCTTTATAGTCCTTATCCTTTTTGAGATCGGCCAGTTCTTCCATCTGTTTGTAGAAATCGCCCCTGGCGCGCAGTTTGCCCGCTTCCATATATTTCATGTCCATCGGAAGCACCACAAAACCTGTTCCGGGCGGATACTGGGCCCTGAGCTTGGCCATCACGCCGCGCTGATGCTTGTACAGGGTGAACCGGCACAGCAGGATATAGCGCTCGATCAATTCCGTGGTCATCTTTCCGGGAAGCAACTGGAAGAAGCCCCACAGCCGCCTCAGAATGAAGAAAATGAAGTTGCGCCCGGGCCTGAAGAACACCATTATGGCGACAACCAGCGCCAATTTTATGAAAAAACTATTGATGGTGAAGAGAATATGCCATTCTTCCAGCCTGAGCCGCAGGGCCATTAGCCACCTGTTGGCCATCGAATCATCGGGGCTGACTACCAGGCTGATCCAGTCGAAAAGGATATAAAATACGTGAATGATAGCCAGGGCGCCTGCGATCCATTGCAAAATATTGAGCAGCCATGTTCGGCTTATCCAGATGCTGAACTTATACCACGCCCTCTTCCCCGCCCGGTAGGCGGGCGAGAACTGAATGGCGTCGGCCCATTTATTCCAGGACTTCACCCCCCAAAGGATCAGCGGCAGGGACAGGAGGTAATAAAACGGCCACCATACGAAGGTCCGGGCGAGATGAGGAGGCACATGGTCTCCGGTAAAAATGTGGGTATGGCAGTTGATAACGGGCAGGCGGGATGCTGTTTTCTCTTCCATTTGACGGGGTTTTGATCCAATCCGGGGAAAAGTAAGATACGTAAATCTGCTTCAAATGGCAAAGAAAATGGCCCGGCAGCCCGGCGCAATGATCAAAAGGGGAAAATTTTCCCTCTTTTGGCCATATTTCCTGATATTGGCCTAAAACTCGATCAAATATGAAAAAGGAATTCCTCAGTATCGTACTTCTTGGTTTTTCACTGGCCCTCTCCGGGCAGGAGATCGACCCGGCATTGACCGAAGTATGGGAACCCGTCCCTGAAAAGGTGACGCCGGGCATCTTCCCCTCCAACCCTCCTTCCGATGCCGTCATCCTGTTCGACGGGACGGATCTTTCCCAATGGCGCAAAACGGTACTGGGCTATGGCGGAAACATGGCGGAAGTGGAGGCCATCGCCAAAAAGCGCGCGGCCATGAAGGCCTTCGAAGAACAGGAGGCCGGCTGGGAAGTCAAAGACGGCGCCATGATCGTAGTGCCCGGGGCCGGCGCCATAGAAACCCGGCAGGCCTTTGGAGATATTCAACTGCACATCGAGTGGCTTTCCCCGGCAGATGCAGGCAAAACCAGCCAGCAATACAGCAACAGCGGCATCTTCCTGATGAGCCATTACGAAATCCAGGTGCTGAACTCTTACGAAAACCCCACCTACTCCAACGGGCAGGCCGGCGCCATGTACAAACAGTCCATCCCCCTGGCCAATGCCTGCCGCCCCCCCGGCGAATGGCAATCCTACGACATCGTCTTCATGGCGCCCAGATTCGGCACAGACGGCGCCCTGATCAGGCCGGCGACGATCACCGCCTTCCACAACGGGGTGCTGATCCAGAACCACTTTGAACTGAAAGGGCCCTGCATCTACCGGGGAGAGCCGCATTACGTTCCCCATCCCGACAAACTGCCCCTGATCCTTCAGGACCATGGCGACAGGGTCCGCTTCCGCAATATCTGGGTTCGGGAACTGTGAGGCAAGGAACATGAGCCATCCTGAATTCTGGACTGGAAGCCGCTGGCGAGCGGGCAGGCGTGTTTTATCGTCCCGGCATGAAAAATGTGGGACGGCTCATGTTCCTGCCATTTCCCTATGCCCCAACCCCCTCTGTCATCAGTGCATTCGCCTGAAGGACCCTGGATACATGCGCTCCCGGCGAATACAAATGCAGCGAAACGGCCGGCTCAGGATGAGGATTCTCTACGATGTGATAGGCCAGGGCGTCATGGATGTAGGATATATCGCCTCTGGAAAAATAGTGCCGCCCGGATACAAGGCTCGGGTCAAAGGGGTCGAACCTGGTCTCCAGCAAACTTCCGGATAATACCTTCAGCAGGCAGCCGCCTTCCGGGTGGCCGTGTTTTTTGCTTTGCGCATAACCATCCCACCCGATCAGGACAAGCCGGAAATGATCATTCTGAAAAACGGGCTTATTGCCCGGGCCGGAAATGTACTGCTCCCAGCCTGCCCCTTCGCAGGCATTGAAGAGCGATAAAAGGTAGAGTACGTCTTCGGGGTTGCTGCTCCTGCTGTGGGCCTCCAGTGCGCCAATCAGATGATGTAGTGTTTTCATTTTGGATGCTTTTGGTTTTCAGCCCAAAATGCTTCCTTTTCTCTCCGGAACAAACCCCTTTTGATTGAATGGCCATTCTTATCTATCAATCCGCCAGCCAGGCGTCCAGGTCGACCTCGCCGGCATTTTCAACCACCAGGTCGGGATAGAAGGCGTAGTTCTTCAGGTCCGACTTTTTGGATACTCCGGAGAGGGTTAGTATGGTGCGGTAGCCCACCTGCAGGCCGCCCAGTATGTCGGTGGTCATGGTATCGCCGATCATGGTCGTCTCGGCGGTTTCCAGGCCCAGCTTCTTGCGGGCCACCCGCATCATGACCGGGCTGGGCTTGCCCACCGAGAAGGCCTGTATACCGGTAGCTTCTTCGATCATGGCGATCACCGCCTTGATGCCCAGGTTGTTCCAGCCCTTCTTCTTGGGGGAAGGGTCGAGGTTGGTAGCCACCAGCTTGGCGCCGTTGAGGATCATATCCACGGCGTTATTGACCATCTCCAGGGTGAAGTTGCGCCCCTCCCCTACTACCACGAAATCGGGGTCCTGTGATACCAGCGACAGCCCGTTATCGTGCAGGCTGGCCAGCAGGCCGCCTTCTCCCAGCACATAGGCCGTACCGTGAGGCTTCTGCCGGGCCAGGAACCAGCCGGTGGCCATGGCGCTGGTGAACACGTGGCTCTCCTGGGTCTCGATGCCCAGGCCGGCCAGCTTGTTGACCACGTCGCGGGGCGTGCGCTGGCTGTTGTTGGTCAGGAACAGGAAAGGAACATCCCGCCTGGCCAGCTCGGCAATGAATTTATCGGCGCCGGGGATAAGGTCGTTGCCACTGTATATGACGCCGTCCATATCGATGAGGAATCCTTTAGGCATAACGTGAGGTTGTTTGGTTTATCGAAGGGGCAAATTTACGATTTATCCTTTCAAAAGATAAGGAACTCTCTGTCTGCCGGGCAGCCGCTTACCGAAACCAGGCTAACGGCCCAGCAAAAGCAGGTCTTCCTCCAGCAACAGGATAGCCTTCACCGTATCATCCACCAGGCCGCTTTCCTTCGTCAGTTCCCTGAAACCGGGAGCGGCCTCCGCCAGGGCATAATACAGGATCATCGCCAGTTCATAGCGGGAGAAGAGGGACTTCAGCGTATCCAGGAAGAATTGCCGCTCCACATCACTGTCCATCACATAAGACAACAAGTGTTTGATGTTCTTGAAATAGACCTCGAACGGGCCGGTATCATGCTCAAAATAATCCCGGAAAAAGGCAATGGCCTCCCCGCCGTCGGTTTTGCCCTTCAACTTCCGCCGCATACCCTGATAAATCTTAAAGACGGCTTCCCGGCCACGGGACTGCTCCGTGATGTCATTGCCGTAGATTTCGGTATAAACGATGCTGTCCAGGTTCTGAAAGTGAATATCCAGCAATTTGAAGAAGTTCGTCCGCCGCGTCGGCAGGGCCTGCACCTTCAGGCCCGGCTCCACCTGCTGTTTTTTCAGCCCGGCCTCATCCATCCTGCCGATCATATCGAGCAGCGCCTTCCGGAGGCGGTCCAGCCCCAGTTCGATCTGGTCGTAAGGCATGGTGTTGATGGAAGAGACGTACATCAGGTCGTTGTACTTGCTTTTCAGCAGAACGAAATCATTGAACAGGCCGGAAGCCGGATCCAGGATATCCTCCATGGCCTCTATGCCGAAGTTCAGGCCTTTGGCCACCCTTGATTTCAGTTCGGCTTTGATATTTTTCATTTCCATTGGACGAAGTTTAGACGAACCCCAATTTCCAGTTTTGGCAGGAGAAGCGCCAGGTTTTTTGTTCTTCTACCTTAAAAAAACTGCCGGGAGGTAAGGAATTGGGGATTGAGGTTTTTATATTATTTAAAATTTGATGAGAAAATTCTAACTGAGTAAAAGTAAATAAAAAAAAGAGTATCGCGTTTCACAAAAACCGGTGGAAGATATAGGCATCCACATAGCCATGGCCTTCCTGGTAAAAGCCTTCCGGCACTACGCCGATCCGTTTGAAGCCGTAGGCTTCCCAGGCGCGGATGGCGGCGGTATTGGTACTCACTACCAGGTTGAACTGCATGGCCTTGTAGCCGGCTGCTTTTGCGGCTTTCAGGGAATGGCTGCAAAGCTTTTTACCGATGCCCTTTCCCCGGAATGCCGCGTCCACCATATAGGCGGCGTTGGCCACATGGCTCCCGTAGCCCGGCTGGTTGGGCCTGACGATATAGGCGCCGGCTACCTTTCCATCTGCTTCCGCCACGCCGATCAGGTTGCCCAGGTTGATCCAGCTGGCCTCGATCTGCTCCCGGCTATAGCTTTCGTCGTAGGGATAGTAAATCTTCTGGGCTACGATGTCCTGCCACATCTGCCATACGGCATCGAGGTCCTTAGGAACTGCGGCCCGAATGGTAAGTTTTGTATCCTGATCCATATCTTCATTTTTTAACTGGCAGATCATTCTATAAAAACCATGCAACTATTTAGGTAGCCGGCCGCCTAAATAGTTACAAAACCTTACAGATACATGAAATAACAACTATTTACTGTTTTTCTCTCCGGAGGTTTCATTTTAGTTAAAATCGGTTTACCTTTGCATGCGCTTTTTAGAAAAGGCGAAAGGGCTATCAATTCCTTAAAAGTGAAGGAATTATCTAATCGGAGGAGTGGCAGAGCGGTTGATTGCACCGGTCTTGAAAACCGGCGTACCGAGAG
>CAZAXA010000240.1:0-9069 GCA_964488965.1 uncultured Phaeodactylibacter sp. | reverse complement strand
CCAGGCCTCGGCGATGATCTTGGTGGGGGCCAGCACCGGGTCGGATTCGATTTCCCAGAGCACCGGGGGGTTCTGTATGGGCCGCCCGTTCTCGTCTCTGGAGAGCACCGAGGCCAGGTCGAAGCGGAAGCCGTCGATGTGCATCTCCGATACCCAGTAGCGGAGGCAATCCCGGATCATCCGGCGCACTACCGAATGGTTGGCGTTCAGGGTGTTGCCCGTGCCGCTGAAGTTCTGGTATACGTAATGGTCATTCTCCTTATTCAGCATGTAGTAGGCCCGGTTCTCAATGCCGCGGAAGGACAGGGTCGGGCCTTCGGCATCGCCCTCGGCGGTGTGGTTGAACACTACATCGAGGATCACTTCTATGCCCGCCCGGTGCAGGGCCTTGACCATATCCCTGAACTCCCGGATGGCGCCCAGAGGGCCGGCGGCGCTGGAGTAGGCATGGTGAGGCGCAAACAGGGCGATGGGGCTGTATCCCCAGTAGTTGCTCAGTTCGTTGGGCACGTCGAAGGGGTCGAATTGCTGGACGGGCAGCAATTCCACGGCCGTGATGCCCAGAGATTTGAGGTAGGGGATTTTTTCAGCCAGCCCCCGGTAGGTGCCCCGCCATTCTTCCGGCAGCCCCGAACTAGGATGCCGGGTAAAACCGCCCACGTGCATTTCATAGATAATAGACCGGGAAAAGGGGCGGTTCAGGGGCTTATCGCCTTCCCAGTCGTAGGGGGCCTTATCATCAACTACCACGCTTTTGATGGCCTGAGGGCTGTTGTCGCCCGGCCGGATAGCCGCCTGTCGGTCGTAGCTGTCCATGGCCACCGCCCGGGTGTAAGGGTCGACCAGCACCTTGTTGCCGTCGAAGCGGTAACCCCGGTCGGCGGCATAAGGCCCGTACACCCTCCAGCCGTACAGTTGGCCGGGTTTGATATTCGTTATAAAAATATGCCAGTAGTAAAAAGTCTTGTTTTGCCGGGGATCCAGCCAGAAAGTATGAGACGGGTAGCGGTGATCCTCCTTATCATACAACAGCAGCTCTATAGCCGAAGCGTTTTTGGAAAACAGGCAGAAGTTGACGCCGGTGTCGTACACGGTCGCTCCAAGCGGATAGCTCTGCCCGTTGCGGGCCTTGGGTTTTCTGCTCATGAGGCTAGTGTTATTCTCAAAACCGGCAAAGCCCGCCGGCAGTTGCTGCTTCGGCAGGCTTTGGCCACATCATTGGTTAAGAGATGTTTGGAGGTGGCCATTTAGGCTGCAAAAGCCCACTTATGGAACCTCGCTGCGGCTATTTTTTGGCCCGTAGCGCTGCTATGCGCCAAAAAATGAACCTTGCGAGAACCCACAATTGGCCTTTTTCGCTACTAAAGCGCCACCTCCAAACATCTCTAAGGCTTTGGTACTTAAGCTTCAACAGCTTCTTCTTTTTTCATCTTCTGCTGTTCCAGGAACTTTTCCAGCAACTCCGGCGCCTTGTCAAAGGCACTGCTCAGGCCACTTTTGGCACGGGTGGAGATGAAGCTGATCTCGGCGCCCCGGCTGACCAGGAAGCCGATCGGTTCGATGCCGATACCGCCGCCTGCGCCCAAGCCTTCGCCGTGGCCCTGTTTGGGGTCATTGCCCTCGCCGCCCCCGGAACCAAAGCCCATGCCCAGGCGGATAACAGGTACACAACTGTACTCGCCAAGCTGGAACTGCTTGCCAATAACGGTGTCGGTCTTCGCTTCCGATTTCAGGAAGTCGGTGATCCTTGGAAGCAGCTCTTCAATGTTGATCTTCATGGTGGGAGTATTTAGGTTAAAATAATTGTTCTTCTCATCCCCTGAGCCAGGCCCAGGCCATGCGCCCGATCCGGTTGCGGATCAGCAGGCGGCACTCATTCCTGCCTTCAAAGTTGACGGACACATGCCGCCTCAGCGGTTTGATCGCATATACTACCGGCCAGAGGCGGGCATTCCAGATGAAATCATCGGTGTCTACCTCCAGCCGGAAGTATTTTATGTTGAAGGATTCAAGTACGTGGATTAACCGCCGGAAGGGAAATGGTTTCCGGCTTTTCCGTTTTTCACTCCTGGCCGGCTTTTCTTTTTTCTTTGCTTTTTTTGCCGAAAAGCGCAGGGGGTAGAACTCTTTCTTCCAGAAGGCGACCCGCAGCCGGATCAGCAGGTCATCCGGCAGCGGGACCAGTTCTGCCTTCCCGACGCCTCCCCAGCTCAGATAGTATTCATTGCTGTAAGTATCGGCCTTGATGGAGAACGGCGCGAACAGCACCCACAGCAATAATATCAATAATACCAGCAAAATAGCGGCAATGATACCGGTTAACATATTCTTTTTTTGGCTGCGCCCCCAAGTTAGAAGCGCCCATAGCGGAGTTCAATGTTATTTGTCATTGCCGGCGGTGATTTTTATCAGGCGGGCATGTATGGCTCATGTTTGCCTGATTCCGGAATTAATTGGCATCAAAGACCTTGCCGCTGCCGGTGAGCGATACTTCCAGCGCCGGGTTGCCTTTGAAGAAGACATCCCCGCTGCCGCTGAGCAGGGCTTCCAGGAAATCCTCCACTTTTACTTCGGCGTCTCCCGAGCCGGAAATGAGCACATTGGCGGAAACTGCGGCCAGCCCGAACCCCATAAAATTGCCCGAACCGGTGATCTTGACATTAAGGGCGGCGGCCTCGCCTTCGAGAAGGATATTGCCCGAACCGCTGATATTGGCCTTTACAGCATCGGCTATGGTAGCCAGGTTCACATCGCCGCTCCCGGGAACCGAAATTTCCAGCTTGCCGCTCACAAAGGCGCTCTCGCCGGTGACCGGCGCCGCGCTGGAATTGACTACCCGGCCGAGTTGGGGCATAGTGATGAACACCTGCGGGCGGCTCCCGGAGGCAATACAGTTGCGGGCGCGGATTTCCAGGTCGCCGCCGTCCACTTCCAGTATGAGTTCGTCGATGAGGTTGGCATGGGCGCGGAGTTCCACTTCCTGTACAGGCCCCTGGGAAAGGAAAACATCCACATCGCTGCGCAGCTCTACGCCCGTGAATGGAGGCAGGCCTATATCTACGGTTTCCATCGGGCCTTCTCCGCTCAGGCAGGGAAACACATTGCCGCTGTTATCGTCGCTGACTATAATGCAGCCGTTGGCGGCCAGAAGGAAGGCCGCCGCCATCAGAGCGGCGTATATGCGGGCCAGGTATCGCATGGTGATCCGGTTTTAATTCCTGTAAAGCCAGGCCTTTTGACCAACCGGCGCAAATGGCGCCGGCCAGCCTGCAGGCTGAGAATTGTCAGCGCATGTTTGGAGGCGGCGCTTTGTGGCCCTGCCTTCAGGCAACGCCCTCAGGCGAGTTCCAGGGCATAGTAAGTTTCACAGGCAGAATGGCCGGTATTGCCCAGTGCGCTTTCCAGCTTTTTAAAGCCCAGCCGCTGATATAGTTTGTTGGCCTGCCACATGCGCTCCACGGTTTCGAGATAGCACAGCCGGTAGCCCAGTTCGCGGGCCGTATCCAGGCAATGCCGGGCCAGGCGCTTGCCAAGGCCCAAACCGCGCAGTTCCGGCAGGAAATACATTTTTTTCAGCTCGCAGGCCTGCTCGTCGCCGCCTGCCAGGGGGCCGATGCCGCCGCAGCCCAGTACCTCGCCCTGCCGTTCGATCACGAAAAAGGCTGAACGGCTATTGTTGTAGGCCTCATACATGTTGTCCACTTCCGGGTCCATAATGGAATAGCCTTCCCCTGCCGCGCCATACTCCGTCATGACCTGGCGGATGATACGGGCCACCTTGTCGTTGTCGGCAGCCAGTATCGGCCGCAGGCGGTATTCCTTCTGCAGGCGGCTCCGGCGCAGGGCTTTGGCATACATCTGTATACCGCGGAGGGCGTCCTGGCGCTCCGCTTCTTCCAGCAGGGCCAGGGCGCCCGCCGCCTGTTCGTCTGCCAGGCGGTTGTTGCAACGGACGGCTTCCTGCCCGGCGGCAGTGAGGGAGAACAGCTTCTGCCGCTGGTCCATGCCATTGGTTTCCGACTTCACCAGGCCCTGCTCCCGAAGCCCCTTGAGCAGGCGGCTGGCAGTGGATTTGTCCAGCCGAAGGATGCCTGCCAGCTCTCCGGCGCCGAGCACTTTATGCTGCTGCAATTCGAAGAGCGCATGGCATTGCGAGTAGGTGTAGCCCGTGTCCTGAAAGACACCGCTGATCAGGTTGAGTTCCCGCACCAGCGCCCGGCTGTAGCGCCGCAGTTCGGGAATGAGGCCGTTGAAATGGGGGTCCATATCCTTTTTGGTTGCAAGATATAACCTTTAGTTGCATTGCGCAACTAATAAAATGCTCAGTACAAGCAAAGCCAAATGGAAGCGGAGGAAGCGGCCCTATTGCTTAACCGGGTTGCTGCTCTTGGCTTTGGCCGCCTTATCGGCGCCTCCTTCCTTGTTTTCCAGTTGATCGTAAATCTGTTTGTTGAATTCAGCGCTGAGCACGTTTTTGTCCATGCGGACCTGTTCGAGGAGGACATTGGGAACGGCCAGGCCGTCATCGAAGGAAAAGACCCAGTAATCGGTATCGTTGAGGCGTTTTTCCAGGAGCATATCGGCCTGTACATAACTTTTGGCCCATTCTTCGGGGTCGACGCCCTGGGCCAGTTCGACGACCAGTTCGTTGGGGATGATATAATCCGGAGCGGTTTCCTGCCGGGCTTCTTTCTGTACCCAGCCGCCGGAAGACTGAGCGACCTGGTCGAGCAGGCTTTCCAGCCATTTTACGGAATTGGGGCGGATTTCTTTGCCGGTCACCGTTTTTTTCCGGCTGCCTTCGTAGTAAGTAATGGAAACACTTTGCATATCGGGGATGCGGCCCCGGTAGGCGTCTTTGTATTGCCAGAGGTTGGCATTTTTGAATTCCCGGAGCAGGCGCTCCACCTGTTCTTTTTCCAGTTTTTTAACATAAGTACCCAGCCGGTCGGTATATCTTTCTCCTTTGTAACTGGCGATGCCTTTGTCGTAGATCGTAAGGGTGAAGACAGGACAACGGCCGTAGCAGGGGCCCTTCGTCATTTCGATCACCTTGTTCATATTGTTCAGGCTCATGTTGGCGCTGGGGCCGCAGCCGGCAAAAAGTAAGGTGATCGTTGCGAAGGTTGCTAATAGGAGGCCCCGTGTCCTGGGGGGAATAAGATGATTAATACTCATCAGGAACAAGGTTTGGTTTAAGCAGTAGATTGCATGTGTGGTTAATGCCGGCCAGGTTATTGAGCCAGCCCGGCCACGCAGCAAAGAGAAAAAGTTCGCACACTCATAATGTAGGCTTTTCTCTTTGGTTACATGGGGGCTGAAAAAATAAATTTTTCTACACTCTGATCACCTGGCAATAATAAGCTTTTTAGCGTGTATTTTCCCTCCATTCCTGATTTTTATATAATAAATTCCGCTAATGAATGAACGGGTTTCGATGTAATAAATGCCGCCGGATGCTCCGGGGGCGCTGAATACTAAACGGCCGCCGGCGTCAAAAATTGCAATTTCGAATATATCTTTTTGAGGCAGCCAAAGGGCTGCCCGGGAGGATGCCGGGTTGTTCAGCAGGCGGGGCTCTTCGGCCTGTTCCGGGCCGGCGGGCAGGCCTGTCGGCAGGCAGGAAGCATCGAGCAGGCCCGGCCGGTAGGTTTGCAGGGCCGCCCGGGCCCGTTCCTTTTGGCCATGGGTAAAAAAGGACATGCAGCGGTCGGCAGGCAGGTTCATGAAGTTCATGAACATATCGGGGGTGCCGCAGGAAAAACTGGGATGAACCGGGCAGGACTGCCCGGTGAATTCGGCATAGCTGTAAGCCTGCTCTTCGGTGTCCTCCACCATGTCGTCAGATTGGCAGAGGGGGTCTTCCAGCCCGTCGCCCCAGAGGTGTTTCAGGTTGAGAAAATGCCCGATCTCATGGGTGGCGGTCCGGCCCAGGTTAAAGGGGGCGCTGGCCGTGCCCACGGCCCCAAAACATTCGGGGCGGATGAATACGCCCTGCTCATCGGCCGGCGCCTGTTCGTCATCAGGGAAGGTGCCCTCCCCGCAGGCGCCGTCGGCGCGGGCGCTTACCCAAACGTTGAGGTAATGGCCGCCGCCCAGAGCGTCATGCCCTCCCAGGGAACTGTGGCAAACCCTCCGCCGGCCGCCGGAATAAAGATTGGCAATGCCGGCAAGGCTCGTCTGCGTACGGGTGATGGCCACCAGGCAGAACCCGATCTCCATATCGGCAACGGCAGAAGCGAAAATGCCCGGAACATCAGGGATCTCGGTATTAAGCGCCCGATAGTCCCGGTTCAGCACCTCGACCTGCGACCGCACCTGCTCGTCGGAGATGTTCTCTTCCGGGCGGTTCCATACGATATGCACCGCCAGAGGGATAGTAATTACCCCTTCCTGCCATTCCGCAACCGGGGCATCAGCGGAGGCGCTGAAAGGCCGCTGCTGAACAGCGCATCGCTGCTGAGCAAAAGCGGGGAGGCTAAAAGCCAGTATGGGGAATAAGAGCAGGAGCCTTTTGATCTTTGATTTTTAATTTTTGCCCGTCCGTCCAGTCAGCAGGATAAATCTCTGTGAGCCGGGTAAAATTTTTGATTTTCATCTCAACCTCAGCCTCAACCTCAACCTCAACCTCAGCCTCAACCTCAACCTCAACCGCTCACCCCTTCCCTCCCAGGAACTGATACAGTTCATCCAGTTTCGGAGAGATGATGATCTCGGTCCGCCGGTTCATGGCTTTGCCGGCTGCGTTATTATTGGGCGCTTTAGGTTGGTACTCGCCCCTGCCTGCGGCGGTGATCCGCTCCGGCTTGACGCCGTTGGACACCAGCAGGTTAGTGACGGATACGGCGCGTTCGGCGCTGAGTTTCCAGTTGCTGAGGGCGTCGCCGTCGGAGTCGGTATGCCCTTCTACCATGATGTCGATATCCGGGTTATTTTTCAGGGCTTCGGCCAGTTCGCGCAGCGCCCTTTGCCCTTCGGCGTCGATGCGGGTGCTGCCGCTGGGGAAAAGCAGGTTGGAACTGAGCGAAAGGTACAATTTGCCGTTTTTCTCCTCGGCGGAAAGGTCGGTGCTGGAGAAGCGGCGCATGATGGCGTTGAGGCGCTCCCGCACGTCCTTCATATTATCTTCCTTGATATCGAGCATCTGTTCCAGTTCCTGGATGCGGATATTCCTTTCCTGGAGGGCGCCTTTCATGCTGGTGTAATCGTACTCCATGGCGTTGAGCCGGGTATCTTTCTGGTACAGTTCGTACTCCAGGCCTTCCCGGCGCCTGCGGCTCTCATCGAGATTATACATCTGGTCGGAAAGCTGCCGTTCCAGGTGGTACTTCTCATAGGATGCCGTAATATCGAGTTCGTCGCGGTCTTTCTTCAGGCCCTCCACCCGGTCGAGCAACTCCGTATAGCTGCGGCGCAGGCTGTTATTGGTCACCAGGTACTGCTCTACTTCCAGGCGCGCATTGCGCACGTCGATCTCCATCAGCCGTTTTTCTTCGGCGAGCTTGTTGTACTCGTTGCTCAGAGAGTCGGCAAGTTCGGCCTGGGATTTTTGGTATTCATACTGCTCCTGCAGTTCCTGGTGTTCTTTCAGGCTTACACACCCGGAAGCGGCGGCCGCCAGGGCGATAAAAAGAAAAAGGGTGTAATGCTTCATAGTAATGGTTGTTGAGGTAACAGATATAACACAATGTAGCAAATTTATGGTATTTGGGAAGAAGGAAAAAGCGCATTTCTGCAATATGCCTGCTACTGCTTTGTTACTTTAACGTTTTCGGGCATACTGGAGCGCGGGCCTGAAATTTAGGCTTACTTAAAGGATCTCCTCAAAATGGAGTGGTGGAATGTTGGAGTATTGGAGCAACGAAAAGGCGGTAATACAAAGACGGCTTAGTATATTCAACCCTTAAAGCAGCTCAACCCTGATCTGGCTTATGCCCCGCATTCTCTGCACCGTCACCAACGACCTGACCTACGACCAGCGCATGATCCGCATCTGCACGAGCCTGGCCGGGGCGGGCTATGAGGTTTGGCTGGTGGGGCGAAAGCGGGCGTCCTCCCGGCCGCTGAAGGAAGAGCCTTTCCGGCAGAAGCGCCTGCCCTGTTTTTTCGAAAAAGGCAAGCTCTTTTACCTGGAATACAACCTCCGCCTCTTCTTTTTCCTGCTGGCCACCCCTTTTGATGTGGTATGCGCTGTCGACCTGGACACCATCCTCCCCGGCTTTCTGGTTAGCCGCCTCAAAGGAAAGCCATGTGTCTATGATGCCCATGAATATTTCACGGAAGTGCCGGAAGTGGCGCGCCGCCCGGCGGTGAAGCGCATCTGGGAGGGAGTGGCCCGCCTTACCGTCCCGCGGCTGAAGTATGCTTATACGGTGGGGAAAGGGCTGGCCGGCCTGCTGGAGGAGCGCTACGGCGCCCCTTTTTCAGTGATCCGCAATGTGCCGCGGCTCTCCGGCAGGCCGGCAAAGGCCGCCGAGCCGGTTTCCGGCAGGCCGGCCATCCTTTATCAGGGCGTTCTCAACGAGGGGCGGGGGCTGGAATTCGTCATCGGGGCTATGCATGAAATTGAGGGAGCTGAACTCTGGCTGGCAGGGGAAGGGGATCTGTCAGAAAACTTAAGGGAACAGGTACGGCGGCAACGCCTGGATGGCAAAGTGCGTTTTCTGGGTTACCTCAGTCCGGCGGAGCTGCATGCCCTTACCCCACAGGCGCACATCGGCCTCAACCTGCTGGAAAACAAGGGCCTGAGTTACTACTACTCGCTGGCCAACAAGGCTTTCGATTATATCCAGGCAGGGGTGCCGTCGCTGAATATGGCCTTCCCGGAATACCTCGCACTGCAGCAGGAATACGGAGTGTTTGTGCTGCTGAAAGAATTGTCGCCCACCGCCATAAGCACGGCCGTTAATACGCTCCTGGAAGATGAAAGGCTATACAACCAGATACGGGATAACTGCCTGCGGGCCGGTATGGTGCTGAACTGGGAAAAGGAGGAGCAACTGCTGCTGGATTTTTACAGGCGGATTGGCTGAGGTTGAGGTTGAGGTTGAGGTTGAGGTTGAGGTTGAG
>CAZAXA010000239.1:0-9203 GCA_964488965.1 uncultured Phaeodactylibacter sp. | reverse complement strand
AGTTGTCCACATCCCCGCAGATGCCGTCGCCGTCGATGTCGTCATCGGGGTCGTTGGGGCAGAGGTCGGGGCAGGCGGCAAATGACATTTTTTACAGCATAATCGCTAAAATTTAAAATGAAATCCAGCGGTTATATGTATATTTAGGCGCCTTACCGCTAAAAATAATACTTCATCCTGCTTCAGCCCTTTACCCTAACCGAAACGGAAGCCTTCCTCCAGGCAAAAGGGGCAGAATATGACCGTTATCAACTGCTTGAGCTGTATATGGCAATGGGCGGATTACCGTTTTATCTCGAAAATATTCAACCCAACCGAAGCGTCGCTCAGAACATTGACCGGATGTTCTTTTCTCCTACCGGGCTGTTAAGGCTGGAATACGATTCGCTGTATCAATCCCTTTTTAAGCGATCCGAAAAGCATATATCCGTAGTGGAAGCTTTGGCGCAACGGCCCGGAGGAATGCTGAGATCAAATCGACATGCTGATCGACCGCAATGACCGGGTCATCAATATCTGTGAGATGAAATTCTCGGTTGCTCCTTACAGCATTACTAAATCTTATGCCGATCAACTGGCCAATAAGCTAACGGCCTTCCGGATGGAAACCAACACGAGGAAAACGCTTTTGCTCACTATGATCACCACCTTTGGGCTGCAGCAAAACCAGTATTCGCTGCGGATGGTCAAGGATGCATTGGATATGAACACTTTGTTTGATTAAGAGCTTATTTGGAGGTGGCCGTTTGGGCTGCAAATGACCGCTTTGGAAACCTCACTTCGCCATTTTTTCGCCCCATAGCACCACTATGAAGCTCAAAAATGCCTTTGTGAGAACCCCAAATCGAACATTTTCGCTGCCAAAGCACCACCTCCAAACATCTCTAACGGGCGCCGCTTCACACCTTCCACAACCGCAACAACAACACCTCTCCCGCCAGAAAAACCAGCGCCAGGATCAGGCACCAGCGCCAGAGGCTGACGCCCTGGCTTTGCTCTTCGATGCGGGCGGTGAGCACTGCCGCGTCGGAGATTTCGATAATGTTGGCCTGTTCGCCGACGCGTTCGCGCAGGGCGTCCGGGGCGTAGTAGGCCAGCTCCGACTCGCGGCGGTCGTAGTTGAAGGCATACACGCCCAGGGGGTTGTCCGGGTTCAGGAAGAGGGTATAGTAACCGGCTTCCCGTGCCTGATTACCGACGGACAGGAAGACTTTGGCGCCGATGATGCGCTGCTCGGGGATGAACTCTTCCCCCTGTCCTTTCAACTTGTAGACAATGTCAGAACTGGCGGCCTGGTGGCTGGCCTCGATCACCTCATCTCTGCCGATGGCATAGGCTATCTTCTGCCCTTTGCCGGAGGAGATGGCCATTTTGTAGAGCATGGGAATGAAGACCTCCCCGTTGCGTACCAGGTTGTTGTACTGCTCGTCGAGGGGAGCGGCGCAGAGGTAGAGGTGGCCTTTTTCCACCTGATATTTGGCCAGGTAAGTGTTGCCGTCGCGGTAAGTGAGCAGGCGTTCCATCCCCAGGCTGGCGGAAGCGGGCAGGCGGAAGTTCCCTTCCGTTGCCGGCAGTTTGAGGTTGGAGCTTTTGTTCTCGAAGACGTCGTTGAAGATAAACTCCTCGGTATTGACCGTGCCCACGACGCGGGGCTGCTCTTCGAAGGCCTGCAATTCGCCGGCGGAGAAAGCGGCCAGGAAGCTGCGATAGGCGTCGAGGCTGGCGTTGCGGCCGGGGAAAACCAGCAGGTTGCCGCCTTCCTTTACGAACTGGGCCAGCTCAAAGCCCAGGCCGGTGGACATGTTGTTCAGGCCGTTGGCGACGATGAGCTGGTAATTGGCGAAGGTGGAGTAGTCGAGGTTCTGGCTGAGCAGGTTGTCGATTTTGAAGCTGGCCATGCCGGCAAAGGCGGCGGTCAGGTATCGGTCCGGCTGCGCCTCGTTGATGGCCAGCACATTGATCTGTTCCCGGACGTTGAAGGTAAAATAGTAGGTATCGTCGAACTGTATCGGGTAATCGGTGACGGCCAGTTCGGCCTCGTGCCAGCCGGTGCGCTGGATAGAGAGGTTGACCGTATCCAGGATGGCCGAGTTGGCGGGAATGGAAAGGGCGCCAACCGGCTTGGTTTGCCCTTCATAACGGATGGACAGGCGAATATTTTCGGCATCCTCCCCGCTGAAGTTGCGCACTTTGACGACCAGCGGGTTGGCCTGGTTGGCCATGGGCGCCAGCGCGTTGAACCATGCGGAGTCGATGCTGATATTGCGCTCCTGTACGGCCTGCAGGGGGATGAGGTTGAGTTCCAGGGTGGTGTCGGCGTAGTTCTCGATATCGGTGATGCTGCGCTGAAAGTCGGAGATCATATAGGACAGGTGGTTGCCCGTCCTGCCGGTATGGAGGGCCTGGCGCTGGCGGGTGAGCACCTCGGAGAGGGTTTTCACCTCGGGGCTGATGGCCACCTCGTCGATGAGGGCCAGGGCGTCGTCGCGGCCGACGAGGCGCTGGTGGCGCCCTTCGAAATCGTGGGTCAGAATCTGGAACTGGTCGTCGGGAGCGTAGGCCTGCACGGCCTCCCGTGCGCGCTGTTTGGCCTTCTCCAGCAGGGGCACATCCTGGCTGAGGGCTTCCATGCTGAAGGAGTTATCGATAAAAATGCTGACGGCCTTGGCGCCGGCCCGTGCCGCTGCGTCTTTGGCCGGGATGAAAGGCTGGGCAAAGGCCAGCGCCAGAAAGGCCACGGCAAGCAGGCGCATCAGCAACACCAGCAGGTTGCGCAGCCGGGAGCGGGCGCTGGTCTCTTCCTTAACCTCCTTCAGGAAGCGCACATTGGTGAAGTAAACCTTCTTGAAGCGCCGGAAATAGAAGAGGTGGATGATTATCGGTATGGCTAACGCGGCCAGGGCGAACAGAAATGTCGGGTACAGAAACTGCATGGTATATCGTTGCTGTTGCGTTTATTGAATTTTTGTTGCATTTTATCCCGGGGTGCTCCGGGGCAGGATAAAATGTAACTGGTTTTCCAGGCTTAAGCTGGGGTACCCACGCTGAATAAAATAACAATTCTTCGGGGGGGAGGTTGCGTTGTTGTCCGGTGTCCCCGCCTGCGCTTCTCTCAGGGAACGCAAATGTAGGGTATTTCTTTTGGGGCAGGAAGTATAAATCTAAAAAACGGTTTTAATCTACCCGGCAGGTTGCGTTCATTTTTAAACCAAAACCATATATATGAAAGCTATGATTACTTCTCTCCTTCTGACGCTTTGCGCTTCCGCCATGGCCCAGCCTGAAATCCGGGGCGGGGATATTTCCGTTGAGCAAGTGGGCGACTGCGCCAGTTCACTGACGCTAAGGGCGCAGGCCGCTCTTTATTTTCACGGCCAGGAACCTTCCAGCGTTCCGGCTTCCGTAGAATTGTGCTGGGGGGACGGAAGTTGCGAGCAGGCGGCGCTCGTCTCTGCCGTTCAACTGGAATGGGAAACCGTTCGGGCGCTCTACCTGGCCGAGCATACCTATCCAGCCAGAGGGACATACGCTCTGAGCATTGAAGAATGCTGCTACCCCGATGACATTCTCAGTTTTCAATCCGAACCGGATATCCCCGTGAGGATCAGTAATACTTACACTTTACTCAGCCCCATGTTTCAGGGATGCAACAGCCAGGCCACCCCTTTGCAACCACCGGTAGATATCGGCCTGCCCGGATCGGCATTCACCCATAACCCCAACATTTATGAGCTCGATGGCGACAGCATTAGTTACAGGCTGATAGAGCCGGCGGGCCCCATGTCCTACCTGTTTCCCCAGGAGTTTGACGGTTGCACCAACAGCCTGGAGATCGGCCCAAGTACCGGAAGCCTGGCCTGGAACGCGCCCTGCCTGCCCGGGCATTACGTTTTCGGTATAGAGGCGACAGAATGGAGAAATGGGATTTCCATAGCCGAAAGGCAGATCCTGCTGCACGTGCTCATCGATGAGGCCACCGGGCTGGCCGCCATTGCCGATCCGGGGTTATTTCGGCCGGCCCCCAACCCCACATCTGGAAGGCTGAGGCTGGAAGGCGCCTCCGAAGCGCCTCTGGATCTCACCCTGCGCAACATTCACGGCCAGCTCTTTCGCAGGTGGCGGGCTTTACAGCTACCCGGGGATGTTTTCCTATCCGGCCTGCCGGCGGGAATTTATTTCCTCCAGGGCACAACCGGAAAGCGTACCTTTGCGTACAAGATTGTAAAACAATAGGCCTGTGGCTATACTCATCACCGGCGTTTCCGGATTTCTGGGTTCTCACCTGGCCCGCCTCCTGCAGGAGCAGGGCCGCCCTTTCACCGGTATCTACCACCTGAAAAAGCCGGAATTGCCTGCTGAACAGCTTGACCTTTCCAGCCGTGGGGAAGTGCTGAAACGTCTCAAAGAACTCCGCCCCGGCGCCATCATTCACCTGGCCGCCGCCTCCAGCCCCAACTGGTGCGAGCTACACCCTCAGGCGTCGAAGCTGGTCAATGTGGATGCCGCCATCACCCTGGCGGCCTACGCCCGCGATGCCGGCATACCCTTCATTTTTACGTCCACCGACCTGGTGTTCGACGGCCAGAACGCCCCCTACGAAGAAGAGTGCACTCCCTCCCCTATCTGCACCTACGGCATGCACAAGGCGGCGGCCGAACAGGGCGTATTGCTCGCCTGCCCGGAGGCGGCCGTCGTCCGCCTGCCTTTGCTTTACGGCTGGGGCGCCAACTTTATGAAACAATGGGTGGAAAGCCTGCGGGCCGGCCAGCCCCTGCCCGCTTTCGTCGATGAGTACCGCACGCCCGCCTACGTGCAGGATGCCGCCCAGGGCCTGCTGATGCTGCTGAACCTCGGCGCTACAGGTTTCTACCACCTGGGCGGCCCGGAGGCGGCTTCCCGCTTCGATATGGCCAGCCAGATCGCCCGCGCCTTCGGCGCCGACGAACGGCTGGTGCAGCCCGGCAGGCAGGCCGGCGTGGCCATGCCCGCCCCCCGCCCCGCCGATGTCAGCCTGAGCAGTGAGAAAGCATACGCCCTGGGCTACCAGCCGCGCAGAATGGAGGATGCCCTGGAGGAACTGGCGGGGCCGAACTGACCGGGCTTGTTCCAGCGGAAAGAGTATGAAGGGTTTTCAACTTTTTACGAGCTTCAGCGCCTTCGACCCCGCCCTGTTTGAAACCTTAACCAGATAAAATCCCGGGCTAAGCCCCTGCAGCGGCAATTCGATGCGCCCGGGCCCGCCGGCAACGAAAAACTTCCTCCTCCACAATTCCTGCCCGCTCGGGCTGACAATGCTGACAAACACATCCCCGCCTGCCGGCTGGGTAAAGATCAGGCCGGTTTCGTCGCCCGCCGGGTTCGGGGCAAGACGCAAATCCTGAAGTTGTTTAAGGGCCGAAGAGGTATTTACCGGGATAGCCGCCGAACCGGCGTCGCCCCTGATCAGCCCGTCGGCAAGGTTGAGCATAGTAGAAAAGCGGCTGGTACAGCCATCGGCGGCCGTAATGCTTAAGGTCACCAAATAGACTCCTGCCTGGGGATAGGTTTTACTGGCAAATGCTTCGCTGCTGCTTGTTCCGTCGCCGAAATCCCAGGCGCGGGCTGTTACATCTCCCAGGGACACATCATAGAAGCCTACGTTCAACCCATTGATCACCGGGATAAAAAGGGCCTGGCACGCTGCATTGTAGTATGCTTCAGAGGTAGAGAGCAAGTTCATGGAATAGGAAGAAGAACAGCCCTCGGCAGTGGCCCCGGACAGGGTGACGATATAATTCCCTTCCCCGGCATAGGTATGGGCCGGGTTGGCTTCCGCCGAACTGTTGCCATCACCGAAGTCCCAGGTATAGGCGATGAAATCCCCGAATGATTCATTAATAAACTGGAAAGCCAGCGGGTCGGCAGCATCCTGTTCGAACCAGAAAAAAGCCTGGCAGCCTCCCTGGAAAACCGTTTCACCTACATACACCTCATATTTTACCGTACTGCTGCACGAATCAGCTGCCTGGATCGTCAGGCTAACCACATATACTCCCGGCTCTGCATAAGTGTGTTGAGTCGCCGGACCCGTTCCAAAAACGCCGTCGCCAAAATCCCATAACCACGAACCCACATCGCCCCAGCTTGCATCCTCAAACTGCAAAGTGAGCCCGCCAGGCTCGGTAGGATAAGACCAGAATGAGGCGCCGCAGGACTGCCCGTCGCAGTAATAATAATCCGGGAAACCGCTGCAGATGGCCCAGCAGCTGTTCTCAAACATAGTTGTCGTTCCATCCGGCAGGGTGACGCAGACAGGGGCATAATAGGCCGGGCAGGCGCAGGGAGCAACCCCCACCCAAACCGGATAGGCTACCATGCTTCTGCAGCCCGCATCGCTGGTGATGGTGAGCGTAACCGTGTAAACGCCTGCACTGTCATAACGGTGAACCGGAGATTGCCCTTCCCCGGAGGATCCGTCGCCGAAGTCCCAGAACCAGGCGTTCACCTCGCCGTTCCATGAGAAGGACTGGTCGGTGAAGGTGATCGCCAGGGAATCAGCAGGATCGGCCTGGCTGCTGAAGCCGGCGTAACATTCTTCCCAGCCTATCCCGCCACAGTCTCCCACACAGATGTAATTGCTGAAATAATTGTAACAGTCGTCGGCAGTATAAATAGCCAGCGTCACCAGATAATATCCCGGTTCCGCAAAAGTGTGATAGGGGTTTTGTTCTCCGCTGGCGCTCCCGTCGCCAAAATCCCAGTTCCAGGAGGCGATATCCCCTTGTGAAAGATCCGTGAATTGAAGGGACATGGAATCGGCGGGGTTTTCAGCGTAGCGGAATTCGGCAAAACAATCTCCCCAGATATTGAACGCCCGTATCAGCTCGGAATACGTAGCCGTACAGCTGTCTTCAGTCGTAATGGCCAAAACGGCCATATATTCTCCTGCCTGGGAATAAGTATGTACCGGATCCGGTTCCGTTGAGGCGGTTCCGTCGCCAAAATCCCAGTTGTAGGCTGTAACAGGCGATACGCCAAAGGAATAATTGAAAAAGGAAAACTGAAGAAAGTTATCGGGGTTTTCCTGATAGTAGTAAAAACCTGCCTGGCATTCATTGTACACCGGCCCGCTGCAAAGCTCCAGGTCGAGGCGAAGCACTCCTTCGAAGGGGGTGATCAACTGTACCTGGGCTATCCCGGAGCAATGATCAATGGACTCTAACTGAATGGATTCCGTCGAACCATCGGGTATGCCGAAAGTATGCGAGTAATAGCCGTTCGAATCAGATATCACCTCTATCCGGTCGGAGGATGCTGTATAAAAAACCACACTTGCGCCCTCGAAGGGAGCGCCCTGGTAAAGCAGATAACCCTCGACTGTAAAATCATAGGCGACCGCCCATGAACAGGTACATACAAGGGTGGCCGCCCAAAGCCATTTTAAGGTTGTTTTTTTCATAGGACGGGTTTACTTGATCTATTTACAGGACGAGAATGGCGGCGCCGGCGTTGGGTAGGAAAAGGGCTAAAAAGAGTAACTATTGAGCAGGCCTCCGCTTTTTACTTAAACGCTTTCAACACTTCCCTCAGCAAATCCCACCGGTCAAATCCCTGCTGCCCGTAGTCCAGCCCCCGGCGGACGATCACCAGCTCATGGGCAGGGTCAACGATGACGTACTGTCCCCGGTTGCCGGCGGTGGAATAGGCATCCTTCGGCACATCGGTGCGATCATCGGGGACCAGCCACCACTGGCCGCCGTAGAAGTTTCCGCGTTCGGCAGTAGAGGGGGCCGGGGTGCGGACGAACCTGATCCACTCTTCCGAAAGGAGCCGCTCGCCGTTCCAGACGCCATTTTGCAGGTATAACAGGCCGAAGCGCGCCAGGTCGCGGGCATTGGTGTACACCTGGCTGCTGAGGATAAAATCGCCGAAGCGGTCGGTGCTCAGGAGGGTGTTGCGCATGCCGATCCGGCCGAGCAGGGCGCGGCGCGGAAATTCCAGATAGCTGATGGAGTCTCCCAGGGACTTTTTCATGGCCAGCACCCCGAGGATGGTATCGTAGTTTTCGTAATCCCAGTAAGTTCCGGGCTTGCGGATCAGGCCGCGGCTGCGGGCGCCGTTGGCAGAGCTGGCGCCGGCCCAGTAGGACAGGCCCGAGCCGGTGGCGTATTCCATGCCGTCATTATCCACCGTGTACAGCCCGCTCGACATGTTCAGCACGTGGCGCAGGGTGATCTCGTTCCTTGGGTCCGCCTCGGGGGAAGGCCCTTCGGGCAGCCATTCCAGGCCCAGCGGTTCGTCCAGGGCCATTTTGCCTTCGTCCACCAGCATGCCTATCAGGGTGGCGGCAATGCTCTTGGCGGTCGACCAGGTACGGGTCTTCGTTTTCATATCCACCCCCGGCGTATAGCGCTCCAGGATGATCTGCCCCTTATGGACGACCAGCAGGCTGAGGGTCGCCTGCTCGGGCGATTCGCGATCGAAGGCCCATTCGGCGGCGGCCTCCAGGGCAGCCTTGCCGATATAGGGCGGGAGGGGTTGAAGCTCCAGCAGGTCGCCGTCCGGCCAGGGGATGGCGGCGGGCCTGCCCGGCAAAGGCGGCATTTCCAGAATGGGCAGAGAACCGATATCGTCAAAAGTTTGATCCGGCGCCAGGATCACGCACCCCAGCCCTTCGCGGAAGGCCGCCCGCATGGTGGGGACGCCCTCTTCCGGCTTTCCAACGGCCACGGCCTTCCGCTGCCAGTCGACTTCGTAATCGCCGCCCCGGGCCGTGCCAACGGGTTCTTTCAGGTATGCCAGTTCCTGCTCAAAGACCTGATCGAGGCTGCGTTCAGAAGTGAACAGCCCGTTGCACATCAGGATAGCCTGCACCCCCCGCTGTATCATCTGGCGGCTACAACCCGCATAGTCGTAGGTTTCCTGCTGCTGGGCGGCGGCAGTTACGGTAAAAAACAGGACTAAGGTTAAGGCATGTAATCGTTTCACAACAGATATTTTTGATCCATGAACCCTGAGCCAGTTCTCGCTGCGCTCAGCCGGGTAAAAAAAACCGGAAGCTTACCTCCCCTGCGCATCCACCGCCGCGACCCCCACCATATCCACGATCTGCCGGACGCTGGCGCCCAGTTGCAGGATGTGCACCGGTTTTTTCAGCCCCAGCAGGATGGGCCCGATGATGTCCATATTAGCGGTGTGGGCCAGCAGGTTGTAAGCGATATTGG
>CAZAXA010000238.1:0-9218 GCA_964488965.1 uncultured Phaeodactylibacter sp. | reverse complement strand
TCAATCCTCACTACCTTTTCTAATTCACGCAGGGGGACAAATCACAACTGCGCCCTGTTGGAAACCATCGAACCATCCAGTTCATAGGTTTTGGAAGTACTTTGATAGGTATAGGCGAAGTGCGTGCTAAGTGGGTCGTTGTTGTTGTTATAAAAATATAGGAGGGTATCCTTGTTTTCCGTCTCACTGATTAAAGTGCCATCCGCCAGCCTGGTTTCCGCCCTTAGCAAGGGGCTACCAATATAGCGGTAGTCCCTGTTCATATACTTGCTCGAAGTCACGCCAGTCGTCTCATCTTTGATGTGGACTTCGGTAAACCCTCTGAAGCCCCGCCCGCGGAGGTTCAGCTTGGCGCCTTTATATTGGTAGGACATTTTGTTAACCCCTCCAATCCCGTTATCAACCATATAGGAACACACGACGTACATCCTATTCTGGAAGTCGTATTCCGGATAAACTGCGGTGTTTTCCTTGGTGTAAAGCTCCTCATCCGTAAGCGGGCGGTAATCTATTGCTATGGTAAACCCATTGCCCGCAACGATGGTATCCACTAAATTGCTCACTCGGCTTTTGCTCCTGAAGAAGGAATTTTGCCCATTGCTTCTATCATACCAAAACGCATCGACAATACCTTCGCCACTGAACCCGCCAAAGGAAAAAACGGTACCATGATCAATAGAGCCTGGAGGAATTGCATTGGGGATATTGGCGTTCCCGTTAAAGTGGCACCTACCATCATTCAACAGCCACCGGTTATTTCCAGTATCTTGATCATACAAGACGGCATCATCATAGCCGTCCCCATTTACATCCAGTAAGTATAGCGATTGATAGGAAGAAACCTGAGAGGCATCAAGGTCATGAGTGGCCTCCAAAAAAGTAAGGTTTCCTTTGTTGAAATACCATCTTGATGTCCCATTGTCCTGGTTATGCCACATCAAATCAACCAGCCCATCCCCATTCCAATCCCCAAACTGGATACCATCTCCTCCTTGTAGCGCTGTTTGGATAATAGGGTTATTGACCGGGGCGGAAAAAGAAAGGTTAATGCCGTTACCGGTGTTGCCAAACCACTTGGTTGTCCCAAGGTCCTTCTTATACCAGAGGATATCCAGTAACCCATCCCCGTTCCAATCGATCAAATAGAGGTTGGAACTTCCACTAATGAGGTTAGATGGAATGAGGTTAGATGTCCCAACAAGGGTAAATGAAAGGTTGTTGCCATCAACGGAATTGTTAAGGTAAAAGCGGTTAGTGCCGGTTGAGGCATGGAAAGCAAGAAGGTCAGTACGGCCATCTCCGTTCCAATCTGCAAAATAGAGGTTTACATTCGATGCATTGATTGGATCTAAATCACCATTAGGAATAATATTCGTTTTCTTCTGGAAACTCAAATCCCCCGCCGAGTATCCTTGGTTAATATACCAACTGGATTCCCCGCTTATCAGGTCATGCCAAACAATATCCGTCGTCCCGTTCGCATCAAAATCTCCGAAAAAGAGAAAGCCATTAAGGAGATCAGCAGGCGTGATCGGGTTATTATCGGTAGAAGTAGTGAAATTAAGGCCACCACTATTGATGTAAAATTTATTTGCCCCCGTTGAGGTGTTAAACCTCATGAAGTCAACTAAACCATTGCCATCCCAATCCCCTTCAAAAATGGTAATGTTGTCATTATCCAACTCCGAATTCGGGATGGTATTAATAGGTGTAAACCCTATCTCAGGCTCCTCTTTCCATTTGAATACCGTTGGCTCGAGGCAGGCCCCATCTGTGCCGCATTCAGTCACGCTACTCAGTAGGCATATCCCCGAATAATTACCCATGATATAGTCAAAGCGGTATTCCCTGGCAAGCTGGTATCCATGGAAAGATTTCACTGACTTCAGAATCTTGTTCGTTTGGATTTTCCGGCCAAGGATGTAGCGTGGTATATTATCCGGCCTGTCTTCGTAGAAAAACTGGACAGTATTGTAGGGAGCCAATCCCGTGTTGATGTTGCCCGTGTATTCGATAGAGATGGGACGGTAATCTCCATTGGTAATGTCTTTCTCATAGTTGAACAGAATGTAATTACCCTTTGTGTCCTGTATTTTGTTGACCAACCAGAAGACGATCTTCCCACTTTCCTGCACTTCAACCCTGGAGTTATCGGTAAAGCCATATTCCATAACCAAACCGGAAGTTGTCCAGACCTTGAACTTTTCAGGGGAACCACTGGTATTGCCATAGGAAACGACCTTCAGAAAGGCATTCTGTTCGGTACGGTATTCTGAACCATTAGCGCCATAAGTACCGTTAACCAGAACCAGCCGTTCTCCATCCAGGCTATAAGTATCAGCCCCGTCCAATTTGACCCCTCGGATCTCATTATCCTGGGATAAAGTTTTCCCGCTTCGGCTAATAGAGGATAGCCCCAGCAGCGACCAGCCATTGCCCAAAATTCCGTTCCCCCCCTGGCTATTATAAACAATGCTCAATTCCGGCGCCATCCCGGCAGTCCCTGGTGAAAGCGAGAGGGGAATAGCATAAAGCGCGCTACCGGCATCGGTGACATTGAATTGCCCGTTTATGTACCCAAAAGAGGCGTTCTTAACCGCATTGGTTGATTCGTCATGAGTGGGCTGGAAGAAGAAAAAAATAAGGAGTAAAACACTTATAGTCCTCATAATGTGGCTTTTATTCGTCCAACATGTATTGACAAAAATGAAAGGCCTTTTGGGGTAGGCTCCAGGTGAAGGTTGACTTCCAGCGAGATTAGAAAAAGGCTGTGCCCTTTTTATATAATTCTGACTTTGGCAACATGGGGTTCGGGCAATACAAATGAGAGATTCGTTTTGAATTCTCGTTGATGTAAAAAGAACACATGCGTACATATTAGCAAAAGCACATGTACCCGGTTTGCACTATAGTTGCATTCGTTTGGATAATAGTTGCAATAATAATGCGATGCCTGCTGAGGGCGTCGTGTTACCCCCGCATCTCCGACGGCGCTTTGCCAAACTCCGCGGCAAAGACCCGTGAAAAGTAAGCAAGATCCTTGAACCCCACATCCATGGCCACCTCCGTTACTGATTTGTCAGTGGTTTGCAGGAGATGTAAAGCATGGCGCAGGCGGACTGAGTGAATGAAGTGCCCGGTTGGCATTCCGGTTAAGGCCTTCAGTTTACGATGGACCTGAGTACGGCTCAGGAATATGGAATCAGAGATATTTTCAATACTAAATTCCGGGTCATCGAGATGAGCCTCTACCATCTCGCGTACTTTTCGAACGAAGTTGTCTTCGATCTCAAGGGCGGGGTCTGCAGATTCAGGAAAAAGGCGTAAATGTGCATATCTTTCTTGTATGCGCTTGCGGAGCTCGATCATCTTTTCCATGCGCACCCGCAGTTCGTCGCGATTGAATGGCTTGGAAAGGTATGCATCAGCACCCTTTTCCAGCCCGATAATGCGGTCTTCAATCGTCGCCCGGGCGGTAAGCAGTATGATGGGGATGTGGCTGGTGCGCTCGTCTTTTTTGAGAGTATCGGTTACTTCAAAGCCGTCTTTCTCCGGCATCATTACATCGCTGATGATAACGTCGGGAACGATTTCCAGAGCTTTTTCTATCCCGGCCTTGCCGTTGTAGGCTGCCTTCACGCAATAGTCCACTTCCAGGCAGGTTTGTAGGTAGCGGACGACATCCCTATTGTCCTCAATGACCAGAGCAATGGGCTTCCCCTGGCAATCACCATTAAGTAAAAGTTCCTCTTCGGTAACTACCGAATCCGCGAGGACGAATTGACCGGCCACCTGTTCCACTTTTTCTTCCTGGAAAGTATGCTTTTCTGAAGCCAAACGGCTTATGGGCAACTCCACAATGAACTCACTGCCTTTTCCTGGCTGGCTTTTTACAGCAATAACGCCCTCCAGCAGCTTTACCAGTTCCCTGGCCAGTGCCAGGCCAACACCGACGCCTTCTCCTTTACGGGTGGCGGAGTCATCCACCTGATAGAAGTGGTCAAAAATCCTGGCTTGCTTTTCGAGGGGTATCCCAATGCCGGTATCTTTCACCCTGATCTCAAGGAACTCTTTGTCCTTTCGATTATTACTGTCTACCATTACGTACACATTGCCCCCTTTCGGCGTGTACTTGATCGCATTGGACAGTAAATTGGATAGGATCTTCAGCAGCTTGTCTTCATCGTAATCCATATGCAATTCCTCCAGCTGGCTTAAAAAGTGCAGGCCGATGCGTTTTGATTCGGCAAAGGAGTGGAACGATTCGGTGATGTACCTGAGGTAGTTGATGACATCCCCCCTCTTCTTGTCCACAGCCATGACGCCCGATTCGATCTTCCTGAGGTCCAGCATCTGGTTAACCAGGTTGAGCAGGCTTTGGGCGTTGCGGGTGATCATACTCAGGCCCTCCCGGAACCAGCGCTCCGGCTGCCGGCCCATCTGTTCGGCCATTCCGAGGATGACGGTGAGGGGCGTTCGGAACTCATGGGTGATATTGGTATACAGGCGGGTCTTCAGCTGGTCGACCTCCTTCAACCTTTTGGCCTCTGCCAGGGCGACCTTACGCTTCAGCTGGTATCGATAAACCATAAAGATGGGCGCCAGGAAAAACGCGGTAAAAAGGATATAAGCCCACCACCGGCTCCACCAGGGCGGAGCGATGATGATCTGTACCGTGGCCGGTTCTTCGCTCCACACCCCGTCGCTGTTGGCTGCCTGTACCTTGAAAAGGTACTTGCCCGGGCGTACAGAATTGTAGCGGGCTTCCCGGTGGGCGCCGGAGTAGATCCATCCCTTGTCAATGCCTACCAACTGATACCGATATTGTTTCTCCCCAGGGTCAGCGTATTCCAGGCCGGCAAACTCAAAAGAAAAAGAATGCTGATAATGAGTCAGATGGATCTCGGATGCTACCTCTATGTTTTCCTTCAAAGGGCCATCTTCCCCAGCTATTTGCGATTCATTGAAGAGTTTAAAATCCGTCAAAACAGGCCTGGGGGTAATGGGGTTGTCAATGACCCGTTCCGGAGCAAATATCTGCAAAGCACCATAAGCTGATGAATAGAACAGTTCGCCTGACTTAGCTTTGAAAAGGCAACGCTCCGGGTCCAGCCCAATGATGCCGTCCTCCTTACCGTAGGCCCGATAGGTGTCCTCTTCAGGGTCATAACGGGTCAAGCCAATGGAAGTAAACCATATCCTGCCCAGGCGGTCCTCTTCAATACCCAGCACACTGTTCCGCGCCAACCGGTTTTCCATGTTGACGAGTTCATAGGCGCCATTTATCGGATTGAATTTGATGAGGCCGTAATTCATCGCTGCACACCAAATCATGCCATTGGAAGCTTCAAAAATATCGGTGATAAACAGCCCGTCCAGAAAGCATTCATATTGAAAGGAAGCACCCTTTTGAGCCAGGCGGCACAGCCCGCCCATTCCTGGAGCTACCCAGGTATTTTCTTTTGAATCGATAAAAACTTTGTTGATAAAGGAGGAGTGGGCAGGGTCGGGGTTGGGTTCCGTGAAGGCCAGTTGTTGAATAATGTTACCAGTACCTGGATTATAAAGGAGCAAACCGTCTTTTGCCGTCCCGATCCATAAATTGCCTTTCCCGTCCGGTTCGATCTCATTAACCTGCCTGTCCAGCCACCCTGAAGCATGTTTTAGATGGCGGAAAACGACTCCTGAAAGGCCGCCCCCTAATTTGCCACCCAGGCTCAGTATGTCGATACCTCCATCATGGCCAATCCAAAGCTCATTAGTTTTGGTGTCATGCCAAAGCGCATAGGAAGTATTGGCCCCAATGGAATTGGGGTCAAGAGGGTTGTGAAGGAAATGCGTTATTTTTTTGCTACGCCTGTCCAGGCGGTTTAAGCCCCCCTGATAAGTTGCCAGCCAAAATACTTCAGGAGATTCCTCAAAAACATCCCGGATGGCCGTACTTGATAGGCCGGCTTGCCCGGGCTCCTCTCGATAATAATTTTCGAATGCTGGCTTGTTAACACGCTCTTTGCTTTCGACTTTGAGTTTGTAAAAGCCCCCGGAGCCTATCCAAATGATCCCCGACCGGTCTTCCATTATTGAACAAACCTCCAAAAAAGGAAGGCTTGGGTTGGCCGGATTTTGGGCAATAAAAAAAGGCTCTTGTATCTGCGGGCCCAAAAAGAAAACACCCTCCGGAGACTCCATATTTTCTCCTCCTTTTGTAATGTAAAGCGGGTTTGCGCCTAATGGGGAAAGTAATAACTGTCCACTACTGTGCTGAAATAGGCCTACCCGCAGGGAGGGGTCATTCCCACCATTCTCCAACCCGATATTTTTTTGGACAGTAAGGGAATCCCCCTTAAACTGGAATAAAGAAAAATCCGAAATCCAGGCAGACTCTTCTCCCTCAGATAAACTAAATCCCAGGCAGTTGTAATCCAGCCCATTATCTCTACCAAACGAAACCCGCTCAACAATGCCTGTTTTGATGTTCAATCGGTCGAGAGCGATCTTTTCCAGCCCGGTAGTAGCCGTGCGAACCCAGTACACATCCTCATGTTTTCGGGAAGCCTCGATGGACAGCACTTTTTTGAAGGCCAGGCTGTTCGGATTTCCCGCTTCATGAATAAACCGCCTGAAGCGGTTGGATTCCCTAAGGTAGAGGTTTAAGCCATTTTCAGTCCCTACCCAAACATCACCCTTGGGGCCCAGATAAAGCGGGTTGAATTGCAGAGACTGTAAAGCTTGAATGGAAACTGTATCACAACTCAATGAATAGGGGTCATTAGAGTCCGAACGATAGTGGATGGCTTCGCCGGTTGACAGGGATAATCTATCCAATACCGGAACTCCATTCGAATTCTTAACCACCACCCAGAGGCTCCCCATTTTATCCGACAGAATCTTCAATACATTATCGCCGGCCAGGCTCTCAGGTGCACCAGGCTGGTGAAGAAAATGGGAAAACCGCCCGGAAGAACGATCCCACTTATTAGCCCCGCCATTGTAAGTAGCCATCCAGATATGGCCTTCTTCGTCCTCTTCCAGGTCCCAGATAAAATCACTGGATAATCCAGAGGGCTTATTGGAGTATTTTTTGAAAGACTTGATCTGATAGCCGTCGTACCGGTACAGGCCATTCGTTGAGCCCAGCCATATAAAGCCCTGATGGTCCTGGATGATATCGAGAAACCCCATGCCCATACCTTGCTCCGGCCCAAAGTATTCCCATTCCAGGTTATCAGGGCTCTGGCCAATAAGGCTAAACGCAAAAGTGGCAACCAACCACAGAGGGAGTAAATACCTTCTTATGCCACTATAGAAAATAGCTTCATACATTATTCTCGATTCATGCAAAAAACGTAGCAACAAATCCTAAAAAGGAAACTTAAGCCAATCAAATTGGCTCTAAATAAATATCCGGAATAATTGAAATCATTTCAAAATTTTGTCTGCAGTTTCTAGTTGAAAAAATCCAAATCCTGCGCCAGCCGCGCACTATCCAGCCCACTGGCCCGCAGATACACCCGAAGCGTCTCCGTATTCTCCCACCCCCCCAGGTCGGCGATCGTCTTCAGGCTTGCCCCCTCCAGGTAGAGGTTAGTCGCGGCGCTGCGTCGGGCGGTATGGGTAGTCACCAGCCTGCTTTTCGGAAGAACCTGATCGCCCTGAGCGACGGTTTGATTGATACCCGCCAGGGCGCAGATGTTTTTCAGTTCCCGGTTAGCCTGCTGGTTGCTGGAAAAGTTCATTTTGTAGTTGTACCGTTCCAGAATGTAAATTGCTTTTTGGGAGGCGGGGAGAATGGCCTCCTGGCCGGTCTTCTGGCTTTTGTGCCTGACGAATTTTCGGCCGTTGCTTTCAAAGAAATTGTCCCGTCCAAGGCTGGTGACATCGGAGAACCGCTGGAGGAGGTAATAGGCAACCAGGAAACGGTCACGCTCCACTTCCAACGTAGGTTGGCCGGAAAGGTCCAGATTTTCAAGGGCGGCGATTTCCTCTTTGGTGAGGTAGATCTTATTGGTTTTGGTAGTCCTGTGGACCTTGTATTTCTTGTAGGCTTCGTTGTGGTGCAGTTTGCGCTCCTGAGCCACTGCCATTACCCTTTTCAGGATCTTCATGTGTTTGGATATGCCGGAAGGGAGCAATCGGCGTATTGCTGCAGGAAGATGGCGAATTCCCGTTCGAATTCAGCTGTTATATCCTTGAATGCCAGTTTTTTTCCATTGATGCTTTCATACAATTCCAATCGGCGGAGCGTTGCCCTGTAGATATTGAGGGTGCCATGGGTGAGACCCAAGAGCCCCTTATCACCTTCAGCAATGAACTCGGTTAGAAATTTTACCAAGTGGTATTTGCCTTTGTTTTCCTGGATCTCAAAATTGTCTAAAGTGCCGCTGGTGAGAATATGTTCCTCGAGCCTCCGGTATAGGTTGTTGATTCGGGCATTATAGGTACGTGAAAGAGGATGCATTTTTTTGACCGCTCCCGATTTGCTGTTCCATTCCTCTTCTTTGACCTTTAGGCCGGTAGAGAAATACTTCTTTTGGCCGTCGTGATAGGCATAAATTTTTATGTCCCGGGTGCCGTCCTGCCGGGGCTTGTACCACAGTATTTTTCTAAAATTCATGAGCCAGTGGAAATCTTAGAACAATTTTAGAAAACAAAGTTCCAAAATACTCTAAAATACTCCAAAATACAAAGAAAAGCAAGAATAGTAAAAGGCAGGGAAGCCAAGTAAAAACGCCCCATTCCATTGAGATGGGGCGTTTGAGAAAAGTTGGATAGTGATCCCGGCAGGATTCGAACCTGCGACCGTCTGATTAAAAGTCAGATGCTCTATCCCCTGAGCTACGGGGCCATTTTTCTTTTATCCATTGTTTGCCATATCCGGATTTCAGGTATTTTTCCCTGGCCCGAGCTTCATCCCGTGAGGAGAATTCCTCAGAGAAGAACAACACCCACGGCCGCCAACCTTTTGTCGACTTTGTTTTACCTGAGTTATGTTCTTTTAGCCTACGTTGGACATCAACAGCCATCCCTACATAGAAACGAAAGTGTTGCGTGCTTTTCAAAACATAGACGTAAAACATAAGCCCATTATTGCTGAAAAGTCAGATGCTCCCTGCCTGCCAGGCTGCCAGATTCAGGTGCTTTCCAGGCCTGGCGGGCAGGCAGGTATCCCCTGAGCTACGGGGCCATTTTTCTTTTATCCATTGTTTGCCATATCCGGA
>CAZAXA010000237.1:0-9301 GCA_964488965.1 uncultured Phaeodactylibacter sp. | reverse complement strand
TCATGAGCGACCTGCTGCAGATGCCGAAGGCCATGAGGCAGTTGGCCGTTGTGCAGTTCTTTTCCTGGTTCGCGCTGTTTTCGATGTGGATTTATACGACTTCCGGCGTCACCAAACACATCTACGGCGCCACCGACCCCACTTCCGCGCTGTACAACGAAGGCGCCGATTGGGTGGGCTTCTGTTTTGCCGTCTACAACGGCGTGGCGGCCCTGGTGGCCTTCGCCCTGCCGGTGCTGGCCCGTTATACCAGCCGGCGCATCACACACCTGATATGCCTGGTGCTGGGCGGACTGGGGCTTGTTTCAGTGTACTTTTTCAATGACCCCAGCTTGCTCCTGCTGTCCATGGTGGGCGTGGGGATCGCCTGGGCGAGCATTCTTTCCATGCCTTATGCCATGCTGGCCGGCGCCCTGCCGTCGAACAAGATGGGCTACTACATGGGCGTCTTCAACTTTTTCATCGTCATCCCGCAGATCGTGGCGGCCACCATCCTGGGCTTCGTCGTGGGGGCCTTCTTCGGAGGAGAGGCCATCTATGCGCTGGTCGTGGGCGGCGTGAGTATGATCGGCGCGGGGCTGCTGTGTCTGATCGTGGAGGATCGGGGGTAGGGGACGGTATGGGTATATGTACATATGTGTATATGTGTATATGTGCATATGTGTGAGTGCCTGGACAGAAATAAGTATTCATGTTTTAAACCTGGCAGGTTTCTCATCTATAATTATCCATTTACCTGCGCCAGTGCGCCGATGCACACTCACTTATACTCCAGGATGCTGATCCTTTCCTCACAGAAGTCGAAATCCACGTCAGCGTTGGAGGCGACGACGAGGAGGCGGCCCGAGCCGTAGCTGTCGATCAGCCGGCGGTACCAGGCGATGCCTTCCTTATCCAGGTTGGTGGTGGGTTCGTCGAGCAGCAGGAGGGGGGTATCAGAGCAGATGGCCAGGGCCAGTTTGAGGCGTTGTTTCATGCCGGAGGAGAAATCGCGGATGGCCTTGTCGCCGGCCTTGTGGAAGCGGAGCAATTCCAGGATGTCAGCGGCCTGCATATCATTTTGCATGGGTTTGAAGCGGAGGTGGAACCGCAGGGCTTCGCGGAGGGTGAGTTCTTCGATGAGCTCGATATAGGGGGCGGCGTAGGCCAGGTAGCGGTAAACGCCGGCGCTGTCGAGGTTTTTGTCTCCCAGGAAATAGCGGGCCTTTCCTTTTGAAGGCGTGAGGTGGCCGGAGATGATCTTGAGCAGGGTGGATTTTCCGGAACCGTTGGGGCCGGTGATGGCATATTGTTTACCCTCCTCCATGGAGAGGTTGACGCCGCGGAGTATCCACTCCATGCGGTAGCGCTTTCCGAGCTGTTCCAGTTCAATCCTCATCGACATTACTGCCGTTGATCTGCTGGAAGCCCCGCATGATGCCGGGGTCGGCGCTGCGGATGAACTCGAGGATGTTCTCCCGTTCCGGCGTAGGCTCCAGAGAATCTTCGATGATCTCCAGGGCATGTGTGGTATTGTAACCCTTCACAAAAAGTATGCGGTAGATTTCGGCGATGGCGTTGATCTGCTTATCGGAAAAATTCCGGCGGCGCAGGCCGATGCTGTTCACGCCGGCATAGGACAACGGTTCCCGGGCAGCTTTGACATAGGGCGGCACGTGTTTGCGCACCAGCGACCCCCCTGCGATAAAGCTGTGTTTTCCGATCCGTATAAATTGCTGAACGGCCACCAGCCCTTCGAGGATGGCCCAGTCTTCGATCTCCACATGGCCGGCGAGGTTGACGTTATTGGCCAGGATGACGTGGTCGCCCACCACGCAATCGTGCGCGATGTGGACGTAGGCCATCAGCAGGCAGTCGCTGCCTACTACGGTTTTTTCCTTATAGGCCGTTCCCCGGTTAACGGTGACGAATTCCCGGACGGTAGTATTGTCGCCGATCACCGCCGTAGTTTTTTCCCCTCTGAATTTGAGGTCCTGAGGGATGCCTGATATAACGGCGCCCGGGAAAATCCGGCAGTTTTTCCCGATACGCGCCCCTTCGAAGACCGTGACATGCGGGCCCAGCCAGGCGCCATCGCCGATCTCGACGTCCTTATCGATGAAGCAGAAAGGCCCGATCGTTACATTCTTTCCGATCTTGGCATCGGGATGGATGACGCTGTTCAAGTTGCTATTGTAGTAATTCATTGTTATGAGCGCTTAACGATTTGAGCAGTTAACTCGGCTTCAGATACGATCTTATTACCCACGTAAGCGGTGCCCAGCATCTGGCAGATGCCGCGGCGGATAGGAGCGATCAGCTCCATTTTAAATAAAACCGTATCGCCGGGAACGACTTTATGTTTGAATTTAGCGTTCTCGATCTTCAGGAAGTAAGTGTCCCAGTTACCGGGGTCTTCCACGGTAGAGAGCACCAGCATGCCGCCGGTCTGCGCCATGGCCTCGATCTGAAGCACGCCGGGCATGACCGGGTTGTTGGGAAAATGCCCCTGAAAAAACAGTTCGTTAAAGCTGACATTCTTCACGCCCACCACATAGCTGTCGGTGAGTTCGATGATCTTGTCCACCAGGAGGAAAGGATAACGATGGGGCAGCCATTTGGCGATCTGCACCACATCGAAGAGGGGTTCCTGGTTGGGGTCGTAGTGGGGCTTGCCACGCAGTTTGCGTTGTTCCTGCAAGTGTTTTTTCAGTATCCGGGTAAACTCCACATTGGCGCGGTGGCCGGGTTTGGTGGCCATGATCTTTCCCTTGATGGGGTGGCCGAGCAGGGCGACGTCGCCCAGCACGTCGAGCAGCTTGTGCCGGGCCGGCTCGTTCTTATAATGGAGTTTTACGGTGTTGAGGATTCCTTCCTGGTCGACGGTCACGCTCGGTTTGCCTAGTTTCTCGGCGATCCGGTCCAGTTCCTGCTGGCTGACCTTGCGGTCGACGATGACGATGGCGTTATCCAGGTCGCCTCCTTTGATGAGGTTTTGCTCAAAGAGGTATTCCAGTTCGTGCAGGAAGACAAAAGTGCGGCAGGGGGCGATCTCGCGGGCGTAGTCGGTCGTACCGTTGTATTGGGCGTACTGCTGGCCGAGCACATCGGAGTTAAAGTCTATCATAGCGATGACCTCGAAGCCGTCATGGGGCAGCGCCAGCAGTTCGGCCCCCGTTTTCTCATCTTTGTAGTGTATGGGAGCTTCCACGACGAAGTATTCCCGCTCGGTATCCTGTTCTTCCAGGCCGGCGTCTTTCAGGGCATGGACGAAGGGGGCGGCGCTGCCATCCAGGATGGGGACTTCCGGGCCGTCCATTTCCATGAGGACGTTGTCGATGCCCAGCCCCGAGAGGGCCGACAGCGCGTGTTCAACGGTATAGACTTCGGCGTTGCCCGATTTTATGGCCGTTCCGCGTTGGGTAGAAACTACCCGGTAAACATCGGCATTCAGCACAGGTTGGCCTTCGAGGTCTATCCGCTTAAACTTGTAGCCATGGTCTACAGGTGCGGGCATGAAGGTAAACACCACCTCCTTTCCGGTATGCAGCCCTATACCTCTCACCGTGGCCGGCCGTTTAATTGTTTTTTGTTTCATCATAAAAGTAGTCGGCTGAAATTTTTGCAAAGATACAGTTTTTAACTGTTGGTTGAGCCTTAGTCAGGGGCATCTTGCTGTTCATCGAGCCGGCGTTCCAGTTCCCGGATTTTTTTGTACAAATCCGGAAGCTGCTTGAACACGGCGTAGGATCGGATATAGTTTTTGTAATCAATGGCGGGGGAGCCAAAGAAGGCCTGGCCGGGTACGTCAATAGGAGAAGCGATGCCACTCTGGGCCTGTATCTGGGTGCCGTCGGCAACCTGAATATGGCCGACGAAGCCTACCTGGCCGCCGATGCGGCAGGATTTGCCGATCCGGGTGCTGCCGGCAATGCCGGTTTGGGCGGCGATAACGGTATTCTCGCCAATATCGGCATTGTGCCCTACCTGAATCAGGTTATCGAGCTTCACGCCGGCGCGGATATAGGTGGCGCCCATGGTGGCCCGGTCGATGGCCGTATTGGCCCCGATCTCTACATTATCTTCAACCACTACCCGGCCGACGTGCGTGATCTTCTTGTAGGCGCCGTCTTTCTGAGGCGCAAAACCGAAGCCATCGCTGCCGATCACCACATTGCCATGGATGATGCAGTTGTTGCCAATCTCGCAATTATCCATTATCCGGACGCCGGGGTAGAGCGTTACATTTTCTCCCAGCTTCACTCCTTTGCCGACGTACACCTGCGGGTAAATCCGGCATCCCCTGCCGATCCGTGCGCCGCTTTCCACAACGGCGAAGGCGCCGACGGCCACATTCTCGCCGATGACGGCCCCGGAGTGGATGAAGGCGTACTCAGAGATGGATCCGGGCATGTGGTTGTCACTGCCAAACCTGTCCAGTAGTTTGGCTACCGCTCCGTAAACGTCAGCCACCCGGATCAGGGTTGCCGGAACCGGCTGGCGGGGCTTGAAATCCTGGCTCACAAGCAGAATGGAAGCCGTGGTAGTATAGGCAAATTCTTCATACCTGGCGTTGCCGAGAAATGAGATCGTACCCGCTCCCCCCTCTTCGATCCTGCTGGGGCGGCTCACCTTCACCTCGGGGTCCCCTTCGACGGCCCCGTTGAGGAATTGCGCTAATTCTCTGGCTGATAGTTGCATGGGGCAAAGGTAGAAAAAAGTTGGTACTGTTGGGCTTATCCTTTTCCAATTAATACGGCTGTAAGGACGCCGCCGGGTTCAGATTTTGCAGGGCATCTGCTATCTTTGCGGCAAAAACCAGCATCTTGAGCACTACATTAAGGATCGGCGTTCGGGACGGCAAACCGGGCCTCTGGCAGGCCGAATATACCCGGCGTCAACTCCAGGCTGCCGGCTTCCATTCTGAGCTGGTGGCCATCAAAACCCAGGGGGGCCGCCTCGGTTTTGACAAGGCGGAAAGCAGGGGCTTCTTTACCAGGGCGATCGAAGAGGCGCTGCTGAACGGGGAGATCGACCTGGCCGTCCATTCCATGAAATGCCTGCCTGCCCGCTCTCCGGAGGGATTGTCCATTACCGCCGTTTCCTGCCGGGAGGATTCTGCCGACTGGCTGCTGGCCCGCAGGGAGCGCCTGGAGGAAGGCCTGTTGTTCCAGCTTCCCCGGGGGGCGGTGGTCGGCGCTTCCTCTGCCCGCCGAAAGGCCCAGATGCTGGATTTTCGCCCTGATGCCGAAATTCGCGATATCCGGGGCAATGTGCCTGCCCGCCTGGCCATGCTGCGCGAAGGCCAATTCGACGCTATCCTGCTGGCCGCCGCCAGCCTTACCCGCCTGGAGATAAACCTGTCGGAATTTCACGTCGTCCGGTTTAACCCCAGAGAATTCGTACCCGCCCCCGCACAGGGCGTCCTGGCCTGGCAGGCCCGCAGCGATGACAAAGATACCCGCCGCGCCCTGAAACATATCCATCATCCGGAAGTTTCGGCCGTCATCAATGTGGAACGGCGTGTGCTCAACCTCCTGGAGGGCGGCTGCCAGATGCCGCTGGGGGCCTACTGCGAACAGGATGGCGCCGGCAATTACCACGTCTGGGCCGCCAAAGCCGATGCCTGGAATGCGCCGGTAAAGAGAGTACGCCTGTCTCAGAGCACCCGCCACATGCTGGCGGAAAGGGTAGTGGAAGCGCTGAAAGCTTAGCGCCGGCTATTATAGAACCTCGGCTCCAGCGAGGCCAGGGTGAGTTCCCAGAGGTCCTCATAGGGAATGATCTCGATGCCATGGGTCTGGTTGGCCACTTCCAGAGGTATGGCCTTCAACTGTTCATAGTATTTTCCGGACCTGCGTAGTACGGCGGCCTTGTGGAAGTTGCAGGAGGGTATCTGCAGGAGCATTTTTATGAAAATACTGCTTCGCTGCAGGGCCTTGTCCCGGTAGAGGTACCGCCCCCGGTATTTGTCGATGGCATCTATGCGGCCGATGGCTTCGCGGTAGCGCTTCTTCACGATGAGGAGAAGGGTCTGAATGATCAGGATAGCCACGTTCATCCCTTGTTTGTCCCGGGAGAAGACGGGCACCTCATTGAGGAATTTACCCAGGCGGAAGCTGCGGCCCCGCGCCTTGTCCGGCGCAGCGGCCTGGCCTGTCTCCAGCAGGAAATGGATATAAGCGCCATGGATGCGCCATTGTTCCTTATCGACCTCGCGCAGGCTGGAGAACCGGCGGCGCCGGACGGCCTGCTGGTAGGTTTCAAGGGCTCGCTGGTACTGCCGGGTATGGAGGTACAGGATCAGGAGGAGTTCCATGTTGACGAACCAGTTGGCGGTGCCGTCCGGGGTCAGGCGGGAGGCTTTCCGGGCGGCGCGTTCGCCCTCTTCGTACTGCCTCAGTTGTATGTGTGCCAGTATCTGCTGGTGCAGGAAAGTGTAAACGGGAGTTTTTACCTCGTAGCTTTTCGCCTCAAAGGCCTGTATTGCCGCTTCGCAACTTTCCACGGTCTTCCGGTAATCATTGATACTGCGGCAGGCAATGATGCGGATCAGGTGCCCCAGGAAGAGCAGGCGGTAGGTGCGGAACTCTTCCATGGCTTCCCGCAACTCTTCGTAATAGGCCAGGGCCTGGCGGCTGGTTTCGGCTTTCACGGCGCGTTCATTAACGTACTGTGCCGTGAGCAGGATATAATATTCCTCGGCGAGCGATTCAAAATGCCAGGCGCGCGTATATCGTTTATGGAGTTCGTCGTACTGCCGCATCTTTCTGAGCTTGCCGGCGCGGGCGCCATAATGGAAACGAAGGGTCTGGCTGGCTTGTACTACGATCTCGGTCAGGTCGAACCTGAGAGCCATCTTCAGCGCCTTCTCCGCCAGGCCTATGGCCGCCGGGCGGGCGCCACGGCGCAACAATACCTTAACGGCGGCCCAGTCCTTCTGGCAGGTATAATAGGCCTTTTCCTGCTCGTTGAAGGAAGCGTCTTCCAGGTTGATGAACAACAGGCTGTTGAGCAGCCGCCTTTTCAGGCCGGCCTTGATGTTGCGGTAGCTGGAAGCATTGGGCTTCCGGCCGTACAGGTGGCGCAGGGCCTCGCTATCCGTTTTTACCTTTCCTTCACAGAGGGCATTGTAAAGGCCCATCACCTTGCTGTTTTCCGGGGAACCATTGCCGAGTAATTCGATGCGGCGGGCCTTTGCCCTGGTGACGATGCGGACTAATTCCAGCAGAGCTTTCATCCAACCCAGGTTTTCGTTTTATCTGCCAGCCTGATCACGTTAGGTTCAAGTGGCTGATTAACAGTTTTTTAAATAATTTTTAAGCGAAAACATCTTTCATTTTGCCGGTGAGTATGCGCCGCGAACTGTCCTGGCGCCTCGGTAAAAATTGTCATAGTTTTGGGTATCAGCTTAATCAAAACTATTATCGAAAAAACTAAAACACCTTTTGCCATGATTGCCTGTACTACCCAACAACCAGGCCTGCTTTTCGGAGCCGGCCACAGAAATTCGACAATTATTCAGGAAGACCTGGACCTGTGAGCGGGGAGGAGGGGGAAGATTTTTGATTTGCCCTGCCTCCGCGACGCGCTTGTTCACCTGCCCGGACGGCACATTTCACAACGGCATTGAAAAATGGTTGGGTTTTTACTCAATTGCGGGAATCTGATCAGCCGGATCAGATTTTCAGGAGGTGGGCTTTTCCGGAATTTACCCTTGCGCTGATGGAATACGCCATAGTCATGATGGAGCCTAAATATCTGAATATTTAACCAGGAAAACAAGAAATGACCAGAAAAACGAGCCTCCCGGCGCCTGACATGCTCAGCGCCGGCATATTGCAATTACTGGTGGAAGTGGAGTTCGGCGTACCGAGTCGGCAATGCGCAAACTATGGCATTTGCCGGATCGAGGCTGCCCGGGCTTTCCCGAAGGCCGGGCGGGGGCGCCGGGGGTGCGGCGCCCTGGCCCTGGCCTCTGCTCCTGAAGAGAGGGCGCTGGAACTGGCCTTTCTGCGGAACAGCCTGGCGGAAACAACGCGGGGCCTGCACTTTGGCGGAGAATGCTTCCGGGTGGAGGAGCCCTATCCGCTGCCCTCCTGGCTGTGCGAAAAGACGGGGCTGCCGCCCCTGGCGGTCGACAGCGGGCGGTATCGCATCCTGAAAGGCCAAAGCTTTTTTGTCATTCGGTTTTGTAACCTGATAAGTTTGTAAGCGATGGTAAAGAAAATCCCAACACGCTCTTAAAAGAACAGGCGGGGCAAAAAACGCCCCGTCCGCTTCATGTACGCTCTGTATTCCTCTCCGAATTTTTCGATGAGGCTGGCCTCTTCCCTGGGCGTGCGGGCAGCCATTACGACAAAGACCAGAACGCCCAGCAGGATGATAAGCCAGTTGTCGGCAATGAGGCCAAAGGACAGGAAAATTGTTGACCCTACCGTATAAAGCGGGTGGCGTACCCAGCGGTAAGGGCCATGAGTGACCAGCTTATGCTCCTTGCGGGTAGCGCTGGTAGGGGAAATGTTATTGCCTATGCTGCTGAACAACCAGTAGATCAATACGACACATACGACTCCCAGCCCAATGCCGGCCCAACGGGCCCAGGCGGGCAGGCCCATCCCGGCCCATGCCATCCAGTGCGGGTTGATGAGGTACGCTACCGGCGCCATCCAAAGGACCAGCCCCCCGATCTTTATGATAGTCATCATGGCTGTTCCGTCAGCCTTGCGAGGTATTTTCTCACCGGTTTCCCGGTCTGCTTTCCGGCGGAAATAGATGGAAATGCCGGCTGCCAAAAAAAGTATGCCGGCAAGGGCAATGCGGGATAAGTTGTCGTCCATACGATGAAATTGTTATTTATTAAAGATAGAAGCCGCAATACCTGATTTTTTGCAGCTTCCGGTTACTTTCCGAAGGCCTCGCCCGGGCTGATCTTACAAGGTGGGTTAAATCCGGAGAAACCAACCCGTCCTCGCTGCGCTCAGCCGGGTAAAAAACCCGGAAACAGAACCCCTTTCAGCCCCGATATATGCTCCCCGCTACAAACCCCTCAGAACCTCACCACCCTCATATGATCCAGCATCGCCCGGTTCACCTCCACGTTCATGTTGATGTTCCACTCCTCAAAGGTGAGGCGTAAGGTATTCCTGCCTTTATTCAGTTTCACCACATAAGCATTGGAGTACCCCCAGTCCGACCACTCGTCCGTTCCTCTTTGGGGGAACACCAGAGAGCCGATGCGCTCACCGTTGGCATAGAGGTCGCGCAGGGCGCATTTGTTGTCGGTGTTCCAGGGGCCGCTGCCGTTGGAATAGCGGAAGTC
>CAZAXA010000236.1:0-9315 GCA_964488965.1 uncultured Phaeodactylibacter sp. | reverse complement strand
AAGCGCCAACGGCAACCTCCGAATGGATTGCCCTTTTCGACGGCGCCAGCACCGAGGGCTGGCGGGGCTTCAACCAGGAAACCCTTCCGGAAAACTGGATCATCGAAGACGGTACGCTGAAATCGCTGGGCACGGGGGGCGACATCGGAGGCGACATCGTCTACGGCGCCCGGGAATTCGAAGATTTCGAACTGTCCCTGGAATGGAAAATCTCGGAAGGCGGCAACAGCGGCATTTTCTACCACGTGGCGGAAGGGCCGCAATACAAGGCCCCTTACGAGAACGCTCCCGAGTACCAGTTGATCGACGACCTGGGTTTTCCCGAGAAACTGGAAGACTGGCAACAGGTTGGCGCCGATTACGCCATGTATCCCGCCGACCCGGCAAAAAAGCTCGTCAAAAAGGCCGGCGAATGGAACACCACCCGGATCGTCTTCACCAAAGAAAAGGCCGAATACTGGCTCAACGGCCAAAAGGTGGTGGAATTCGCCCCCTGGTCCGACGAATGGACGCAGCGGCGCAACTCCGGAAAATGGGATGCCTACCCGGACTACGGAAAGTTCCGAAAGGGGCTGATCGGCCTGCAGGACCACGGCAGCTTCATCTGGTTCAGGGATATCAAGATCAGGGAACTGTAGAAGTTCCTGAAGTTTAGTGAACCCGATACCCGCCCGGCGCTCAGGGTTTACTAAACTTCTCCAACCTCCACTCTGATGATTGGAAGGGCCTCGCCGATACACTGATGCACTAAAACACCACGCCACCTTACAAATTTCCATAACAATGAATCAACCATCTTACATAGCCATTCTTCTCCTGCTGACGCTCGGGAATTTTATGGCCAACGCTCAGAAAGTTTCCCTTTTCAACGGCAAGGACCTGTCCGGCTGGACGGCGCACGGCACTGAAAAATGGTACATAGAAAACGGAGAGCTGGTCTGCGAAAGCGGCCCGGATAAGCAATACGGCTACCTTTCCACTGATCAAAATTACAAGGACTTCATCCTCGAAGTCGAGTTCAAACAGGAGGCCAACGGCAACAGCGGCGTCTTTTTCCGCTCCACCATCGAGGGAGTGAAGATCAGCGGCTGGCAGGTAGAGGTAGCCCCGCCGGGCAAACATACGGGCGGCATCTACGAATCCTACGGCCGGGGGTGGCTCATACAGCCTTCGGCAAAAAAAGAAGAAGCGCTCAAAGCCGGCGAATGGAACAAGATGAAGATAAAAGCAAAGGGCTCCAGGGTAACCACCTGGCTCAACGGCAAGAAAATGATCAGCCTGAAAGATGAGAAGATCGGCGCCGGCGAAGGCTTCATCGCCCTGCAAATCCACGACGGGGGCGGGATAAAGGTTCGGTGGCGGAACCTGATGATCAAAGAGTTGTAGGACAAAGGCAACGCCTTCGCTCCTTGTCAGGCCCAAACTCTACCCATTTACAATACGCTGAAAATGAATAAGCCCAAGCCAGCCAGCCTCCTTTTTGCCCTCCTTTTCTCCGCCCTGCTCCTTTCCTTTCAGGGCAGCGAGCCGGCGCCCCTTCCCATGCCCAACATCGTCCTCCTCTTCTGTGACGACCTGGGCTACGGCGACCTGGGGGTTTACGGCCATCCCACCATCCGCACGCCCAACCTCGACCGGATGGCGGCGGAAGGAATGAAATTCACCAACTTCTATTCTGGCTCGCCGGCCTGCACGGCCAGCCGTTATGCCCTGCTGACGGGGCGCTATCCCATCCGCTCCGGTTTCTCCTGGGTGCTGTACCCGGATTCCGAACGGGGCATCCACCCCGAAGAGATGACGCTGGCGGAAGGCCTGCAGCAGGCCGGCTACCGGACTGCCTGCTTCGGCAAATGGCACCTGGGCTCCACCAAACGGGAATACCTGCCCCTGCAAAACGGATTCGATGAATACCTGGGGCTGCCCTACAGCAACGATATGATCCCGCCGATACATCCTGATATTGCCCTGCTGCAGGGCAACGACACCCTGGAAATGAACCCGGATCAGCGTACCCTGACGCGGCGCTACACCAAGCAGGCACAAGCCTTCATTCAACGCAATAAAGGCCGGCCCTTTTTTCTGTACCTGCCCTACGCCATGCCTCACCTGCCCCTGCACCCGGGAGAGGCCTTCGCCGGAAAGTCCCTCCGCGGCACTTATGGCGACGTGGTGGAGGAGATCGACTGGAGCGCCGGCGAGATCATGAAACTGCTCGATAAACTGGGGCTGTCCGAAAACACCCTGGTATTTTTCACCAGCGACAACGGCCCCTGGATCATCAAAAATGAGGAAGGCGGTTCCGCCGGCCTGCTCCGCGACGGCAAGGGCAGCACCTGGGAGGGCGGCATGCGGGCGCCCGCTATCGCCCGCTGGCCGGGAATCATCGAAGGCGGCTCGGCCCAGATGGGCAGGGCCTGCACGCTCGACCTGTTCGCAACGGCACTCGAACTGGCCGGCGTTCCTGTGCCCACCGACAGGGCGGTCGACGGCAGAAATATCACTCCGCTCCTGAAAGGAGAAATCCCGGATAAAGTGGACTCTGCCCCTTTCTTCTATTACGGCCCTCACGAACTCCATGCCGTCCGCAAAGGGCCCTGGAAATTACACCTCAGAACCTCCAGCCAGACCGGCATCCAGCATTTCGGCGGCAAGGCGCCCCTGCTCTTCAACCTGGATATCGACCCTTCCGAACAGTACGACCTGGCGGACGCTCAGCCCGAAAGGGTGAAAGAACTGCTGGCGGTGGCCGAGGCCCATAAAAAGGCGGTGGAAAGGGAAGGCACTTATTACGAAGATTAATTTAATTAATCAAAATCTCATCGATAAAAATCCAGCACTTCTCTCCCGGCGCCGGATGCCATTCCGGGTTTTTCAGGCGGCTGAGCACCTCCACTTTGACATATCTGGCCTTCCCGGGATCAAAGGCCAGCCCAAAATACTGAAGGGCGGCGGTAGCGCCGGGCTCCGGCTCGGGCAGGCTAAGTTCCTGCGCCAGTTGAAAACTGACGCCATCCCGGGAGAGCCAGGCCCTGATGCCCTTCGGGAAAAATATCCAGCTGGCGGGCGCCGACAGGGCGCTGACCACCACCTCCCGCACCTCCTCCTCGCGGGCCAGTTCCAGGGTAGCGGCCATGTGCATGCCTTCGTAACCCAGCCAGTTGCCGTCCGTAAAAACGAGAGATCCCTTTTGAAGGTCGGCCAGGCTGGCGGCGCCGCCGGCCTTGTACTTTTCGTGGGGCGGCTGCGCCAGGGCCACCTTGCGAGCTTTTATACCCGCCCGGAAGAACTGCCGCTCCTCCACGGGGCTGGCCTCCCAGCCAGCCTTGCAGGCAAAGGCCTTGAGCGTGCCGGCCTCCCGGATGACGATGGAGTCGGTGTACAGGGCCGAACAGGTGTCCGGTTCAGCGCCGCCGATGGTGTAATAGATGTCCGTATTCCGGAAATTGGAAACGAGGCGGACCACCATGGAGTCCACGAACAGCTCGCTCGCAGCTTCGATGAGCGGAGGGTTCAGCTTCGATCCGCCGAACAAATCTTCGTCCAGCCGGCTCTGTACCTCCAGCCGGGGCCTGGCCTTTTTTAACTCGCTTATGGCGGCTTCGCTCATAGCCGATTGCCAGCAGTAGAGATATCGGAGCGCCGGCAGGGCCTTCAGCTTGTCCAGGGAAGCGTCGGAAACAGCAGTGCCGTAAATGTTGAGCGACTCCAGGTACGGGAGTTTTTCCAGTTGGCGGATGGCCTTGTCGCCGGCCTTCGTTTGCTGCAGATGGAGCTTGTTCAGGTTGGTAAACTGGCGCAGGATGCCCGACAGTTCATCGGAAAAATTGCTGTGCGACAGGTTGAGTTCAACGATATTCCTGCGCACCTTCCTCAGTTTGCCCAGCGTAGGCCGGCCCAGGCCCTGATGGTGGGATAGGTTGGCGACGAGCAGGGGGCTGCCTTCCGCTACAGGATACACCCGCAGCCCTTCCTCGTTGAGCTTTTTCAGGCTTGCCGCCTTAACCGGCCGGGCTTTCACGGCGGCTATATGCGCGTTGGCGGTAGTGTATTTGCCGAGAATGGATTGCACGGCCTCGTTTCCTTCCATGGATTGTACAGCGCAGTCGAAACAGGCCTTGTTCTGCACCCACCATTCGAGCAGTTGTATTTCCTCGGCAGTCAACTGCTTTTTCCCCTGGGGCGGCATGTGCTTTTTCTCGTTCTCCGGCAGGCGTATCCTTCTTAGGAATTCACTTTCCGCCGGCCTTTCGGCGTTGAAAACCGGCCCGCTCTTCCCACCTGCCAGCAGGCCCTCCGGCGTGGCCATGACCAACTCGCCTTTCGCTTTAGCAGGGTTGTGGCAACTGCTGCATTTTTCTTTCAGGATAGGGTTGACGACGGTTTCAAAAGCATTGGCCGTTTCTATATCGGTTACCACTATGGCGGCATCTTCCGGCCGGGAGAACAGATAATCCGCTCCGTGCGTGAGGCTGCCCCCGTAATGGCCGGTGAGGATCAGCAGCCCGGCGGCCAGCAGGAATAAAGGCGCATACAGGCCGGCCAGGGCTCCGTGCCTTTGCCGGTGTGCGAAATAAAGCAGGGCCGAACAGCCGGCCACCGCGATCCCGCCCCATTTGTGCCAGAATAAGGCGCCTTCATCGTAGCCTCCCTCATCAGACAACAACAGGCCGGTCATGACGGAGGCCAGCGCGAAAACTGCGCCGGACAGCAGGGCCAGGCCTATGGCGGCATCCAGGTTGTCGTCCTTTTTCCATCGTTTTATTCCTTCGAGCAGGAAGGCAAAAAACAGTATGCCGATGGGCAGGTGCACCAACAGGGGGTGAAAACGGCTGATGTTGATGTATAATTCCACTGATTATGTTTGTTCATTTTATGCCAGGATGTCCTTTACCACATTGCCCTCCACATCGGTCAGGCGGAAGCGCCGGCCCTGGTATTTGTAGGACAGGCGCTCATGGTCGATGCCGAGGAGGTGCAGCAGGGTGGCCTGGAAGTCGTGAACGTGCACCGGCTTGTCGACGATATTGTAACCGAACTCGTCGGTCTCGCCGTACACCATTCCGGGTTTGACGCCGCCGCCGGCCATCCAGATGGTGAAACAGCGTGGGTGGTGGTCCCGGCCATAGTTGGTATCCGTGAGGACACCCTGGGAATAGTTGGTGCGGCCGAACTCCCCGCCCCAGATGACCAGCGTATCTTCCAGCATACCCCGCTGTTTGAGATCCATGATGAGGGCGGCGCAGGCCTGATCCACATCCCTGGCCTGTTTCTGTATAGCCTCCGGCAGGTTTTCGTGCTGGTCCCAGCCCATATGGTAGAGCTGTATGAAGCGCACGCCCTTTTCCGCCATGCGCCGGGCCAGGACACAGTTGGCGGCGAAGGTCCCCGGCCGCATGGCATCCGGGCCGTACATCTGGAAGGTGTAGTCGGGCTCTTCCTCCAGGTTCATCACTTCGGGCGCCGACATTTGCATACGGTAGGCCATCTCGTACTGGGCGATGCGGCTCTGTATTTCCGGGTCGCCATATTCACCATACTGCATGGCGTTCAGCTCCGAAAGCCTGTCCAGCATGGCCCTGCGCCGGGCCCGGCTAAGGCCCTGGGGGTCGTTGAGGTACAACACCGGGTCCTGGGCGGCCCTGAACTGAACGCCCTGGTGCAACGAATGCAGGAAGCCGTTGCCCCACAGGCGGGAATACAGGGGCTGGCCGTTGGGCCTGCCGGTGCCCCGGGAGAGGAGGACGCAAAAAGCCGGCAGGTTCTCATTTTCACTGCCCAGCCCGTAGCTCAGCCAGGAACCCATACTTGGCCGGCCGGGTTGCTGAGAACCCGTCTGAAAAAAGGTAATAGCCGGGTCGTGGTTGATCGCCTCGGTGTACATGGACTTGACGATGCACAATTCATCCACGATCCTGGCGGTGTACGGCAACAGATCGCTCACCCAGGCCCCGCTCTGGCCATATTGTTTGAAATCGAAAAGGGAGCCCGCCAGAGGGAAAGCATCCTGCCCGGAAGTCATGGTGGTCAGCCGCTGGCCTTTGCGGACGGACTCCGGCAAGTCCTCTCCCCGCCTTTCATTGAGCAGGGGCTTGTAGTCGAACAGTTCCAACTGGGAAGGCCCGCCGCTCTGGAAAAGATAGATCACCCTTTTTGCCCGGGCAGGATGGTGCAGGGCCTCCAGGATTCCTCTGAGGCCTCCCTTTTCCTCCGCCGGCAGGCCGCCTTCCTGCTTTCGGAAAAAACTGTACCCAAGCAGGGAGGAAAGAGCGGCAGTACCTATGCCCACCGCAGCCCTGGATAAAAATGCCCGCCGGTTGAGCTGCAGCGATCGTTCTTCCAGTATGTTTTTCATTCGCAGTGCGTTTTACCGGGACTGTTCAATGTTTGTGGTTTCTGGTTGTACTCAAAACCAGGCTTTTAAAGCCCTGCTCACGCCGTTATTTAAACAATCCCGTTCTTTAGATTTAATTTCCTTTGTTATCCCCCAACCAGCCATCCAGCCCCCCCTACCCCCTCGTCACCGCCTCATCCAGGTTCAGGATGGCATTGGCCAGCAGGGCATAGGCGGCCAGCTCGGCAACCGGCATTTGCGTTTGCAGGGTATATTCCCCAACCTTCAGGTACTGCTCCGCCTGTTCCGGCTGCTCCGCAAACCGCCGCCGTTCCTCTTCGAAATAGCGGGCCAGAATATCCAGTTCCTTTTCGCCCGGCGCCCGCGAGGTGGCCAGCCGGAATATGCAGGCGATCCGCTCCCGTGCTGCCGCCCCGGCATGATCGGCGGCTTTATGGGCCAGCATCCTGGCGGCCTCCACCATCTGAGGGTCGTTCAGCAGCACCAGGGCCTGGAGCGGCGTGTTCGTCTGCGGCCGCTTTACGGCGCACAGGTCCCGGGAAGGAGCGTCGAAGGCCATCATGGCGGGGGGCGGCACGGTGCGCTTCCAGAAAGTGTAGAGGCTCCGCCGGTACAATTTGGAGCCGGTATCCTGGATGTAGCGGGCGGTACTGCCCCCGCCGCCGCCGGTCGTTTCTTCCCACAGGCCGGCGGGCTGGTAGGGTTTCACGCTGGGGCCTCCCACCTCTTCATTCAGCAGGCCGCTGATCTTAAGCGCCTGGTCCCTGATCATCTCCGCTTTCAGCCTCCGCCTCGGCGCCCGGGCCAGCCAGCGGTTATCGGGGTCTTGTTCCAGAAGTTCACCCGACACCCGGGCCGATTGCTGATAGGTAGCCGACAGCATCATGTATTTGAGCATGGCCCTGCTGTCCCAGCCTTCTTCCCGGAATTTGATGGCCAGGAAATCCAGCAGTTCAGGATGCGTCGGCAATGCCCCCTGGTTGCCGAAATCAAAGGAAGTGGCAACTATCCCCGTGCCGAAGAGCTGCTGCCACAAGCGGTTCACCGCCACCCGGGCCGTCAGCGGGTTGTCCTCGTCGAAGAGCCAGCCGGCAAGCCCCAGGCGGTCTTTGCGCAGGCCCTCCCTCATGGGCAGGATGCCGGGAGGAGTGTCAGGAGAGACTTCCTCTTCCGGCAGGTCGTACTGCCCGCGCCGCAGGATGTGGGTTTTCCGGGGCGGGGCCATCTCCTCCATCACCATGAGCGGTATGGCGGGCATGGAGTCCCGGTTATTGATAAAACGCACCGTTTTCCCGATCTGCTCGCGGGTGAGGGTGATGTAGGGCGCCGGGATGGCCGTAGCATTGGCCATCAGGCCCTTCTCCGGCACATTATTGAAGAAGCCGAACAGGGCATAGTAATCCTTCTGGCTGATAGGGTCGTATTTGTGGCTGTGGCAGCGGGCGCATTCCAGGGTCAGGCCCAGAAAGGCCGTGGCAAAGGTTTGTGCGCGGTCGGCCACGTATTCCGTCCGGTACTCTTCATCGATCACTCCGCCCTCGGCGGTGATCTTATGGTTGCGGTTGAAGGCGGTGGCAATGACCTGCTCCAGGGTGGGTTCGGGCAGCAGGTCGCCGGCAAGCTGCCAGGTGACAAACTCGTCGTACGGCATATTCTTGTCGTAAGCATGGATGACCCAATCTCTCCAGGGCCACATGATGCGCTCAAAATCATCCTGATAGCCATGCGTATCGGCGTAGCGGGCCAGGTCCATCCACTCCATGGCCATCCTCTCGGCATAAGCTTTGGTGGCCAGCAGGCGATCCACCACCTTTTCGAAGGCGTTGGGATCGGTATCCCGGAGAAAATCATCGATCTCGGCCAGGCCGGGCGGCAGGCCGGTAAGGTCGAAGCTGGCCCGGCGGATCAGCTTTTCCCTGGCTTCCCGTTCCGAAGGCCCGAGGTTCAGTTCCTCCAGTTTGGCCAGGATGAAATAGTCGATCTCGTTGGCCGGCCAGATTTTGTCCTGTACTTCCGGGACGGCCGGCTTAACGGGCGGGATAAATGCCCAATGTTTTTTCCACTCCGCGCCCTGTTCCACCCATGCCTTCAGGACGGCCTTTTCGTATTCGCTCAAATGGAGGTTGGATTCCGGCGGGGGCATGATGTCGTCAACATTTTCAGCATAAATCCTTTGTATCAGGGTGCTGTTCTCCGGGTCGCCGGGGATAATGGCGTACCTGTCCCTATTGTCGCCCAGGGCGGCAAAGGCCAGCTCTTTGTCGTGCAGGGCCAGGCCGGCTTCGCGGGTATTTTCATCCGGCCCGTGGCATTTGAAGCAACGGTCGGACAGGATGGGCTTGACGTGGAAGTTGAAATCCACCTTTTCCGGCACGGCGCGGGCCTGTGCGGGCTGCGCCCCGCTGGCGGCATCGGCGGGCCTTCCCGGCGCCAGCGCCCTCCAGGCCGCCAGCCCGGAAGCCAGCAGCAGCAGGCAAAGCGCGCCAGTTTTCAGTTGTCTGCGGCTCAGCAGTTTCATTGTAATGAGTGTTCACTAAGGGATAATGAAAAAGGCAATGCGCCATCATCAACCGCCCGGGAAGTATTGGGTTGATCTCCCATAACGAAAACCAGTTTCCCTCCCTTCTGGATATCGCGGTGGTCGATCCAGCTCTTGCCCCAGGGTTCGCCGTTCAAAGTTGCCGACTGAATATAGACATTATCCGGCTGATTATTCACCGCTTCAACGACAAATTCCGTTCCGTCCTCCAGTTTCAGGCTCAGCCTGTCAAAAAGAGGGCTGCCGATGACGTACTGGGTGGTGGCGGGCGTGACGGGATAAAAACCCAGCGCGCTGAACACATACCAGGCGGAAGTCTGCCCGTTGTCCTCATCGCCGCAGTAGCCGTCCGGCCCGGGAGCATACAACTTTTCCATCACGTCCCGCACGCGCTGCTGCGCCTTCCAGGGCTGCCGGCCATGGT
>CAZAXA010000235.1:0-9334 GCA_964488965.1 uncultured Phaeodactylibacter sp. | reverse complement strand
GGCGACGATGGCGTCCGGGCAGGCCTCTTTGGCATCCGGATAGGTAATCTCCGGGTCGGGGTTGGCCATGGCGAAGATAATGGGGCGGGGCGCCATGCTGGCGGCCATTGCTTTGGTCAGCAGGCCAGCCAGGGACAGGCCGCAGAAAATGTCGGCGCCGCGGACGGCATCGGCAAGAGTGCGGGCGCCGGTCTCGCGGTAGAATTTATCTTTGTAAGGGTTTCTGCCTTCATCTCCCCGGCCTTTCCAGAGTACGCCCTTGCTGTCCGTCATCAGGATATTTTCAGGCCGGATGCCGAGTTTGATGTAGAAATTGGCACAGGCTATTCCCGCTGCCCCGGCGCCTGAAAATACGGCCTTCACCTTGTCGATGTCCTTTTCCACCAGTTCCAGGGCATTGATGAGCGCGGCGCCGGAGATGATGGCCGTGCCGTGCTGGTCGTCATGGAAGACCGGAATATCCAGGCGTTTTTTCAGTTCTTCTTCGATATAAAAGCATTCCGGGGCCTTGATGTCTTCGAGGTTTATGCCGCCGAAAGTCGGCGACATGTATTGCACGGCTTTGATGATCTCGTCAGAGTCCTCCGTGGCCAGTTCGATATCGAAGACGTCGATATCGGCAAAGCGCTTGAAAAGTACGCCTTTACCTTCCATGACCGGCTTGCCGGCCAGGGCGCCGATATTGCCCAGGCCGAGCACGGCGGTGCCGTTGGAGATGACGGCCACCAGGTTGCCCTTGGCGGTATAGAGGCGGGCCTTGGCCGGGTCGTCCTGAATGGCCAGGCAGGGTTGCGCCACGCCGGGTGTATATGCCAGGGAAAGGTCATTCTGCGTTACACAAGGTTTGGAAGAAACCACTTCGATCTTGCCCCGGCGGCCTTGTTCATGGTACTGTAGGGCCGCTTTTCTCAGGGCTTCGATTTTTTTATCAGACTTCATAGGGAAGGGCTTAATAGTTAGCAAAACATTTCGGTCACGCGAAGGTTATATCAGGGTGGGCATAGAAACAAGGACAAAAGTCACCCCGCGAAAACTTCATGGCCAAAAAATCGCCGAAATCAAAAACATGCCCGTTCAGCAGGCTAAAATTCCCGTTCAGTAAATCGGAATTGCCGGGTGAAGGGATACCGGTTACTTTTGCTCACATAATCGACAATGCCATATGAAGCTGAAAAAATACCGCTTACCTCTGCTGATCATCTTAACCGCTTTGCTGTCAGGCGCCTATTCCTGCCAGCACGAGCCCTTTGTGATGGAGGATGACAATATGAACCCGGTTGATACGACAGGCAATAATGAGCCCAACGACACTACAGGCAACAACGAACCCAATGATACCACAGGCACACCCTGCGACCCCAATGTGGTGTACTTTGAACTGGATATTCTTCCGATCCTGCGCTCCAACTGTGCCAAAAGCGGATGCCATGATGAGAACAGCGCTGAAAAGGATGTGGTACTTACCTCTTATGCTTCCGTTATGGCAACGGCAGATGTAGAGCCTTTCGACCTGAACGGGAGCAAGCTGTACCGGGCCATTACCGATGACGACCCTGAAGACAGAATGCCAAGGGCCCCCAACCCTCCGCTCACCGCAGCGCAGATCAGCCTTATCTCACAATGGATACTGCAGGGGGCAAAGAACGAAACCTGCGACCCCGATGCCGGAGGTTGTAATACGGAAAATGTCAGTTATTCGGCTGACATCCGCCCGGTCATCGAAAACAACTGCCTGGGTTGCCACCGAAACCCCAACCCGGTTGGCGGCTTTTCACTGGAAACTTATGCAGATGTAGCGGCGAAAGTAAACAGCGGCCGGTTCTACGGCGCTGTGGCCTGGGAACAGGGTTATGTGCCGATGCCTTTCGGCGCCAGCGCCCCTCTGCCGGATTGCGACCTGGCTCGCATCAAGGCCTGGATCGATGCCGGCGCCCCTGATAACTAGGAAAGGAATACTATAAAATGGAGGGGAGCATACTCAATAGTTTCAGCTCCCTTTTCCCAAAACAAAAACGCTACCTACATACCATTATGGAAAGGATCGCTTTTCTTGCCGCTTTTCTTGTCGCGCTTGGTTTCTCCTCCTGTTATTACGATGTTGAGGAGGAACTCTATCCGAAGATCGATTGCGACACGGAGAACGTCACTTATTCCGGCACGGTTCAACCCATTCTTGCCGGCAATTGCCTGGTGTGCCACAGCGCCGCGGCCAATACCGCAGGCGTAACGCTGGAAGGCTATAATTCACTGAAGACATATGCAGACAACGGGCGTTTACTCGGCGCCATCAAACACCAGCCGGGCTTCCCCGCCATGCCGCAGGGGGCGGCCCAACTACCTGAATGCGATATTCTGAAAATAGAGCAGTGGGTCGCCGATGGCGCGCCCAATAACTAATTCCTGCCCGGAAGACTTTTTTGATCACTTAAAGAAGCCGTTATGAAAAAGCTGTTAGGCATAGGGCTCCTGCTTGCCCTCCTGGGGCTGGGAGCAGCATACTACATGTACAATAAGCCGCATCAGAACATGTTAAAGGCCAAGGCAGATGTGGTAATCCCGGCGACGGAGCTGTTCGCCGCTTTTGAAAGCAACGAGGCGGAGGCCAACCGGAAATACCTGGATAAGGTGGTGAAGGTCACCGGTATTGTGAAAGAAGCGGGCCCCAATGATGACGGCGCCATCAGCGTCGTCCTGGAAAGCGGTAGCGCTCTTTCCGGCGTGATCTGTGAACTCGACAATCTTTCAGAGCAAAAGAGAACAACATTCGAAGTGGGAGAACAGCTCACCTTCAAAGGCATCTGTACCGGTATGCTGATGGACGTGGTGCTGGTGCGCTGTGTGCTGGAATGACTTCTGCTTCTGTGTATAAAGCCAGGTATGGCATTCCTGGCCCTTTTTCATCAAACTGAATTTTAACCATCAATTGTATCATGCAAAAGAAAGTATTATTTTTTACCATGGCAGCCCTCCTGGTGGGCGCCAATCTCAGCGCTCAGAAATTCTTCACCCGGGAGGGCAAGGTTTCCTTTTATTCTGATGCTCCGATGGAGAAGATCGAAGCGCATAACAGCAAAGCAACGGCTGTGGTGGATACGGAATCGGGCAAAATGGAATTCGCGGTGCTCATCAAGGCCTTCCAGTTCGAAAAAGCCCTGATGCAGGAGCACTTCAATGAAAACTACATGGAGAGCGACAAATTTCCCAAGGCGCTCTTCAAGGGAGAAGTGGCCAACCTGGACAAGGTGAACTTCAGAAAGGACGGCGAGTATCCGGTAAACGTAAAAGGCAGCCTGACCATCCATGGCGTTACCAACGATATCGAAGCGCCCGGTAAATTCACCGTAAAAGACGGCAAAGTCCTGGCAAGCTCCAGCTTTACGGTACTTGTAGCTGACTACAAGATCGAAATCCCTGCCGTTGTACGGGAAAATATCGCCAAAGAGGTGCGTATTGATATCCAGGCCGGCCTGGAAGAAATGAAGCAGTGACCTAAGGCCGGTCCGGCATAGCAAACCCGGCAGTGTTTAAACGCTGCCGGGTTCAGGTTTACGCAGATAACAAAAAATATTTAACAGATATGAAAAGCATGCTGCTCATTTTTCCGCTTCTGCTGGGCGTTCACTGCTTAAGCGCGCAGGACGACCTGTTGTCGCTCCTGGGCGAGGAAGAAACGACCGAGTACGTTACGGCCAGTTTCAAGACCAACCGGGTGGTCAACCTTCATTCCCTGGAAAGCACTGCCGCGGGGGTGCTCGATGTAAAAATCTCTCACCGTTTTGGCACTTTGAACAGCGGCGCCTATGAACTTTTCGGCATAGATAACGCTACCATCCGCATCGGAGCGGATTTTGGAGTTTCGAGCCGCATCACCATCGGCCTGGGGCGCAGCAGCTTCCAGAAAAGTTACGACGGATACCTCAAGTACAAGTTTCTGCGCCAGAGCGCCGGCAAGCGCAATATGCCCATCACTGCCGCCCTCTTTGCCAGTACGGCCATCCAGACCCTGAAATGGCAGAACCCGGAAAGGGAGAATTATTTCAGCTCCCGCCTTTACTATACCTTTCAGCTGATTGCCGGGCGGAAATTCAGCGAAAGCCTGACCCTGCAGCTGTCGCCTACTCTGGTGCACCGCAACCTCGTCGCCACTTCGGCGGAAAGTAATGATGTGCTGGCCCTGGGCGCTGCCGGGCGAATAAAACTAAGCAAGCGCCTGACGCTGAACGCCGAATACATCTACGTCCTGCCGGATCAGCTGGCGCCTGATTTCGGCAACTCTTTCTCCATCGGCTTTGACATCGAAACCGGCGGCCACGTTTTCCAGCTCCACTTTACCAATTCCACTTCTATGATAGAAAAGGGCTTCGTGACGGAAACCAATCAGGACTGGCTGGACGGAGGCATCCATTTCGGCTTCAACATCTCCCGGGTATTTACAGTGGTAAAGCCGAAGATCAGAGAATAGAGATAGAGCGTTACCCTATCCTGGCGTAAAAAACAAAGGAAAAATCATAGGGGTTTTCCCCGTCCTTCTTATGGTTTTCCCGCCGGTACTCCTTCCATATACAAGGATCGATATCCGGAAAAAAGGCATTGCCGTTTTCGACTATGGCATGTACCTCAGTAACAATGAGATCGTCGGCCACCTTCATTGCCTGCCGGTAGACCTCCCCTCCGCCGAGTATGCAAAGGCGCCGTGCGCCGGATGCTTCTGCTATGGCAATGCCTTCCTTCAGAGAATGGGCTAGCTGCCCTTCCGGCAGGTCGTAACCCTTCTGGCGGCTTACTATGACGAACGGCCTGCCCCTGAAGAGGCCCCTGCCTTGTTCCGATTCATAGGATTTGCGCCCGCTGAGCAGGAAACAACCCTCGATCTGACGGTGAAAAAAGGCCAGGTCGGCAGGCATATGCCATGGAAGGTTGCCATTTTTACCGATCACATTATTGTCGGATTTGGCTACGATGATCACTTTTTCCATTCCGGCAAGATAAGGATTTTACGCTGTGAGCAATTGAGCGTCATTCGATAATAAACCCTTTTCGCCTTGCTTGTTCGCGAAGGGCCTGCAGGATGGAGTCGCCGAGGTTGTTTTCATGTTTGCCTTCCGCCTTTGCCCTTTCCATATCTATATAGGCCTGCCGCTGTTCGCCCAGATTGCGGATCAGTTCCTGTATTTCCTCCCTTTCCTGCGCCAGGCGCTGAATTTCTGTTTCAAGTTCTGCCTGGCTCAGTTGCCGAAGAGAGTCAGGCAGGTTTTCTTTTTCCCTTGTCAGGATTTTCTTATCATTTTTGTAAGCATCCACCAAATCCCATTGTTCATTACGGTAGTTGGCCGAGCTTTTGAAAAGGGCACGGTCTGCCACATTGGCTTTACTGTATCTGGAAGCATTCTGGTCCTGAACGGCCTGGTTGGCCTGAAATTCCTGCCCCCGGGCCCCGTAGGCCAGATAGGTGGCGTTGAGCCGGAGGTTGAGTTGAGAGATTTGGCCGTCATAGGGCGATTCGATGAAGCTGGTGGCGGCATTGTGGTCAATACTTGCATACGAACCCTTGCCCAGAGTGGCGCCGTTTTTCCATTGGCCATTGATGCCTTCTTCATAATTGCCGCAGAAAATGGTATTGACAATGACGTCTTTTTCCCGTGCCCAGGCGCATGCTTCCGCATAGGTGACATTCCCCTGGTCGAAAGGTTCATTGCCGGCAATATAAATCAGGCGAAGAGCACCCTCGGCTGCGCTCCATTGCAGCTGGCCCAGGGCGGTGTGGATCACCTGTCCGCAGAATTCATTGCCGCCATTGGTTGCCAGAGAGAAGAGCTTTTCGGAGACCAGATCCATATCGCCGGTGAAGGGCTGTACCTGCCGGATGTGCCCGTCGCCGGCGGGAAGGCCGTCGTTCCCGTATTCGTAAAGAGCGATCTGTAGTTCAGGGATTTCCCCATCCTTCCTGGCCCGGCTTAGTTCATTAAGTATCTTCCACAACTGCGATTTTGCTTGTTCGATGAGGCCGTCCATGGAGTTGCTGGTGTCCAACAGCAGAGCTATCTGAATCACATTGGCGCCGGCGGCTATGCCGGCAATCGGTTGCTGCCCGGCTGCTGCGGAACTGAAACGGGGTATCCACTTCTGGAAAAAAACGACGGTTGCCGACAGGTGGATGGCGCTGGCGATCAGGATAGCCATGCCGAGTAAAGCCGCTTTCAGGCTTATGTTTTTGAATTTCATGGTGTGCGTTTTTGATTATAAAATATCCGGCGTAGAACCAGCAAGGTATAGCTGTTTCCAAACCGCTGTCCCTCCCAATGTCGGAGGAAAAAAGAGTGAAAAAAAGCGCCGCTTTGGGAAGGGGAGGGGTGGGTGCGGGAAACTGCCCTTTCGCTTTGGGAACTTGCTTTTTGGGAGCTTTTTTCCTGAAAGGCAATTCCCGGAAGTATTATATCTTTGGCTGGTAATGAATTATCGTAATGCCATATCGTTGCTCCTGCTGCTCATGAATGGCCTGTTGTTGAAAGCACAACCCGGGCAGGAGGGCCGTTATCAGGAAGTAAGCCTGGAAAATCCAATGCTGGAGAAGGCCTGGAAAATGAGCGGCGCCAGCCCGGAGGAGGCTATCTGGATGGTGGAAGGCATACTGCAGCAGAGTATTAAAACCGCAGGCCGGCGCAGCGAGGCGGAATCCTATCTCGTTTTGGGCAACATTTATGAGCAGGCCGGGCAAACCACGCTGGCCCATCAACGCTATACCCAGGCTCTCAGGGCGCTGCGCCGGGAAAAAGCGCCCGATCTTCGGCCCGCGATCCTTTACCGGCTGGGTAATGCCGAACTTGAGGAAGGCTTATACGAAGCGGCCCGAGCTCATTTTAAGGAGTGCCTGGCCAGTACTGCCGATAAAAAGCTGGCGGCCCGCTGCGAGGAGGGCCTGGCCGGCCTGGCTGTCGCCACCGGGAACATCCAGGAAGGAGTAAGGCTGTTCGATTCTCTCCAGGTTTATTATAAAACTATACCTGACAGCATCGCGCTGGCCCGCATCGGCGCTAAAAAAGCCAGCTTATTTGCCGCCCGGCAGGATCTTTCCCTGGCCCGGCAATCTTATGACAATTCTCTGAACTATATACAGCAGCAGCAGCTGGATTATCAGGACTATGCGCCCATCGAGCAAGCCAACCGGGCTATTATTCAATCATCGGAAAGCGAAAAGGAAAAGATCGACCTGAGCCTCAATACGGTGAAGAGCCAGCAAAACATCCAGCTGCCGCCGGAGGCCAGGATAGGTGAACAACTGCAACTGGCAGGCCTCTACCTGGATAAGGGAGACCTGGAAGAAGCAGAGAGGTACGTTAAGGCTTCCCGCAGCCTGATCAGGGAAAATGTCAACCCGGCCAGCAGCGCCGAAGTCTATAAAAAAAGCTCGGAACTCAACCTCCGGAAAGGTGCTTATGAAGCAGCTATGGAGGATTACCGGCAGTACATTACCGAAAATGACAAGGTGCTTTTGCAAAAGCAGAAGGAACTGGACCGCCAGGTGGCTATCCTGAAGGAACAGGGAAAGATCGACCTTTTGGTGAAGGACTTCGACATCGAAGAAAAAGAACGCGAATTGTTGCAAAGCCGGGTTCGCGCCCAGCGGCTCCTGATCTTTTTCCTGTGCCTCCTTTTATTGGGGGCCGGCCTTTCTCTGTATTTTATCATGAAGAATGTGCACCGCCGCCGGCATGCCAACCAACTGCTGCTGCTCAAGTCGCTCAGGGCCCAGATGAACCCCCATTTCATCTTTAACGCTTTGAACAGCGTCAACAATTTCATCTCCCGCAATGACGAGCGTGCAGCCAATAAGTTCCTGGCGGATTTCGCCCGCCTGATGCGCCTGGTACTCGACCACAGCCAGAAGGATTTTATATCCTTCGAGGAAGAAATACAGATGCTGGAAATTTATCTTCGCCTGGAGCACCTGCGCTTTCGGGATAAGTTTGATTACATCTTTGAAAAAGAGGCGGATATTGACTATTCTTCCCTGGAGGTCCCGCCCATGCTGCTGCAGCCTTTTATCGAAAATGCCATCTGGCACGGCCTTCGCTACAAGGAAGGCAAGGGCAGGCTTGAGGTCTCCATCTCCCGGGAGGGCGGCTATGCCGTGGTTGTGATAAGCGATAATGGCATTGGCCGGAAGCGCTCTATGGCACTCAAAACGAGCCATCAGGCCCGCTACCGAAGTACGGGCCTGGAGAATATCAACCAGCGCATCGCCCTTATCAACCAGGCCTATCGGAAAAAATATGAAGTGGCCGTTGAGGATCACTTCCCCGGTATGGAGGAAACCGGGACGAAAGTAACCCTGAAAATCCCTGGCCGGTGATGAACCAGATCAGAGCTATCATTGTAGACGATGAACAGGACAGTAGAGAAAGCCTGTTGAACTACATTTCACGTTATTGCCCGGACGTAAATGTCGCGGCGAGTTGCGCCAATATCCAGGAAGCCGGGGCTGCCATCCGGAAACATGCCCCTGAACTTCTTTTCCTGGATATCGAAATGCCCTATGGCAATGCCTTCGACCTGCTGGAACAAACAGATGAGATCAGCTTCGAGGTTATTTTTATTACTGCCTTCAGCCAGTACGCCATTCAGGCCCTGAATATGAGCGCCGCCTACTATATCCTGAAACCTGTCGATATCGAGGAACTCATACAAGCAGTTGAAAAGGCGAGGAAGCGCATCCGCGAGCACGAAGCCCTCAACACCGCCCAGATACTAAAAGAAAACCTCAGCGGCCTGCCTGCCCGAAAGCAAAGGGTTGTCCTACCCCTCATCGATGGCTTCGAAGTGGTGGAGGTTTCCGATATTCTGTACTGCGAGGCCAATGACAACTTTACTTATTTCCACCTGCGCAACGGCCAACGGCCTATGATCTGCCGAAAGCTGAAGTATTACGAAAAACTGCTTTCGGAGCTGGGCTTCTGCCGTATCCATCGCTCCTTCCTGGTCAACCTCGATTATGTGAAACGGTACATTAAAGGGAAAGGCGGTTCAGTCATCCTTTCCAACGGGCAGGAACTGCAGATGGCCAATTCCCGCAAAAACGCTTTTCTGGAACAGTTTAAACGGTAAATGACGGTTCAGTGCTTTTCGGCATCCTGCCCCTGAGGTTTACTTCCATATCTGAAATACCACAGGTTGTATAATAGGCCGTAAAAAATCAGGCCGCCGCCTTGCATAATCCCCCCTGGGTGTTTACCTTTGCTTCGCTTCAAAACAAGCTGGAAAGCCAGGTTGGAAGCCTTCAGGCAATACACCCGGTGACGTGGGTGAGTGGCTGAAACCACCGGTTTGCTAAACCGGC
>CAZAXA010000234.1:0-9367 GCA_964488965.1 uncultured Phaeodactylibacter sp. | reverse complement strand
CCTATCTGCCCGCCCCAGCCATTTGTAAACGGCTATAATCGGTTACAAACGGCAGTCTCTCCGGGCGATCAGGCTTTAAATTTTTCGTACGGGAGGCCGCCAACCTTCTGCCGTTGGCCATCCGCCGAATAAAACCTATCCCAAAACCCTAAAATAACCTTCCCTTCCTTCCGCTGCAACCCCTCTGACAACTTTCTAAGGGGAACATTAATCTCCCCTACGGAAACTCCATCTTCCTCACCAGAGCCTCGAACCTCGGCTCCCCCTGCATCTCCTTCCACAGAGGATCCATCCGCAGGGAGATCATCCAGTTGGCGTGCCATTCGTAGGAGCGCTCCAGCCAGTCGAGAGCGGCCTCTTTCCGGCCCAGGTTCCAGTAGACGGGCGCCATCTCCACATGAGCGGCCTCCTTTACCTGAGGGGAAGCCTCCAGTTTTTGCAATATCGCCTCCGCCTCCGCCTTTTGGCCCGCCTTGGCCAGGGCCATCGCCAGGTGCATTTCCGACCAGGCTTCTTCGCCCGACAGGCGGACGGCCGCCCGGAAATTGGCTACTGCCGATGGGTAGCCCTCCTGGTTGTAATCGATCAGGCCAAGCATCCAGTAGGCATCGCTGTTGTCGGGATAAAGGCCCTGCATGGCCAGGGCGATCTCGCGGGCGCGATCGTAACGGCCGGCCATGCGGTGCATGTCTGCCAGATCCGTATTGTATTCCAGGTTGAGGAGGTCCAGCGAAACGGCCTTTTCCATATTGGCGGCCGCCTGCCCAAACTGCCCGGCAACGGCATAATACCAGCCCAGGTCCAGGTAGGCGCCGCTTTCGGAAGGGTTGAGCGAGATGGCCCGCTCCAGGGCGGCGAAAGCCCCGTCCCAGTCCCAGTCGTACCACAATTTGACCGATCCCAGGATGGCATGGGCATAGGCCAGCGTGCTGTCGTACTCCAGCGCCTGCTGCGCGTATTGCCGCGCCCGGGGGAAGGCTTCCCGCGAAGAGAGGTTGTTGCTCCAGCCCAGCCACAGGTAGGCGTTGCCCAGGCCTGCATAGGCGGCGGCAAAACCGGGGTCGATGCCGATAGCCTGTTCGAAAAATTCAACGGCCTTCTCCGAGCCGTCCGACCGCTGGCTGAGCATATGCCGGCCGCGCAGGTACCATTCGTAAGCCTCCGGGCTGGTGGTCATGGGCTGGATGCCGCCCTTGAGGAGGATCACCTTCAGGTTGTCCGCCACCGCCCGGGCGATCTCATCCTGGATAGCAAAAATATCGTCGATATTGCGGTCGAAGCGTTGCGACCACAGCTGATAGCCGTCCCTGGTGCTCACCAGTTGCGCCGTCACGCGCAGGCGCTCGCCCACCCGTCGTACGCTGCCCTCCAGTACGGCGCCCACCCCCAGCTTATCCCCGATATCCTGCATGCTTACCTCACTGCCGCGAAAAGAAAAGGACGAGGTGCGCCCGGCTACCTTAAGGCCTTCGACCTGCGCCAGGGCATTGAGGATATCCTCGGCAATACCGTCGCCAAAATATTGCTGCCCCCCCTCCGGGCTGAGGTCGCGGAAGGGCAGCACGGCAATGGAACGGCCCGGAATATCTGCCCCCTCTGCCAGGGGCGCCCTGCCCTGCCGCCACCAGAAAAAGGCTGCCGTAAGGGCCAGGATAAGCGCTATGCCCAGCGCTCCGGCCACCCATGGAAAGGGCCGGCGGCCCCGGCCCCTGAGCTTGCGGCGAGACGGTTTTACCTTTGGGCGTTCCGCCAGTTCCCTCAGGCGGGGCACGCTGATGCCGGTATCCGCCAGGGCGAAGACCTCCATGGGCTCGCTCACATTTTTGAACTCAAACTTGCCCAGGGAAACGGGGTGGAACTGCGGGTGGTTGCGCAGGTCGTGAATGACCCGCTCCGTGATCAGGATGGAGCCGGGAGTACCCAGCGACTCCACGCGGGAAGCCAGGTTGACCCCGTCGCCGTAAACGTACTCCCCTTCGGTGACGATGTCGCCGATGTGAATGCCGATCCGCAAGGGCACCCGGGGTTCTTTCAGCAGGCTGAGCTGTATCTCCTTGGCGCTGGCCACGGCTTCTACCGCACTGTCAAAAAGGACCAGGCTGCCGTCGCCGTAATGCTGCAGAATCTTGCCCTGATGGTTGCCTACGCTGTCTTCGAGCACGGTACGGAAGTGCCGGAGCCTGCGCAGGCCATCGGCCTCATCAGACTGCATCATCGCCGTATAACCGGCAATATCGGCGAACATTATGGCGGCAAGGCGTCGGGTTGGCATTCTTGGTGATTCGTTGGCCGTCTCTGAGAGCCGGTTAAAATTCGTTGATTTATACCCGGCCTGGGGACGAGGACGGGCGGGATTCGGCTTTGCTCTGTAGTATTGAATGGTGGCAAAGATAACTTATAAAACCTACTCTCCCAACTCTTTCAACGCCTTCACCAGCGTGTCCAATTCCCTTAAATTGGTATAAATATTGGGCGTAATGCGGCAGCCCTGCACCCCCGCGCCGTCGATGGCGACCGTCCAGATGCGGTACTTTTTAAGCAGGGTTTCCGCCAGATCGGCAGGGGCCAGCCCCTTCACGCCCACATTGGCGATGGCGCAGGCCCGGTGGCGCTCCTCCGGCGTATTGAGCACGATGTGGGGCAGGGCGCGCACCTGATCCGTCCAGTAGTTCTGAAGGTGGCGCAGGCGGGCCTCCTTACGTTCCGGGCCCAGGCGGAGGTAATATTCCAGGGCGTTGCCTATAGCCAGGTCGGTATGTACGGGATGCGTGCCGGTGTGGTTCAGCCGGCGGATGTCATCCTCGGCTTTGCCCCAGTCGGCAAAGCGCGGCCAGATTTTCGGGATGTGTTCTTTTCGAACGTACAACAGGCCCGCCCCCAGCGGCGTACTCAGCCATTTGTGCAGGCTGCTGCCGTAATAATCGCAATTCAGCTCCCGGATGGAAACGAGGATGTGCCCTACGGCATGCGCCCCGTCTACCATGACTTCGACGCCCCGTTCATGGGCCATGTCGCAGATTTTCCGGATGGGCAGGATCTGCCCGGTGATATTGATGATGTGGCAGGCCATGAGCAGGCGGGTGCGGGGCGTTATGGCGCCGGCATAGAGCTGTACGATCTCGTCATCTGATGCGGGATGGTTGGGAACGGAAACCACCTTGTTCACCATGCCGAACTGCTTTTCCACCTGCCGGAACATATGCAGCATAGCGCCATAGTCCTGTTCCGCCATGACCGCCTCATCGCCTGCCTCCCAGGGGAAGCCCCCGATGATGGTATCCAGCGATTCGGTGGTATTGCGGGTGACTACCAGTTCCTCCGGGCTGCAATCCAGCAGTTCAGCCAATCGGGCGGCTATGGCGTCCTTGTTGTCCCACTGGACGGTACGCATATACCAGGAGCCCTGGTAGTTGATCTCCCGGACGTGATGAATGAAGTTCTCCATGGTTTCCTGGGGTGTGATGCAGTAGTAGCCGTTCTCCAGGTTGATGTAATCCGGCTTGAGGCGGTAGCCGGCGCGGATTTCCGCCCAGAAGGCCTCGTCGCCGGCCAGTTCTTCCGGGCTGAGGCGCTGTACAGACTTTACGATCTCGTCCAGCCTTTGAAAAAAGGGGGTAAGGGTAATGCCGCCCAGGGTAAAATGCTTGAGGAAGGTGCGTTTGTCCATCTGCTTGCCGTTTTTGAACCAAAGAAGCTATACTGACGCACGGCTGGTTTTGAAATGACAAAACCAGCCTGGTCAGTATAAAAATAGCATTTTTCCGGTTCCGGCAGCGCCTGCAGCGGCCCCAAAACAAAAGGCCGGCCCGGAGCACGGGCCAGCCCTTGTTTTTTTCAGATCGGATGAGGCCGTGAAAAGCCCCTTGCGATAGCACACTGCTACCATAGGTAGCCAGGGATTTATTAAGATCAGTTAAGATTGATTAAGATCAGTAGGCCTGCGAATAATGCATCCTAAAGGATCAGTGTGCTATTCCTTCTTGCACAACCCTGTATTAGCGTACGAACATCAGTTCGCGGTACTTGATCATCGGCCACTCGCGGTCGTCCACCAGGTATTCCAGGCGGTCGGCGTAGGTGCGGATATCTTCCATAAACGGCTTGACCTCATAGCAGTATGCCTTGGCCTTTTCGGTAACGTCTTCCAGCGTATTGGCCGCTTTGCGGGCCTGGGTCATTTTACCGACCGTCTTGTTGATCAGGGAGACGTTTTCAGAAATGCGCTTTACAATATCCAGCTGGGCTTCGTAAGCGCTGTCCGGCAGGCCGACCTCCTTGAGCTGAAGGATATTTTCCGCAAGCTGGCTCTGGTAATTGATCGCTGCCGGCAGGATATGGTTGATCACCATTTCGCCCAGGGTACGGCTTTCGATCTGCAGCTTGAGGATGTAATTTTCACACATCACATCATAATGTGCATGCATCTCCCGTTCGGTGAATACCCCGCTGGAAGTGAACAGCTCGATAGCCCCGGAGGAGAGGTAAGCGCCGAGGGCATCCGGCGTATTAGGCGTATTGCTCAACCCGCGGCGGGCGGCTTCCTCTTTCCATTCATCACTGTAGCCGTCTCCTTCGAAGCGGATGGGCTTGGACTCCGTAATATAGCGCTTCAGAATGGTGAGGATGGCCTCGTCGCGGTTGGCGCCGCCTTTCATCAGCCCATCCAGTTCGGCCTTGAACTCCAGCAGTTGCCGGCCGACGATGGTGTTCATTACCGTCATGGGGGCCGCACAGTTCATGGAAGAACCTACCATGCGGATTTCAAACTTATTACCGGTAAAGGCGAAAGGAGAGGTCCGGTTGCGGTCGGTATTATCCAGCTCCAGGTTGGGAATTTTGCTCAGCAGGTCCAGCGTTTCCTTGACGCCGGCGGCGTCGCCCTCGATGCCGGCTTCCATCTTGTTCAGCACATCGGTGAGGGTCTCGCCGATGAAGACGGAGACGATCGCCGGCGGGGCCTCGTTGGCGCCCAGGCGGTGGTCATTGGAGGCCGAGGCCACGCTGGAGCGCAGGACGTCCGCATACCTGTAGACCGCCTGGATGGTATTCATGAAGAAGGTCAGGAAGAGCAGGTTCCTGCCCGGCTGCTTGCCCGGGGAGAGCAGGTTACGCCCGGTGTTGGTCGACATCGACCAGTTGTTATGCTTACCTGAACCGTTGACGCCGGCAAAGGGCTTTTCGTGCAGCAATACCCTGAGCTTATGGCGGCGCGCCACGCGGTCCATCAGGTCCATCAGCAACTGGTTGTGGTCGACGGCCAGGTTCGTCTCCTCGAACATGGGCGCCAGCTCGTACTGCCCCGGGCCCACCTCGTTGTGGCGGGTGCGGACGGGAATGCCCAGCTTGTGGCACTCCGTCTCCAGGTCGCGCATATAAGCATAAACGCGTTCCGGGATGGAACCGAAGTAGTGGTCCTCCAACTGCTGGCCCTTGGGCGAATGCTTGCCGAGCAGGGTGCGGCCGGTCAGCAGCAGGTCGGGGCGGGCGTTGAACAGGGCCTCGTCCACCAGGAAGTATTCCTGCTCCCAGCCCAGCGTGGTAGCCACTTTAGTGACGTTCTCATCGAACAGCCGGCAAACCGGGATGGCCGCCTTTTCCAGGTAGCCCTGCGACTTGAGCAGCGGCAGCTTGTAGTCGAGCGAGTCGCCGCTGTAGGTCACAAAGATGGTCGGGATGCAAAGGGTCTTGCCTTCGCTCACCTCCAGGATAAAGGCAGGAGAGGAAGGATCCCAGGCCGTATAGCCGCGGGCCTCGAAGGTGGAACGCAGGCCCCCGCCCGGAAAGCTCGAACCATCGGGTTCCTGCTGAACCAGGGTGTCGCCGCTGAACTCTTCCAGTACCGTGCCATCGGGCTTAAGGGTGAAGAAGGAGTCGTGTTTCTCAGCCGTGCGGCCCGTCAGGGGCTGAAACCAGTGCGTGTAGTGGGTGGCGCCCCGGTCCATGGACCAGCGCTTCATAGCGTCGGCCACCACATCGGCATCCTCGCGGGAAAGCTTGGCGCCGGACTCAATGGCCAGCTTGACGTTGTTGTATGCCTCTTCGGTCATATATTCGCGCATCGCCTTATCATTAAAGACATTGCAACCGAAGAAAGAGGAGATCCTGGTATCCGGAATATCGACGTATTCTAACTCGAAACCCGAACGGTTGAGGATCGTATCCAATGCTTGAAATCTGGATAAACTCATATGGAATATGCCTTTGGTTTGAAAATTTTGCCCGAATTTACGAAAAAGCAAGCTGTCCTCAGAACAGCCCTCTTTTTCAATTTACATTTTTATTTCCGCTATGAATGCACAACGGCCATGGCGCTCTTTACCGCCGATTTCGCGTTTGAATTTTAGCATGTTACTATTCAATTTTGGTTTTATAAATTTTTTTGCATCCGCCCTTTTCCGGCATTCAGGAGTGAATAAAGCTGCCCTGCGCCTGAGCGCGGGGCAGGTAACTGGCATATTCCTATGCAGGAACTAGAGCTAACTTAAAAGCTTTTACGCTCATTTGACTGACAGTTCGTATTCCACGCCTACAGGCTCGGATATTCTTTCTCCGTAGGCCATCATGTCGTGTTCGGCCACATCCAGGCCTCTCTCTTCCTGTTCTCCGGATACGCGGATGCCGATCGTCTTCCTGAGCAGGTACATCAGCCCGAAAGCGAAAGCAAAGGTGAAGGCGCCGACGGCCAGGGCGCCGTAAAACTGTACCCACAGCTGGCCCAGGCCGGCCTTGGCGCCAAATATACCTACGGCCAGAGTGCCCCAGATACCACAAACCAGGTGCACGGAAGTGGCGCCTACCGGGTCGTCCAGGCGGGCGCGGTCAAAGGAGATCACCGCTACCGGGATGATGCAGCCGGCTATAAAGCCGATGGCTATGGCTTCGCCGGGCAGCATGAGGTCGGCGCCGGCGGTGATGCCGACCAGGCCGCCCAGTATGCCGTTGAGCACCATGGAAAGGTCATGCGACCTGAACATCAGGTAGGAAGCGGTAAAAGCGCCTACCGCGCCGGCCGCCGCCGCCAGGGCCGTGGTGACGAAGACCAGGGAAACGGCCATGGGGTCGGCCGACAGCACCGAGCCGCCGTTGAAGCCGAACCAGCCGAACCAGAGCAGGAACACGCCCATGGCCGCCAGCGGCATACTGTGGCCGGGAATGGGCTTGATGCCCCGGCTGCTGTACTTGCCCAGGCGCGGCCCCAGAAGAAGGACAGCCGCCAGGGCGCCCCAGCCTCCGACTGCATGGACGAGGGTGGAACCGGCGAAATCGTAGAAACCTGCTTCCTGCAGCCAGCCGCCGCCCCACTTCCACATGCCGGTGATGGGGTAGCTGAGCGCTACAAAAAGGGTGGCGAAGATCAGGAATGCTTCCAGCTTGATGCGCTCAGCCACCGCCCCGGAGACGATGGTCGCCGCCGTGGCGGCAAACATGGCCTGGAAGATAAAGTCCGTCCAGTAGGTGTAGCTCCCATCGGCATAGGCAATGCCGCCGGCATCGCCTTCCGGAAGGCTCAGCCCGAAGCCGCTGAAGCCGAAAAAACCGCCTTCGTTGACGCCCGGATACATCAGGTTGAAACCTATGATGCAATAGGCCAGCAAACCGATGGAAATGATCATGGTATTTTTGAAGAGAATATTGACCGTGTTCTTTTTCTGCACGAAACCCGCTTCCAGGGTGGCAAAACCCAGGTGCATCACAAAGACGAGCGCTGTGGCAACGAGCATCCACATATTATTGGCCGTGAATAATGCCTCATTCATCGTTTTTGAATTGTTGTGTTAGACATTCTTTTTTGGTAAAAGCCGCAATTTGGTTGGAACCTGGCTAAGGGCGGGAAAAAACGGAAATGTTCGAAATGCTGTGTTGAATGTTCCTGCTATTGTTTTATATGACGGCTTATGAAGGGAGAGGCCCCTTCCCCTATATCGCATTGGCGCCCGTTTCCCGGGTGCGGATGCGAACAACCTGTTGCACGTCAAAAACAGTAATCTTGCCATCTCCGACCTCACCGGTACGGCCGGCCCGGAGGATGGCGTCGATGATCATATCCACCTTCTCTTCACTGGCAAGGATATCCAGCTGCAGGCGGGCAATATAATCGGGATCGTAAGTGCTGCCCCGGTAGGTGATCGTCTCTCCCTTTTGCAGACCAAAGCCCTTGATATCCTTCAGGGTGAAAAAACGCACGCCGATGCCGGCAAGGGCGTCGCGCACTTTTTCGAAGCGGGACAAACGGATTATTGCTTCGATCTTCTTCATTTTTGTTACTTTTGCTGGTGTTCAAAATGGAATATGCCAGGGGTGCGGCAGGCCGCACCCTGATTTCATCAGCCGTTTTGTTTGCCTTGGTCGAAATATTAAGAACAAAAGTAAAGGCTTCCACAACGGCGCACCAGCTGATTTTACAGCTCCATGTGAAGCCCATCTGCCCGCCGCCAGATAACAAAACCTTGATAATCAATAATTTACATTGAACGGGATTGTCATGTTCAGCCCACAGAAGGATCAGTTGTTTTCCCTTGTCAAGTCGCTGGCCAAAGCGGAAAAACGGAGTTTCAAGCTCTACGCCAACCGCTTCCAGAGTGGCGCCGGCTCCAAATTCCTCCAGTTGTTCGACGTACTGGATAAGCTTGCCGGCTACGACGAGGCCGAAGTGCTGCGGCGCTTGCCGGATGTGGAGAAGAAGCACCTGCCCAACCTCAAGCGCCATCTGTACAAGCAGATTCTTACCAGCCTGCGCCTGATCTATATACAGAAAAATATCGACATCCAGATCCGCGAACAGCTTGACTTTGCCCGCATCCTGTATGGCAAAGGCATGTACATGCAGAGCCTGCGCATGCTGGAACGCATTAAAAAGATCGCCGTTGACCACCACCAGGACCTGCTGCACCTCGAAATCCTGGAATTCCAGAAGATGATCGAGGCCCGCCACATTACCCGCAGCCGGAAAGTGGAAAACAAGATGGAAGGCCTGCTGGAGGAAGCGGCTCACCGCAGCCTGGTCACCCATGCCAATAACCTGCTCTCCAATTTCAATATACAAATCCACGGCTGGTATATCCAGCACGGCCATGTCAACAACGAAGCAGAGATCGCCAGGATCAACCGGTATTTTCTCGAACAACGGCCCGATGGCCACATCGGCGAAAAGCTGACCTTTTTTGAAAAGGCCAACCTCTACCAGGCCTATATGTGGTACCGTTATATCCTGCTCGATTTCGAAGGGGCCGCCGGCTATGCCCGCCAATGGGTGGGCCTCTTCCACCAGAACCCTCAGATGAAGGAAAAGGACCCCGACCTGTACATGCGCAGCCTGTATTACCTCATGGTCTATCTTTATCTGCTTCGGCAAAAGGAGCCCTTTGCC
>CAZAXA010000233.1:0-9367 GCA_964488965.1 uncultured Phaeodactylibacter sp. | reverse complement strand
GCCACAGCATTTTTTGGGCGCCTGAATGCGCCTGATGGAAGATGCAGGGTCAGGCGGTCAGGTCTTCTACCAGACGAGAGATTTGCGCCAGGCGGTCCCGGTTGAGGGAATAATTGATGAATTTTCCCTGCCTTTCGGTATTCACCACCCCGGCGCGGCGAAGAATGGCCAGATGCTGAGAAGCCACCGATTGCTCCAGGCGAAGCTTGATATATATATCGGTCACCGTCATACTGTCGCCTTCCTCCAGCAGGTCTATAATGCGCTGCCGGAGCTTGTGGTTGACTGCCCTGAGCACCAGCACTGCTTTGCGCAGCTCGGCGTAGTCCAGTTTGATATCCCCATCTCCTTTCTTCAGGATGACGGTTTCATTTTTCTGTTTTCTCATATCGACATGTTTTACATATTAAATAATTTCCTCATGACACCTGAGCGAAAACCATGCCAAACTTCAGGGGGCCACGGGAAACTTTTCAGTATAAGCTTACAATGGCTAAGCAAAAATAAAAAAATATTCACATAAAAGAAATGTGTAATAACCATAATCTGCACAAAAGCAACTTATTAACATAATATGATGCGAAATATCATGCGAAGGGCAGTATTCACAAGCGGGGTTTAGGCCGGGTGATGTTCGGCGGCTTGAGGTAAAACGGGCTGTAATAAGCTACGTCCTCAAATTCTCCCCGTTCATAGCTAAGCAGGGCCAGAGGCAACAGGTGGGCAGCGGAACAGCGCACCGGGCTGTAGAGGATATCTCCGGCAGGCAACACGGCACGGCATTTTTCCGCTCCGTTGCCACACAATACGATCCGGCGCCCGGCCCGCAGTTGTTCCTCAAAGGTGTGCTCCTCCACAATAATGGCCTTCGGCTTTTCCAGCCGCTCATTGGCGGCATCGAAACCCGCCGTGTACACTTCCATGCGCCGGGCATCGATCATGGGATAGTATAAGGCCTCTTCCCGCTCCTTCCGCAGGCAGGCCAGGGCCAGGGCCTGCAGGGTGTCCACTACGGCCAGGGGCTTGTCCAGGCTAAAACAGATGCCCTTGGCGGTAGCTGCTCCCACCCTCAGGGATGTGTAAGAACCGGGACCGCTGCTCAGGGCCACGGCATCCAGGGCAGTAAGGGCCAGGCCGGCCTCTGCCAGGCAGCGGCTGATCAGCAGGGTGATCTGAGCGGCGTGCTGATAGCCCTCCTCCGCATCGTGCATACTCAGCAACTCACCTCCCCGGCTCAGGCCAATAGAACAGACATCCGTAGCAGTCTCTATGAGTAATAGTAAAGGCATACCAGCCCGTTTTGTAGTGATGCGATTATTTTCGGCAATATAAGCAATATGAGATAGGGCCATTCCCTTTTTCGGCATCCTGAACTAATATTTTACTTCCGTTGTTCCCGCAATATTCAGAGAATGTTAATTTTGTATCCGAATTCTGACAAACCATCATGGCCGACCAACAACTTATACCGCAACAATTCATGTAGCGCCCTTTGCCTGCCTTTCGCATACGGCCGCTCCGGCCCCTTTTTTTATCTTTTTTCCTGAAAAATCCAAGATCAAAATGCTAGATAAGCTTCAAGCTATAAAAGACCGGTATGCCTACCTCGAAGAACAAATGGCCGACCCGGCGCTCATCGCTGATATGGACCGCTACCGGAAGGTGAGCAAAGAGTACAAAGGCCTCCAGCCGGTCGTCAAAGCCTACGAAGACTATAAACAACTGCTGGGCAATATACAGACGGCCCGGGAGATGCTGAAAGACGAAAGCGCCGAAATGCGCGAAATGGCCGAATTGGAACTGGAAGAACTGGAACCCCGGCAGGAGGAACTGGAAGAGCAGATCAAGATGCTGCTCATCCCCAAAGACCCCGAAGATTCCAAGGACGTGATCTTCGAAATCCGCTCCGGCACCGGCGGCGACGAAGCCAGCCTTTTCGCGGGCGACCTTTACCGTATGTACTCCCGCTTTTTTGAAGAACAGGGCTGGCGGGTGGAAGTCCTCTACGTTAATGAGGGCGCCGTCGGGGGATACAATAAGGTCGTCCTGGAAATATCGGGCGAGGATGTCTACGGCAAGCTCAAGTTCGAATCCGGCGCACACCGGGTACAGCGCATCCCCAAAACGGAGTCACAGGGCAGAGTGCATACCTCCGCCGCCACAGTGGCCGTGATGCCTAAACTGGAAATGGAGGACGTCGACATCAATAAGGCCGACCTCAAGATCGACACCTACCGCTCCAGCGGCGCCGGCGGCCAGCACGTCAACAAGACCGAATCGGCCGTGCGTATCACCCACATTCCCACCGGCATCGTCTCTGAAAGCCAGGACGGCCGCTCCCAGATCAAGAACCGCGAGATCGCCCTGCAGCGCCTTTACACCAAGATCGCTGAAGTGCGGCGGGAGCAGTACGAGTCTGAGCAGGCCGCCAAGCGCAAATCACTCGTCGGCTCCGGGGACCGATCCGGTAAGATCCGCACCTATAACTTCCCGCAGAACCGCGTCACCGACCACCGCCTGGAAGGCGATAACAAGAACTTCAACCTGCAGGTGGTCATCGAGGGCGGCCTCGAACCCATCATCGAAGCCCTGCAACTGGCCGAAAACGCAGAGAAGATGAAGGAGGGAGCGATGGGATAGAATATCAGGAAGGTTCTATAGTTCCTCAACGATCACGTAAATATCGGAGCCGAGGTAGGAATTATCCCCTCTGTTGTACCAATGGCGCATGCGGGGCAGCTTCATGCCGCCTGCTTCCACCAGCCCGTCCAGAATGAGGTATTCGCCGGCGCCTTCGGCAGCGTAGCCATAGCCCAGAAGCTGATAATTTTCCGGATTGAAATAGAAAAACCATTCCTCACTGATGATGGGATCACCCATGCGGGCGGTTATCCGGATGGCGCTTTTGCCGTTAATGCTGTCCGCTTCCACGGCCGGGCCCAGGTACACCTCGGGAGCGTGCAGGCTCATGGGCAGGCCGTTGAGCAGGCGGTAGAAACTGCGGTAGCCTTGTGTGCGCTCGCATTCCAGGCGGTGCAGGCGGATCAGGGCCGTATCTTCGGGGCTTACCAGGACGCTATCGACGAGGCTGTAGCAGCTGTCCCGGATAATACCCCGGGTAACCAACGTATTCTCATAGCGCCGGTTGATGCTGAATGCCTCCCGGGCATTGTTCAGGAATACCTCGCTGAGGCGCTCCGGGTTTTCCGTCCGGGGTTCGTCGATGACGAAGCGGAGCGCCGCGCCAGGCCATTGGCCTTCCGGGTCGTGGAATTTTATGCTACTCTGCAGGACTTCGCCGGCAGAGAGGGCGGCCTGCTGCTGGCCTTCACCTGTGGGGGAACTGCAGGAGGACAGGGCGGACACGAGGGTTACAACAAAAATAAAAGGGCTTATTTTCATGGTGCAAGCAGGTGTCGGGTAATTTTGCCCTGCAATTTAAAAGAAATCCGCCATTATTTTTTGCCTGTTAACTCATTAACAAACAACAAACAACCAGCCCTCCCCCCGGCCTCAATACTTCTCACTCACCAGGACAAAGGCCGGCGGTACGTTCAGCGGAACGAAATTCACATCGACGTTCCCGAAAATACTTTCATAAAGGCTTTTGGCCAGCAGGGAATAATGCAACTGTATATACAGCCCGCTTTGGCGCAGGCGTTTGTGGCAGGCCCTGACGATGCTGTATCCCAATTCTTTGGGCAAGGCGACAAAGGGTATAGCGGAGATAAAATAGTCTACCTCCTCCACTCCTATCTGAGCCAGGTATTCGTCGAGCTTTTCGGCGGAATCTTCCACTACGATGAGGCGCTTATCCCTGATTCTGCGCAGGCTTTCGCAAAATTTGGGATGCACCTCAAAGGCCATAAGCCTGGCATCCGGATGCATATTCCGGAGGATGTGTTTGGTGATGACGCCGTCGCCGGCGCCCAGTTCAACGATCAGGCGGGCATGCTGAAAATCGACGTGTTTAATCATCCCCTTACAGAGGTGTTTGGAACTGCGGGTTACCGTGCCTACTGTTTTAAGGTTTCTCAAGCCCTCGCGCAGAAATTCAATACTTTTCATAGAAGGTTGGTTAGTGTCGCTTCTTCATGGCCGGTTACGGCTGTGATAAGAAGAGTGGAAAAAAGCCTGCCGGCCACGATCCAAAGCCGGGCAACCGGCCAGCCATTAAAAGTAAAAGTACGAGCTTTTTATCAGTTGGCGTAGTGTTGCAGATCAGGAAAGTTAATAATGTTCCTTCTGGCCATCACCCGGTCGGCACGCAGGCCATAGAGGTAAGGAACTACGAAAGCACTGCGCTGCCCCGCCCGGATCAAATCCTGCCGGAAGGCCTCGGCTCCGGCATAATCGGCAAAGGCGCCCAATGTATAGCGGTAGTAAGCCAGGTGGGGTTCTTTTTCTACCATGGCCTCAGGGTATTGTTCGATCAGCCGGCCTCTGTACTCGCCGCTCAGGGAAGAAACCTGCACCTTGTAGAGCAGGTTTTTGTTGAGCGCATGCCCGGGAATAGCAGAAGACAGGCCCTTTTCCAGGTCAGGCACAACCAGCGTCCCCGTAGTATTTTCCGGTTTCTTGAAGGAAAATTCCAGGCTGCATGTTCCTGAGCGCAGCCTGGTTTTTCCGGCATCGCCGCTTCGCAGGAAGAGAAGCTCTCCGCTGACGCCCTGCTGCATGAGGTATTCGGCGGCCAGTTCTGCCTGTTTAACCCCCAGGAACAAGCGCCTGGACAGGGGCTGGTTTTCCGTGTTATATGCGGTTATGACGAGGCGCAGGCCGGGATGCGCCTTCAACAGCACGGCAATTTTATCCAGCTGGGCTTTGTTTTCCGCATTCAGTTCTCTGCCCGGCCCCGGAAAGTAGAAGGGCGCAAAGGTATTGGCAGAACTACCTCCTTCCGTAACGGCAGCAGCCGGAATATCGTCATAGGCGGTTTCCGGAAGGGCGGTGGCCAGGCCTTCACGGGGCGGAGCGACAGCCTCCTGGATTCTGGAAGCGGAAGGAGCATCAGGCGGAGGGAACGCAATGGCCAGCTCCATCTCCGGGAGGAAACTGTTGAAATAGGCAATGTACAGGTCTCGCTGGCCATAGCCATCTTTGCGGGATGAAGAAAAATAAGCGGTAAATCCATCCCTGGCAATGCGGAAATAGGCGTCATCGCCGGAAGAATTCACTGGTATGCCAATATTCTCCGGCTCGGTCCATCGCCCGGCCTGCTCGTTATATACCGACTTCAGTACATCCAGGCCGCCCAGGCTGCGGTTTTTATGGTTGGAACTGAAATACAGGGTCTTGCCATCGCGGGCGAGAAAAGGGGTGGTTTCGTCGTAGGGCGTGTTGACGACCGGCCCCAGGTTACGGGGCGCTGTCCAGCGCCCCTGTAAAAAACTGGAAGAATACAGGTCGAGCCCCCCATATCCGCCGGGCCGGCGGCTCGAGAAACAGGCCAGGGTATCATTGACAAAGAAAGGGGCGCCGTCGCCCAGCGCAGTGTTCAGAGGCCCCCGGAAGGGGTCGGAGCTGAGCGTCCGCTCCTCCACTTTCCTGAATGTATCCACCAGAATCTGGCCCTGTTCCGGCGACCAGCCCTTGAAGTAATAGAGGACGGAGCCATCGCGGTTGAAATCCAGCAGCACCTCATGCTGAGGGCTGTTCAGCAGGTAATGCATGGGCTGGACATTGCCCCAGCTGCCGCTGGCCGGCGCTTCGGCAGAGAACATATCGCTGAAGTACTGGCCGAGCCGCTCGTCCTGAAGGCCGGCAGTATTGCGCCTTCCTCCCATATTACCGGGGCGAATGGAAGAGAAATAGAGCTTGTCATGAAAGTTCTGGCTGATCACCGGTGCAAATTCGTCGTATTCCGTGTTAACGCCGGGGCCCAGGTTTTCAACGGCCGCCTCCGGCTGCCGGTATTGCAGCTCCAGGCCTTTGGCACAGCGGCTTATCTCATCCCAGACCATCTGCCGGTTGGGGTGGTTGGCCTTGAGTTGCCGCAGATAATCCTTATAAGCATCCGAGGCCTTTCCAAACTGGTGCATGGCGTGGTAAATCTTGCCGAGATACAGCCAGCATTCCGGATAGGGCGCCTTGTTGTCCTGTATTTCTTTTTGGAAAAGGGCCAGCGCATCGTCGAGGCGGTTGAGGTGATAGTGGCAAACGGCCAGCAGAAAGCGGGCTTCCGGGTCAGTTTTGATCAGGTTCCGGGCGTTGCTGAGCACGGCGAAAGCATCGGAATAGCGTTGGTGGAAAAAGTATTCTTTTGCTTCCTGCTTCCGTTCGGCCTGGGCCTGGAGGGCTACCAGGCAGGATGTCATCAAAAAAAGAAGTAAAAAATGTCTCATTGCGCCCCGTTTTAAAAGAAATGGGCAGCCCTGTTGCCGGAATGGCTTCCCTCAACAGAACTGTAGTTTTCCCTTATGGCTATGCCAAGCTGTTAAAGCTCCTGTTTATGGTCGAAACTTTCCAGGTAATCGCCTATCCGGCGCAGGAAAGAGCCTCCCAGGAAACCGTCTACGACCCGGTGGTCATAAGAAAGCGACATGAACATCATGTGCCGCACCGCTATCAGGTCTCCGTATTCTGTTTCTACTACCGCCGGTTTCTTGCGGATGGCGCCGGTTGCCAGAATGGCTACCTGCGGCTGGTTGATGATGGGCGTTCCCATCACATTTCCGAAGGTGCCTACATTGGTCAGGGTGAAAGTGCCGTCCTGAATCTCTTCCGGCCTGAGCTTATTCTCCCTGGCGCGCCCGGCCAGGCCGTTCACTTTTTTAGTGAGGCCCAGCAGGTTGAAGTGGTCCGCATTCTTAATTACGGGAACGATCAGGTTGCCGCTGGGCAGGGCCGTCGCCATGCCGATGTTGATGTCTTTCTTCCGGATGATCTTTGCCCCGTCGACGGAAACATTGATCATCGGGAAGTCCCTTATGGCTTTTACGGCCGCTTCGATGAAGATGGGCGTAAAGGTGATCTTTTCACCGTATCGCGCTTCAAATTGCTGCTTTACCTTATTACGCCAATTGACGATATTGGTTACATCAACCTCCACAAAAGAAGTGACGTGCGGGGACGTCCTCTTGGAATTCACCATATGGTCGGCGATAAGCCTGCGCATCCGGTCCATCTCGATGATCTCGACGTTGCCATCGGCGCTCGCGGCAGGTTGAGGCTGAGGCTGAGGCTGAGGCTGAGGTTGAGGCTGAGGTTGAGGCTGAGGAGCCCTGGGGGCAGGCGGAGCTTCTTCCCGCCCTTCGACGTAAGCGAGGATGTCCTTCTTGGTGACCCTGCCGTGCAGTCCGGAACCTTCGATCGCCTCCAGTTCCTGCAGGCTGATATTTTCCTTCTCGGCTATGGTTCGTACCAGCGGCGAATAAAAGCGGTTAGACGGGCTGCCGCGCTCCGCGCCGACGGCGGCGGGAATGGCCTCCTCCCTCTGGCGGGCGGCTTGCTCAAGGCCGTTCCTGTGCCCGTTCCCGGCGGCGGCAGTTTTGGCTTCCTGAGCCTGCGCTCCCGGGCCGGCCTTGGGCGCCGTTTCTTCGCCCTCAGTGGCAATGATGGCGATCGCTTTGCCGACCTCCACCGTTTCGTTCTCGGCGAAAAGTATCTTTTGTATGACCCCACTGACGGGTGAAGGCACCTCCGAGTCCACCTTATCCGTGGCAATTTCCAGGATGGTTTCGTCTTCTTCTACGGTATCCCCGACGTTTTTCACCCACTTCAGGATAGTGGCCTCCATGATGCTCTCCCCCATTTTGGGCATGATCAGTTCAACTTGAGCCATAGGTTTTGCTTTGGTTGTATAATTTGGTTCTGTTCTGGCAGGCCATTTGGCCGCGGGCCTTTACATCAAAGCGCAAAATTAGCCGAATTCCCCCGCTATTACAAATAACCGGGGGCCTACTATTGTTCGGTCTGTACCAGTTTTCGGGCCTGAGGTCAAGCCGGCCCGGTTTTGGCTTCCTGTTGCTGCCCCAGGAATTGCCGGACGAAGTTGAGCGCATGGACAGCGCTGTATTCGATGTTCTTCAGGCGGTCCTTGCCGGCATAAATCCGCCGGGTGAGAATGGTTTTGCCGTCGCCAACGGCCATCCATATCGTGCCTACCGGCTTCTCCGGGCTCCCCCCCTCCGGCCCGGCGATGCCGGAGACGGCCACGGCCACATCGGCTTCGAGCATCCTCACGGCGCCTTTCACCATCTCCGCCACCGTTTGTTCGCTCACGGCGCCATATATTTCCAGCGTTTCGGGGCTTACCCTCAACTGTTTCATCTTCACTTCATTGGAATAGGCGATAATGCTGCCTTTGAAATAACTGGAAGAGCCGGGAACAGAGGTGATCAGGTGGGCCAGATAGCCGCCGGTACAGCTCTCGGCCGTAACCAGCATCTTTCCCTGCTCCTTCAGCAGCCTCCCTACGGCGGCCTCCAGCCGGTCGGTATCGAAGCCGAAGACGAGGGAGTCGAGTTCTTCCACGATCTTCCGGGCGTAGAAGTCCAGCTCCCGGTTCAGGCTTTCCTCATCAGGATGGGATCCGGTGAGCCTCAGGCGCACCTGGCCCAGGTTAGGCAGGTAGGCCAGTTTGATGTGGGGCGGAAGTTCATCCTCCAGGCGCTCCAGGCGCTCGGCTATCCCCGATTCGCCCTCGCCGGCAGTGAGAATGGTCCGGTGGGCAATAGGCAGGCCCGGGAAAAAGCGCCTCAGCCGGGGGATAACCTCGTGCTCCATGAGGTATTCCATCTCGTAGGGGACGCCAGGCATGGAAACGATTACTTTCCCGTCCTTTTCGAACCACATGCCGGGCGCCGTACCCATCTTGTTGGGCAGAAGCGTGGCATTGGCCGGCATATAACACTGCAAGCGGTGCGCTTCCGTGGCAGGGCGGCCCAGGCGCTCAAAGAAACGCACGATGCGGCCATAGGTAGCCTCATGGAATTCCAGCTCCACACCAAAGAAATTCGCCAGGGCTTTCTTGGTGATGTCATCTTTGGTAGGCCCCAGGCCGCCGGTCATCAGTACAGCATCGGCCTGGGCCAGCGCTTCCTTAAGGGCGCGCCGGATTTCTTCTTCCCGGTCTCCTGCCGAGCTGATACCCGAAATCCGGGCGCCGGCCAGATTGAGCTGCCGGGCCATCCAGGCTGAATTGGTATCCACCACCTGGCCGATAAGGATTTCATCGCCAACGGTGATCAGGTGTATTTTCATAGGTTGGTTTTTAGAAAAAAGAACCCTGAAAAGGAAAGGTTGCTGAAGGGGCATACTTTTTTCGCCTCAGGCCTGTATCCGGCGGCAAAATCAAAAATCCCAAATCAAACGGTCCTTTCGCGTAAAGCGAAAGTGAGTTTGAAAACGTTCTTTGACATAAACG
>CAZAXA010000232.1:0-9387 GCA_964488965.1 uncultured Phaeodactylibacter sp. | reverse complement strand
AATATCACAGCTGAGCTTGATGAGCCCCGGTTTGCTGATCTTCCGGGGGTGCACCTCGCCGGGCGGGCGCCGGCCGATGGCGATGCTGCGCAGGGTCATGGAATAAATGCTGTGGAAGAACTGGTCTTCGTTCATGAAGTACACGGTGGAGCCCGCTGTGACGGGCAGTACGCAGGGCAGAAAAGTCTGCTCCTTCTGGGTGAGGGCGGCATTGGGAGTAGGCGGTAGTTGTGGCCGGAAGTCCAGCGGATGCAGGCTCACGATAACGTTCCGGTTAGGGTCTGCCAGGGGGCTGTCGGAATGCATGGTACGGGAACCGTCTTTATTGTAGCCGGAGCCCCTTGCCGGCCATTTCCGGGCCGGCGGCAGGCTGATCGAGCCATACACTTCATTGGCGCCGGCGGCTGGATCGGCAGAAGTGGGCGGAGCTTCCGGGTACTGTGCCTGAGTTACCGGCAAAGCCAGGCGGCAGTGGCCGGCATGCTCCCCCCGCCCCGGGCAAAGCAAAAACAGCAGGGTGATCGGGAATATCGCCATTTTCAGCATCGGGTGATGATTTAACGGGCAAAAAATACGGGCTTTTGCCCTGCCCTGCCCATGCTTTTGAGTGGATGGGCGATAAAGAGGAGTAGATGCCTTAAGTTTTTTAGTTGGGGCAAATGACCTGGGTTTTTACCCAGTCCCCATTATTGTCGAGCGTCATCCGCCAGCAATTCCCATTAGGCGATTTCATGATAACCCCCTTATTGATGTTCTCGATGTAGATATCTCCATCGGAAATCTGGAGTTTTGACCGAGGGTTCGTTGTTCCGACCCCCATATACCCCTCTGAAGTTATTCTTGCCCTTTCATGGTTGGGGTTGGTCCAGTCGCCGGCAAAAAACCGGATCGAGCTGACCGCCGGGTTAGCGCACAGTACCATGTCCTTTGCATCTGAAGTCGAATACAACATAATGGAATTTCTCAGGTGTGGCGCGACCTGGTCTGAGTCCGGATAACCATAGATCAGAAACCTGGCGCTGCTGTTCCCATGGGTTCTTTCAAAATCGGCGATGGCATTAGTGCCAGTCACGTTAATAGCAGGATTGTTATTGACCGCCTTGAAGGGCGATATTGCTTCCTGGTCTCGCCCGATAATGACATTTCCCTGGTCGTAGTAAATGCCGTTGGCGTTGTTGGCTACCGACGCCTTCCAAAAGCTGGCGTTACCCGACTGTTCCGCATATAAGGCATAGGGGACGGACAACAATTGGGAAGAGCCGATCAATTGATAATTGCCGCCGTTGTTTTCGTCCATTTCGACCTGAATGAAGTAGCTGCCGGCCCCCCAGTCGATGTATTCAAACACACCGTCTACCTGTTCTCCTTTTCCTATTTGAATGTTGAATAGCCCCAGGTTGTTGGTCGTGATGGAATGGGTTTCCGAATAGATTTCGGCGCCAGTTGCAGCGCCATGCAAAATGGCTATTCTCAACCCAATATCCCTGTTGGGAAGCGGAGCGCCCGAAAGGCTCCTGGCCACTCCCTGGTAATTAAAGGCCTGAGGCGCTTGTGCGATTAAAGGAAGCGAGGTAAACAGGGAAAGTGCGAGTGTTAGAATGTTCTTCATCTCAGTCGATTTTTAAAATTTTGAATGTTTTTGAAAATTGGTTTCGGCCGACTAGAAAATGCAGCAGATAATTACCGCTAGGGAGTCTGGAGAGCGAGGCTCGTTCCACTATTTGCCGCCCTTCTCTGTTGATTTTCCAGATCAGGCTGCCTTTATTGTCAAATAAACGGATCTGGACTTTTCTGCTTTTATCAAAGGTAAGGCCGATTTCCATCCGATCCGGGGTAGGGTTGGGATACACAACGATCTCTGCTATTCCGCCTGGAAATTCTACAATACTATAGTAAGGTTGGTGAAAACCCTGGGTGATCTGATGGCTTGAATTTTGAATAGTGGCGATGGATACTTCTCCCAGAGTCCAGTCTATTTGCATATTGGCGCCCCGGAAGGTTTCTCCGCAAGCCGATACTATTTCAGGGATTGAATTTTGGGAAAAGGCTTCACCTATCCATATTGCAGGCAAGAACAACAGTAGGGTTCGGGTCATATTTAAAGTATTTGTCGGTAAGAAATTCGTTAGCATGGGCAGCAAAAGGGAGGCGAAACCTCAAAAAGTATGTCACCCAGGAAGGATTGAAGCTACGGGAAGGCGTCGCTCCCGGCGGAAGGCATAGACCAACTCATCCAGATATTCGCCATTTTTGATAATGGTTTTCTCAAAGCGAGCTTCAAGCACGAAGCCCGCTTTTTCCAATACCCGCTGAGAGGCCAGGTTGGTACCGAAGGGGCGGGCGAAGATGCGGTTGATGTCCCAGTGTTCAAAGGCATATTCCACCATCTGGCTGATGGCGCGGGGCATGACGCCCTGGCCCCAGTAGGGTTCGGCCAACCAGTAGCCCATTTCGGCGTTCTTGCGGTAGATATCATATTGGGGATGGATGCCGATGCCGCCCGCCGCCTGGCCATTGATCTCAATGGCCAGGATGTTGGGCGGGTTGTTGCCGGCGGCGTATTCGATAAAGGCGCCGGCTTTCTCCACCGTGAAAGGATAGGGGAACTGGTCCGTCATATTTTTAGCAATGCCGGGATTATTGCCGAACCGGGCCAGGTCATCCCGGTCGGCCTGCGCCCAGGGGCGGAGTTGGAAAGTTAACATTCGTCGAAGATTTACTGGGAAAACCTGCATTTTGCCGTTTGTGTTCCTCATCTACGTAAATTTATCCCAGATCTGGACAAGAAAACTAAAGTGGTTTTAGCGCTATGCTCCTGAAATACATCAGGTTTCCGGGAAGCTCCTCCGCCGGGTGGGCTGTTAACCTGTGGCGGCCGGGGCGGTTGATGGTTAAGGTATCCAGCGCGAAGGTTTGGAAATCATACCAATCGCCGGTTGCTTTTACCTGTGCGCGGACTTCCTGCCCACCGGACCGGACGATAAAAGGCCTGCCCGCCCATTCCTCCTTAGCGGCGTAGGTGATGGAAAGTTCAAAGGCCTGCGGCCGTTGCGCATCAAAGAACCAGCAGGCGCTATCCCTGGGGGCGGCCCATTTGGAGAGGTGGTATTTTCCCTTGCGGTGGAAGCGCTTGACGGTAACGCCGAAGGTGCGGGCGGTATAGTGGTCAAAGAGGAAGGCGCCGTTTTCATCGGCCCGTGTGACAGGCGGCAGCACCTGTGGCGGCCCATCGAGCTCAGCGACGATAACGGTGTTAATGGTGTCGGGCAGGGCAGGGGGCAGATCGAAGAGGAGGCTGGTTCCTTTTCGGGTGAAAGACAGGCGCTGTTCGGGTTTTACCAGCAGAAAGGCGGCATTTACGGGTGTTGTCAGCCCTTCCAGTGCCAGCACTCCGTTTTCCGGAGGGTCAAAAACGTGCAGGTACAGCCGTTCGCCTTTCACCGTACAGTAGCCCCAGGGGATATCCAGGAAAGGGCTGGCCGTGGCGCCGTATATGCTTTCGCCGTTGTGCCGCATCCACTGGCCCGCCTGCCGGAGCACCTTTACACTTTCTTCCGGGATCAGCCCTTCGCCGGTGGGCCCTACATTGAGCAGGTAGTTGCCCCCGCGGCTGGCGACCGTCACCAGCCTTTCGATGACCTCGGGCGCGGATTTCCAGTTGTGGTCGAAGCGGCTGTAGCCCCAGGTCTTGTTCAGGGTCTGCGGCGTTTCCCAGTATTCTTCGATACCGCCGGGAGGCATGCCGTTGTCGTTCATGTTCTGGTAGTCGCCCAGCAGTTCCTGGCCGTAGCTGCCCACCCTGCCGTTGACCAGGCACCAGGGCTGGCGGCTGTGGATCAGGCCGATGAACTCCCATGCCTGCTCCGGAGTGTACAGGCCTCGGTCGAACCAGAGGATGGCCAGGGAGTCGAAGCCGGCCAGCAGTTCTTCCACCTGGGGTTTGGCCTTGGCATACAGGTAGCGTTCTTCGAAGAGTTCCATGGAATCGGCCGGGTTGAAGTTGAAATCCCAGCTGTTGCCATAGGCATAGGGTTCATCCCAGTCTTCGCGGTGGGAATAGTACAGCCCGAAGCGGATGCCCCGTTTACGGCAGGCGGCCGCCAGTTCCTGGAGCGGGTCCCTGCCGAAAGGGGTATGATCGGCGATATTGTAAGGGCTTACTTTTGAATGGTACATGGCAAAGCCGTCGTGGTGCTTGGCGGTAACCACCATGTACTTCATGCCGGCATCCTGCGCCAGCTGCGCCCAGGCCTCCGCGTCGAAACGGACAGGGTTGAACTGCCGTGCCCGGGCCCGGTAGGCCTCCCGTGGTATTTGAAGCTTCTGCATGATCCATTCGGCATTCTCGCCCACGGGCACCTGCCGGCCATCCCATTCGCCGGCCAGCAGGGAGTAAGGGCCCCAATGGATGAACATGCCATATTTGGCTTCTTTGAACCATTGCAGGCGGGTTGTTTTGCCCGGGGGCAGGCCGGCCCCGGCATTTTCCTCCTTCCTGCATGTAAGAAGCAGAAGCGCAGCGAAAAAAAGAAGTAATGTCCGCATAATTAGAAGTTTATGGTTTTATTGGCAGGAAAAAAACATAAGCGCATGCAACTATGCCCCTGGCCGCTACGTTACATAAGTCGCCTAATAATCCTACCGTAAAAGCCCGGATTCCGGTATGGTGGTTTCCCCCGTATCAAGGTGTTTCAGGTGTTCATTCCGGCTTTATACCAGAAAAAACATTGGCAATTTTTCGCCCCTTCATGCAAAAAACAGGAGGTATAATTGTGCGATCTTTCACTTTCAAAAATCAATAAACTAAAGCAAAATCTGCAATTAATGGACCTGAAAAGATTAGCGCTATGCTGGAGCCTTTTGCTGGGCTTCACCCTGGCTTTTTCCCAAACCAGCGCCCCCAGGAACTGGTTTAACCTGGACCCCGCCCAGGATAACGTCCCCGGAGTGAGTGCCGACAAGGCCTACAGCCAGTTGCTGGAGGGCCGCAAGGGCAAGACGGTAATTGTAGCCGTACTGGATTCCGGAGTAGATTACGAACACGAAGACCTCAAGGACGTCATGTGGGTCAACGAGGACGAAATACCGGGAAATGGTATCGATGACGATAAGAACGGGTACGTGGACGACATCCACGGCTGGAATTTCCTGGGCAACAAGTCCGGCGAAAATATCCAGTATGACAACCTGGAGGTAACCCGCCTTTACCGGAAATATCATGCCATGTTTGACGGCAAAAGCCCGGACGGCCTCTCTAAAAAGGAAAAGGAGCTGTACAGTAAATACCAGGAGTATGGTAAGGTGATCGAGGAAAAGCGCGCTGAACTGGAAGAAGATGCCGGTACTTTTGCAGCGATCGCATCGGCCATCAATGCGCTGGGCGATGCCATCGGCAAGGAGGAAGTCACCCAGGAAGACCTGGAAAAGTTCGAGTCGGACAACCCGCTGCTGCTGTACGCTGCCCAGATCGCTCAGTCGATCATGGCGGAGGGCCAGTCTTTCCAGCAAATCCGCAAGGACATCAACGATTACGCCGAGCACCTGGCTACGGAGTATGAATACCACTACAATCTGGAGTTTGACCCCCGGCCGGAAGTAGGTGATGACTTTTCCAACCCCTACGACCGCGATTACGGCAACAGCGACGTAAGAGGCCCGGACGCCATGCATGGCACTCATGTCGCGGGCATCATTGCTGCCAAGCGGGGCAACGGACTGGGGATGGACGGCGTAGCCGACTATGTGCGTATCATGTCGGTGCGCACGGTGCCCGATGGCGATGAGCGCGATAAAGACGTCGCTGCCGCTATCATCTACGCCGTCGATAATGGCGCTTCAATCATCAATATGAGCTTCGGCAAAGGCGCTTCGCCCCGCAAGGAGCTTGTCGATGAAGCGGTGAAGTACGCCCTGGCGCACGATGTGCTCATCGTCCATGCTGCGGGTAACGACAACAAGCAGATCACCGACGAGAACAATTTCCCGACCGACAAATTCGGGAAGCGGGGTTTCCTGGGCCTGTTTGGCCCGAAATATGCAGAGAACTGGGTCGAAGTCGGGGCGATCAACTGGCAGAACGGGGAGAACCTCGTCGCTCCTTTCTCCAACTACAGCCCTGAATACGTCGACCTTTTTGCTCCCGGGATGGAGATTTACTCCACTACGCCTTTCAACGAGTATGAAAACCAGCAGGGAACCAGTATGGCGGCGCCGGTTGTGGCCGGCGTAGCGGCAGTGATCCGTTCCTACTTTCCCGAGCTTACCGCCGTTCAGGTCAAGCAGGTGGTCATGGAATCTGCCGTGCGCCAGAAGCTCAAGGTAAAAGAACCCGGTTCTGAGGTAATGGTGCCCTTCAGCCAGCTCAGCGTTACCGGGGGAATTGTGAATGCTTACGAGGCCATCAAACTGGCCGGACAGGTCAAGGGTAAGAAAAAGGGCGCCTCGCGGGGGAGTAGCGGCGGGGACAGCGCGAAAAATAAGGACAAGAAATCAGTAGCGCTGCCGTAAGGGGCGCCGGTAAGGATAGGACACGGATGACGCTGGCCGGGCGGATTTGCACGAATACAGGGGCTTACCTGGGCCATCTGTGAAAATCCGCTACATCCGCCTCATCCGTGTCCCATTTTAAAGTCCGGGAGAATTCATGTTTCACCTGATGATCACTTCTTCTATAAGTTCCTCTCCCAGTTCAGCATTCAGCATTTTTCTGATCTTTTCCCTGCCGTAGGATAATTCCTGCCGGAGCGGCGCCGATTCGATGGTGAGGTACAGCTTCTTTCGGTGGAGGCGAATCTCTTTGGTATAGCCGGCAATGGAAGGCCCCATCAGGCGGGCCCAGAGAGCCTTCACGCGGTTTTGGGTGAGCCTGCCCTTCAGGCGGTATTGTTCGATCATAGCCTTGAGGGCTTCCTTGAGCGTCATTTCGTTGTTGGGCCGTTCACTCATGTGGCAGGTATTTGGGTGGCGCTTCCGTTGTCGACCCGGTATTTGACATAATGCCGGCCGAACCTCCTGATGATGGCTTCCAGGCGCTGCTCATCGGCATCGGTGATGAAGGCCTGGCCGAAATCGCCATGCAGGAGCAACTCCAGCAGTTGAGTTACCCGGTCATTGTCCAATTTATCAAAAATGTCGTCGAGGAGCAGGATGGGCGCCACTTTTTTTTCTTCCTGGAGTATCCGGTACTGGGCCAGTTTGAGGGACAGGATAAAAGATTTGAGCTGCCCCTGGGAGGCAAATCGCTTAAGGGGATAACCGCCGATGGTAAAGCCGAGATCATCTTTATGCGGCCCGGCGGTGGTTCGCTGCAACAGGCGGTCCTTTTCAGCGGCTTCCTGAAGCAATGCAGGCAGCGGAGCGTCATCCATTTTCGAGGCGTAGGCGCAGTCCACTGTTTCGGCATCGCCGGAAATAGCCTGATAGAGTTCCTGCAGGCGCATGCGGAAGCGCTCCATGAAGGCCCGGCGCCCCTCGTAAACGGCCATTCCCGGCCCGGCCATCTGCCGGTCATAGGCCTCCACCAGGGCCGCGTTGTAGCCGCCGTTCTCGCCAAACTGTTTGAGCAGGGCATTGCGCTGCTCGAGCACTTTGTTGTAGGTGATCAGTTGCTGCAGGTAGCGGTTGTCGAGCTGGGAGAGGGTATTGTCCAGAAAGCGCCGCCTCATTTCGCTTCCTTCCGAGATGAGATAAACATCATCCGGGGCGATCATGACCACGGGCAGCAGGCCGACATGTTCGGAGAGGCGGCGATAGGGGATGCCGTTGCGCTCCACTTCTTTTTTCCGGCGGGGAACGGACTTGATCACCACCTGCTCCGCCTTGCCTTCTTTGGAAAAGCGCCCTTCCAGCCGCATAAAGCCGGCGTCGTGCTTAACGGCCAGGCTGTCGGGAAGGTTGAAATAGCTCTTGCCCATGCACAGATAGTAAACCGCGTCCAGCAGGTTCGTTTTGCCCATGCCGTTCTTGCCGGTAAAACAATTGAGGCCGGGGGAACAGTCGATCCTTTGGTGGCTGTAGTTCTTGAAGTTCGTCAGTATAAATGATTCCAGATGCAAGGCAAGGCGCTGTAGTTCCCTGCAAAAGTAGGGAATTAGGCTTCATGTTGTGCGTTTTTCATGATGTTATCCAGGGTCCATTCCACCTTGGCCTCCGGGGAGGCCTGCCGTTTCGGGCAATCTTTCATCTGGCAGATCAGGCAGTTTCGTGGCGGTTCGCAAGGGTCTACATGGATGAAGAACTCCAGGGGGACAGAGCTGTGGGCCCTGAGCAGGTGTTCGAAGTTTTTGACTTCCGCATGGGAACTACGCGTGTCGAAATACCAGGGTACGGTCATATGGCAGTCGATGTGGAGGGTGGCGCCGTATTTGATCACCCGGAAGTTGTGTACGTCGATCCAACTGTCGCGCCGGCTGCGGTGCAGGGTGGCCACCATTTCGTCGATCAGCTTGTAGTCGGCTTCGTCCATAATGCCCGCAACAGACCTGCGCACCAACTGGAAGCCGGTAAACATGATGAGGCCGCCGAACAGGATGGCCAGCAGGTTATCCAGCAGGGGGATGCCGGTGATCAGCACCAGGGCCAGGCCGATCAGCAGGCCGGCGGACGAATAGGCGTCCGACTTGAGGTGTTTGCCACTGGCTTCCAGAATCAGCGAGTTGGATTGTTTTCCCCGCCTTTCCAGATAGTGGCCGATGCCGAAATTGACGCCCCCTGCCAGGCCGGTGAGGGCCAGGCCGATATCCAGCTGGCGAAGATCCTGAGGGTGGATGATATTGTACCCGGCCTTGAACCATATAGCGATACCCGCCAGAAAGATCAGCGCTCCTTCAAAGCCGGCGGAGAGGAACTCCACCTTGCCGTGGCCATAGGGGTGGTTGCTGTCCCGTGGTTTGGCGGCAAGCAGGATGCTGAACAGCCCGAAAGCCGCTGCAACGACATTGATTATACTCTCCAGGGCGTCGGTGAGTATGGCGTTGGAGTTGGTGAGCCGCCAGGCCAGGAATTTAATGGCCATAAGAGCGAAGCCCAGGGCCAGGGCCAGGAGCTGCACACGGGTATTCTGACGAAAGGGAAGGGTACTCAATGGATCATTTTTTGAAGCGGAAAAATAACTGGCTTTCGGCTTGCCTCCAAGAAAAAAGGCCTTTTCTTCCCGTTCGGAAGGGGAATGATCCCGTCGGGCTTCCTTTTTTTGTGTTTTCAAGCGGCAAAAGGCAGCTTTATGAAGTAAACAAACATTTTTTCATTTAAATCGCCTGGCTATGAAACGTTTTTTCTACTCTGCATTCCTGTTTGCCTGTTTTTTTAATATGGCCATACTGCCTGCCTCTGCCCAGCACAGGGGCATAAACCGCTGGAAAGGGGAACAACTTGACGCCGTTGTGGGTA
>CAZAXA010000231.1:0-9391 GCA_964488965.1 uncultured Phaeodactylibacter sp. | reverse complement strand
GCCGTACTGCAGCAGGTCTTCCACCAACTTGCTCACGATATTGGCAGGCACGGCAAAGCCGTAGCCCGCATAGGCGCCCGTCGGGCTGGCAATGGCCGTATTGATGCCGATCAGACCCCCTTCGAGGTTGACCAGGGCGCCGCCGCTGTTGCCGGGGTTGATGGCCGCGTCAGTCTGAATGAAGCTCTCCACGGCGAACTGTTCGCGCAGGATGTTGATGTTGCGCGCCTTGGCGCTGACGATGCCGGCCGTGACCGTCGAGTTGAGGCCCATGGGGTTGCCGACAGCCAGCACCCACTCCCCTACTTTGACGTTGTCGGAATTGACCAGCGGCAGGGTGGGCAGGCCTTCGGCCTTAATCTGTATCAGGGCCAGGTCGGTGCTGGGGTCCGTGCCGACCACGCTGGCCTTGAAGGTACGGTTGTCATACAGGGTCACCTCCAGGTCGTCGGCATCGGCCACCACGTGGTTGTTGGTGACGATGTAGCCGCCCTTGTCAATGATCACCCCGGAGCCGGAGCCTACGCGCACCTGCGGCCCCCGGCCCTGAGGGTTCTCAAAACGGAAGAAGGGGTTGTTTTCGGGGTCGCCGAAGAAGTCCCGGAAAGGGTCGGGCAACTGCCGGAGGTCGTTCGGCATGCCTTCCCTGCCGCTAAAGGTTTGGGCCGAGCGGATGTGCACTACGGCGCTGACGACCTTTTCGGCGGTTTGGGTGAAATCCAGCGGCGCCACCTCCCCGTTCTTATCCACAGTCCAGGCTACGCCCCGGGCGGGGGCGCCGTCGATGTGTTCGATCTTTACGGTCCGGTAGTTTTGCTGGAACCAACTGAAGACGCCTAGCGTGGCGCTCGTCACCAGCAAGGCCACCAGGGCGGAAAATAAAAGCGTACGTTTCATAGCTGTCAGGAATTTTTTTTAACAAATCGTGCCGGACAGCCCTCCATATACTGCCTGCCGGGCGTCCGGCCTACGTTATTAAACACTCAAATAAAATGCCAGGCCACAATGTGGCGGGAGTTTTAAAACTTCTTTAACGAATGGTGACAGATTGGCAGGGGGATCACCTCCCCCCCAACTCAATCACCTGCAGTTCCTTAACCTCCCCCCCTTCCAGCGTAAAGCGCACGATGGTTCTCACCTGGTGGAAGCCCTGCCTGCCCGCCGCGCCGGGGTTGATGTGCAGCAGGCCATACTTTTTGTCCGGCATTACCTTGAGGATATGAGAATGGCCGCAGATGAACAGCCGGGGCGGGTTTTGCTGAATGATCTGCCGCACGCGTTTAGTGTAACGCCCGGGGTAGCCGCCGATGTGGGTCATGAACACGTCGGCCCCTTCGCAGGTGAAGCGCTGGTCTTCCGGAAAGCGGAGCCGCATCAGCCTGTCGTCGATGTTGCCGTAAACGGCGCGCAGGGGGCGGAAGGCCTCCAGGCGGTTCGCCACCTCCATGTCGCCGATATCGCCGGCATGCCAGATTTCGCCGCATTCTTCGAAGTACTGAAAAACGGCGTCGTCCAGAAAGGAATGGGTGTCGGAGAGCAGGCCTATGCGTTTCATGGATGGGTGGTTTGATTGTTCGATGGCTGAATGGTTGAGGTTGCTCCGGATATTTTTGACAACGAAGGTTATTTTATCCACCCCCTAAATCCCCCGCCGGCGGGGGACATTTCCTCCGGTTTGGAGGTGTGTTTCAAAATAAAGTTTCCCGTTTTCAATAACGGGATTCTCATCCTGGCTTTCCGGAGCGCTCTCATGATCAGATTGTTGAATACCCATCCAGCAATCCGGCAATCCATCCCTTCAATACTCCCCCGCCGGCGCCATGACATAGCCGTTGACGACATACTTCTCGAAGTCGTCGTATCGTACCCAGAGATAGCCGCTGTTGCCCCAGGAGCTGCCCCAGCAGCCCATCAGTTCGAAAGCTTCGCGGCCTTCGTCGTAGCCGACAACGAGGAGGTAGAACAGCTCGGCGGGCCGGGAGGGCGGCTCCCAGGCGTCCTGCCGTATGAGGCCCCGGAAGGCTGCATCGGCCTGCAGTTCGACGATCACGGGGTTGCCGCGCATGAGGGCCTTGCGGGCTTCGAAAACCTTCTGCCGGCCCTTCATGACGTCGCGCACGATATGCAGGTAGTTGTTGATGTGGTATTTGGTGGTGGCGTACACGGCATTGGGGATGCTGGCGGAGCCGTAGGGCACGATGGAGGCGCTGACCGTGCCCTGTTCGGCCAGGAACAGAAAGGCGTCGCGGGGCGCCATCCGCTTGCCGTTGCCTTCAAGGTGGAGCGAAAGGTAATCCGGGCTGAGGTTGTCTTTGTAGTTCTGGTTCAGGTTGACGTAGTATTCCAGGCAGCTGGCCATGATGTAACTCAGCTCCGAGCCGCGCGGGCCGATCTTGCGGACGGGCATCATGTAGGGCTTGATGCTCTGCCGCTCGATGATGTCGCGGGGGTCGCGGCCGATACCGGGAACGGTGTACATGAGGCGGTCGATCAGCTCCAGGTCGGAAATGCCGAACTGGGCTTCCTCGGCCCTGGTTTGAATTTCAACCTGGGCGAAAGCGGAAAAAGGGGCTGCCAGCAATGCCGCAAAGAACAAAAGGAACGATCGTTTCATAAGGGTGTGGGTTTTTACATGAACTTTATCGGGGGAATGTTCAGGCAAACAACGCAGCGGCATGAGCCTTTCTTATCAGGCAGCGGGGATATTTGCAGCTATCTGCTGATGTAGCGCCATTTCTGATCATTTCCCGGCGAAAAGCCCTTATACCGGAAACTTCCAGCCGGCAACCCATAAAAAAAGTCTTTCTTCAGGCAGTAGATGAAGAAAGACCAGCAAAAGAAAGTCGAAATCGTCGAAATTTTTTCCTGTTGTGCGGAAAACAAAATTTAAGATAAAAAAAAAATCCAATTTCTAAAACTCCAGAGCCGGTATCGCCACCTTTTATGAAAATTTTTGTTAAAAAGATAGGGCCGGCGAACGGTGGAGGGGCTTTTTTTCGTCATAGCAGAAGCCGATTGGAAGAAGGGAAAAATTATAGTAACTTTCTCCTTTGGTTAAAAAGCCAGGCCTCAGCCACGTGAATAGTTACCCCTGAACTGAAAAATCCGGAAACCGAAACAAACCATGAAAATAGTTAAAAGATTTTTCCTCGCACTGCTCATCCTGATCGTCCTGCTGGTGGGCAGCGCCATTGCGCTCCCTTATATCTTTAAAGACAAACTGGTGGCCCTGGCCAAAGAAGAGATCAATAAAAACGTACTGGCCAGGGTGGATTTTCAGGACGTCAGCCTCTCCCTGCTGCGCAGTTTTCCCAATTTCAGCATGGAACTGTCGGACTACAGCGTCAGCGGCATCAATGAGTTCGAAGGCATAACGCTGGCCGCCGGCAAGAGCGCAGGCTTCACCCTCGACCTCATGTCGGTCATCAGTTCCACCCGGCCGGTGGAAATCCTGTCCGTCACGCTGACAGAACCTGACGTCCATGTCGTGGTACTGCCCGACGGGCGCGCCAACTACGACATAACGCTGCCCTCCGAGGCGCCTGCCGACACTGCGGCGGCGGATTACGGCAACGTCCTCATCCAGTTGCAGGAATACAGCATCACCAACGGCCACCTGATCTACGACGACCGCAGTATCGATGTGTACGCCGAAGCCGCCAATATCAACCATCAGGGCTCCGGCGACCTCACCATCGACGTTTACGACCTGGATACCAAAACCGATATCGGCGCCCTGACAGTGCGCCAGAGCGGCATCACCTACCTCAAGAATGCCCACGCCGCCCTCGACGCCATCTTCCACATCGAACAGGCCATCAGCAAGTACACCCTCAAAGACAATGCCCTGGCCATCAACGACCTGCAGATCACCGCCAACGGCTTCGTACAACTGGTGGAAGACGATATCAATATGGACCTGTCCTTCTCCAGCCCGCAGAACGACTTCAAGAGCTTCCTCTCCATGATCCCCAATGCCTATATCGAAGGCTATGAGCATGTGAAAGCTGAAGGCCGCTTCTCCCTCTCCGGCGAGGTGAAAGGCGCCTACAACGGCGAACGCGAAGCATACCCCGCCTTCCGCATCGAAAGCTCCATCGCCGACGGCAACATACAGTATCCCGGCATGCCCCTCGGCATCCGCAACATCAACAGCCAGCTGAGCGTCAACAGCCCAGGCAGCAATTTCGACGAGCTGACGGTGGACGTGCCCCGCTTCGCACTGACCATCGGCAGCAACCCTTTCCAGGGCAATTTCTACCTGCGCCGTCCCATCTCCGACCCGGAGGTGCGCACTACCGCCAAAGGCATCATCAACCTGAAGGAACTGTCCCAGGCCTTCCCCATGGAGGGCATTGAGGAACTCAGCGGCATCATCAATGCCGACCTGCGGGTGGACACGCGCCTGTCGTTCATCGAGCAGGAGCAGTACGAAAAGGTAAATATGGACGGCAAACTGCAGGTACAGCAGATCGCCTACCGCAGCGAAGGCCTGCCCGCCGTCCTGATCAAAGACATGCAGATGGCCTTCACGCCTCAGAACGTACGCCTGGCCAATTTCGAGGCCCAACTGGGCAAGAGCGACATACGCGCCCAGGGCGCCATCGACAATATCCTGGCCTACTTCTCCCCGGAGAAGACCATGAAGGGTACGCTCACTGCCAGTTCCAGCTACTTCCTGGCCGATGAGTGGATGCCTGCGGAAGAAGAAACGGTTCCGGCGGCCGCCACACCGGCGGCGGAGACGGAGATTTTCGACCGCTTCGACTTCACCCTGGACGCCACAGTCAAGGAACTGGTGTACGACGTTTACACCATCCGCAATGGCGTCGCCCGCGGCAATATGACCCCCAACCGCCTCACCGTCAGCCAGCTTTCCGGACAGATCGGCGACAGCGATTTCAACGCCTCCGGCGCTATCCTGAATGCCTTTGATTACCTCTTCGACAACGGGGTGCTGGGCGGCGCCGTCAATATGAGCAGCCGCCTGCTCAACCTCAATCAGTTTATGGAAGAGGAAGAAGGCGCCGCCGCTACCCCTGCCGAAAGCGAAGGCTACACGGTGATCCCCGTGCCGCCCAATATCGATATGACGATCAATGCCAATATCGGCAAACTGGTGTACACCAACATGACGCTGGAAGACGTGAAAGGGCAACTGGTGATCGCCGACGAGGCCATCGTGCTCGACAACGTTACCGCCCGCGGCCTGGGCGGCGCCATGGCCATGAGCGGCAGCTACGACACCAGGGACGTGGAAAACCCGGCCTTCCGCTTCAAATACGGCCTGGAGGGCCTCGACTTCCAGCAGGCCTTCAACACCTTCAACACCTTCCAGCAACTGGCGCCCATAGGGCAGTTCATCCGGGGCTCCTTCACCAGCACCATGATCATGGACGGCAAGCTGGGCAGCGACCTGATGCCGAAGCTGGAAACCATCAACGCCGAAGGCTTCCTGGAAACCATCAACGGGCTGATCGCCGGTTTCGCCCCGGCACAGGCCATCGGCGAAAAGCTGAACATCGACTACCTGAAGAACAACATCAGCATCGCCAATACCCGCAACTGGTTCACCGTCAAGAACGGCGCCCTCGAACTGCAGGAATACGACGCCAAGGTGAAAGACATCACCATGAAGATCGGCGGCACTTACGACATCACCAACAAGATGAACCTCAACATCAAGGCCAAAATACCCCGGAAAACACTGGAGCAGAACGCCATCGGCGCCGCCGCCAGCAGCGGCTTCAACCTGCTGCAGAAAGAGGCCTCCAAACTGGGCCTCGACATCAAACAGGGTGAGTTCGTCAACGTCCTCATCAACCTGGCCGGCGATATCCAAAGCCCCAGGGTAGGGCTTAAACTGCTCGGCGCCGAAGGGGAAGGCAGCGTGGCCGAGGCCGCCAAAGGCCAGGTGAAGGCCGAAGCCGAAAAGGCACTCGAACAGGGTAAGCAGGTGGTGAAAGAAACGGCCGCCAAAGCCGTCGATTCCGTCAAAACCGTGGCCAAACAACAACTCGATAAAACCAAGGAACAACTGGAACAAAAGGCCAAAGAGGAGGCCGGCAAAGCCATCGGCGCTGTAGTGGATACCGCCACCCAGAAAAAGGCCGAAGAACTGCTCGAAGGCGCTAAAAAGGAAGGCGCCGACAAGATCAAGGAAAACCTCGATAAGTGGAACCCCTTCGGGAAGAAGAAGAAGGATGGAGGAGGGTGATTGGTTGATTAGCTTACCAATCAACCAATCAACTAATTTTCCACCACATCGAAGCTTGCCGTGTGTTCGAAGTCCCGGAAATCGACGGGGCTGACGCCGGAGACGCCCTGTTCGGCCATGTAGACTCCGTAGATGGTATCGACAGCGGCCATGGTGAGTTTGTTGTGGGTGACGATGACGAACTGCGAGTCTTTTGAGAACTTCTTGATGATGCGGTTGAACTTTTCGATGTTGGCATCGTCCAGCGGGGCGTCCACCTCATCGAAGATGCAGAAGGGAGCCGGTTTGAGCAGGTAAAGAGCAAAGAGCAGCGCCGTAGCGGTCAGGGTCTTCTCTCCGCCGGACAACTGGCTGATGGCCTGCGGGCGCTTACCCTTGGGTTTGGCGACGATCTCGATGCCGGACTCGAGCGGATCCTCGGGGTTCAGCAGGATGAGGTCGCAGGTGTCGTCGCGGGTGAACAGGCTGCGGAACACGTCGATAAAATAGAGGCGTGCTTTTCCAAAGGCGTCGAGGAACTGGGCGGTGGCCGTTTCCTCGATCTCCCGGATGGTTTCTTCCAGATCCTTTTTGGCCTGCTGGATATCGTCGCGCTGCCGGGTGATGTTCTCGTAGCGCTCTTTCATCTCGTCATAGGCCTCGACGGCCATGGGGTTGATCTCCCCGTAATTCTCCAGCCGGCTGCGCAGCCGTTCCACCTGCATTTCCAGCTCTTCCGCCGGGCTTTCCACCATTATTTCCTGGTTGAGGGCCGTATTGATGTCGGTATTGAATTCTATGCGGAGCCTCTGTGCCACGGAGCTGATCTCGTATTTGATGTCGTTGGACTTATCCTTCATGCTGTTGACCAGCACCTGGGCGTCCTGCCGTTGTTTATTCACCTTCCGGAGCTTGTCATCCAACTCATTGATGCCGGCGCGGGCTTTGAAGTAGCTCTGTTCCGCTTCCGTAAGGAGAGATTCCTTTTCCTTGCGCTGAGCATAGGCTTCCAGCAGTTGTTTCTCCATGCTGTCGACGGCATCCTGAAGGCCTCTGATCTCCTCTGCCGAGCGCTCCAGGTTTTTCTGGTTGACGGCGACCGCAGTGCGGGCTTCTTCCAGTTGTTTTTCGCGGAAGGACAATTCCCGCTGCAGGGAGGACACCTTATTTTGCTGGCGGATGAAGCCGATGTTCTTATCGTTGTAGGCCGAGGAGGCGGCGCTCAGATCTTCGGCCACCTGCCGGTAGTTCACATCCGTATTGGCGATCCGGTCCCTGGCGCGGGCGATCTCCGCCTGTTTTTCCTTCAGGCGGATTTCGATGGCGGCATTGGCCTTTTCCATTTCCCGGATGGACTGTTCGACGGCCGCCCGTTTCTCGTCGGCCTCTTTGATGAAGGCGCCGAAGTTCTCCAGCCGGGAGTCGAGGGCGGCCCTTTCCTGCATGAGCCGGTTCAGGGCGCTCTGTTCCTGCTGTATCTGTGCCGGCGTACGCTGGGCTTTGAGGCCTTCGATGCGGGACTTGAGGTTGTAGAATTCGGCAGACAGGCGGTTCTCTTCCCGCTCCAGCTTTTTGATGGCGCTGTCCAGCACCTCCAGGTTCTTTTTCCGGCCGATCTTTTTACCTTCGAACAAGCCGATGGAGCCGCCGGAGACGCTGTAGCGGCGTTGTATGAAACGGCCGCTGCGCGAGAGCAGCACAAAATCCCCCTCCGGCAGCGCGCCCTTGATCTCTTCCTTATCGGTGATCAGCACATTTTCCAGCAGGTAGCTGCAGAGGTTGCGGTAGGCGGGGTCCGTTTCCACCAGGTCGATGGCGCGGGTAGTGTCGGGCAACAGCGCCATGGGCGCCAGGTAGTCCAGGAAGGCGTCGAGCAGGAAGAAGTTGGCCTTGCCCTTTTGCGTCTTGCTCAGCAGCTGGATAGCGCGGTAGGCCTCTTCAAGGTTCTGAACGACGTAATAGTTGAGGTAAGGCTCCAGGTAATTTTCGATGGCCACCCGGTACTCTTCCTTGACGTAGATCAGGTCGGAAAGCAGGGGCGTGTCCTTATTCCAGTCCGACGATTTGGTAGTGCTCAGAAAGCGGATGGATTCCGGGAAGCCCTCCAGGTTTTCCACCATGCTTTTGGTCAGCTTGTACTCATTGCGTTTGGCGTCGAGTTCCCGGTTGACGCGGGTGATCTTCCTGGTCAGTTCTTCCAGTTCGGCCTCGGTATGCTGCAGGCGCTCCTGGCGTTCCTCTTCGGCGCGCTGCAGTTGTGCAACCACTTCGGCGCGCCGCCGCTCGTCGGCCTCGAGGGCGTCCATCCTTTCGCGGAGCCCTTCCACTTCCCGGCGGCGCTGTTCGATGCCTTCACGGGCGCGCTCTGCCTCGTTGCGGTTGCTCTCCGCCTGGTTGCTGTTGATGGCCTTTTGCTTTTCCAGTTCGAAAGCTTCCCGCTCCAGGGCCTGCTGCTGCTGAACGACCTCATCCAGGCCGGCCTTCAGGGCGCCATGGCTTTCGCGGATGGCCGCCAGTTTTTCTTCGGCGGCCCCCAGCTCTTCCTCCAGCCCTGCTTCCAGGCGTTTCTCTCCGTTCAGCTCGGAGCGGTAGTGTTCGATATCTTCTTCCAGTTGGCGGATCCTGGCCGTGGTATTGCGGATATCCTCAGCGAGTTTGGACTGCCCCTCCTCCAGGAATTGCTGTTTTTGCTGATGCATCCGCTTGTCGTTCTCCATACCTCGGAGGTTGCCCACCAGGTTGTTCAGCTCCCGCTGGCGGTCGGAAAGGGCCTTTTCCTTGTCGAGGTTGCCCTTGCGCTCCCGTTCCAGTTCGGCTTCCAGCTTGCTGAGGCTCAGCTCGAGCTGGCGGTAGTGGTTTTCTTCGGCTTCCAGTTTCAGGCGAACTTCGTTCTGGCGTTCCTTCAATACCGATATTTTAAGGACGGCCAGGTTGGTGCTGTATTCCTTGTATTTGGCTTTCAGCTCGAAGTAGCGCCGGGTGCGCCGCGCCTGTTTTTCCAGCGACTGCAGGTTGTTGTTGATCTCGAAAAGGAGGTCTTCGACCCGCTCCAGGTCGTCGGAGGTATTTTTGAGTTTATTGAGGGTTTCCCGCTTGCGGGCCTTGTACTTGGACACGCCGGCCGCCTGTTCGAACATGCGGCGGCGGGAGTTGTCCTTGTCCGACAGGATTTCGTCCACCATGCCCAGGGCGATG
>CAZAXA010000230.1:0-9427 GCA_964488965.1 uncultured Phaeodactylibacter sp. | reverse complement strand
TCGCGTACCTAACGGCACGCTTTCTACATTAAGCCCTAAAGCGAGAATCGCTGTGCTCTGACCCTTCGCGTGGCAAAATACCAGATATATTTACGCCTCTCGGTTTCCTTTCCGAACAGGCGAAACGGATTATTCACCAAACCGCTATAACCATGCAATGGAAAACGACTACTGCGCCTTTACCGCGCTCGCCTGAAAGCCGGATAACGCTTGTTTCCGGGCCGCTGTCTGTCTGTCTGTCTGTAACATTACATTTACTGGCCGCAATTATTGCCCTGATGCCAGGTGACGGGATAGGGCAGGCACCCGCAAGGGCGAAGCTCACCGATTTGAACGACACCCAACTCAAGGAACTGGCCGGGTATATCGAACAATGGCTCAGCAGAGATTTTGTGCAAGAACATGTAGATTATTTTTTCGCCCAGGGCGGCGGCGGCGGAGTACACACCACCCGCAATTTCCTGGGATGGCGCCGGACACAAATCTGGGCTCTGGAAGATTTTTTGTCTAAGCAGCCCAATGGCCCCGCCTACGTACCACTTCCCGCCTGGGAACCCACCGACGCCAGCGGGAATATCCAGCCGATTCCCAACTATTTCAATGGATGGGATCCCGTAGCAGGCGAGCCCTACTGGAATTTTATAGATCCTGATGCCATCGACATCGTAGATGGCCTGCTGAGCGACATCCCCGGGCTGCAACCCCCTTTTGGGTACGACGAATACTTTGACGACATCTCTCCTTATATCCCTTATGTTTATACAGACCCTATGTTCCCGGCCAATAATTATGACATGACGGCTATTTGCGATTATCAGGATGTTGGCGCTTTCAGCGACTGGTTTGAGGTTCGATATCACGCCCGCGGCCATTCGCAGGTAGGCCAGGCGATGGTTGTTTTTTCCTCGCCGGCCTGCCTCATCTTCTGGCCCTGGCATGCACAGGTGGATGACCAGTGGTACCGGTGGGAAGAAGAATGTAATGGAAACTATACCATCATTGACCCGGCGCCAATTACCTCCACGGTGTCCTGGAACAGCAATCAATGGGTGAAAGGAGAAGTAATTATAGAAAGCGGCGGCCACCTGGAAATCGGCGTCGGCGCTAAAATATCTTTTCAGGATTCGGAATACAACAGCCGGAGGACGAGGATATGGGTTAAACCAGGCGGAAAACTAACCATCAATAACGGAGCGGTTTTAGGGGGTATAGATATACTGGGGACAGGAGGCGGAATGCCGGCTCCCGCCGAAGACGATGAGCCCGACAGCCCGGCTACGCTTACCGGAGTGGCCTACAACACGCCCTGGGAAGGCATCTTGCTGGAAAACGGCGGCACAGTCGAGATTTACACTGGCACTATCCGCCATGCCCGAACCGGTATCCGAAACAACGGCGGCGGCGGCCTGGTCATCGCCCAGAACGCTACTTTTGAAAACAACCGGAGAGATGTCGTGCTCGGCAGTTTCAGCAGCCAGAATAAAAATAATGCGAGCAAATTCACGGGTTGCTGGTTTGTCAATGACAGCCCCCTTCGCGATGTGGTTTGGCCCTCCGCCCATATCGGCCTGGACCCCAGCCGTTTCTACACCTATAAAACCCACCCGAAGCTGCCTCCTTTTCCGGAAAACCATGTGGAGTTGTATAGCGTCAGCGGAATAGTGTTCCAAGGCTGTAAATTTGAAAGCCAGTTCAGCGCCGACGGTACGAGCGACAGGCGGAGCCGGGGCATCTACAGCCTGGCAGCCGGCTTTGAATGCAAAAGCGGTTGCATATTTACCCGTCTGGACGAGGGCATCCGCGCGTCCACCTATTTTGAATGGAACCCAACCAATGTGCCGCTGATCAGCGATGGCTTATTTACCGACAACGTCAAAGGCATCGTCCTCATTTCTGCCTCTATGGCGAAAGTGGAACGCTGCAACTTCGACATCCCCGCCGAGGTATCCTTTTCCAATACAAAACCCCTGGGCATAGCCGCCAATGCGGGTTCCGGCTTTATTTTTACCGGCAATATCTTTAAAACCAGGGGCGCCTCCACCGCTGCCGACAACATCGGTATATGGGCCCGCAACTCCTGCCAGTTGCGCCCCAACTGGATCGCCGCCAATACCTTTACCGACGTACGCTATGGCGTGCAAACCGAATCGGAAAACCCGGATCTGCAAATACGCTGCAACGGCTTTGAAGGCTTTGGCAATGGCGAGCGCTACGCTATCGCCGTGGCTTCGGGGGAACTGGCCAACCAAGGGGATTGTGACCTTTTCCCTGCCGGCAATACCTGGGACCACGATGTGTGCGGCGGGGTGGAAAGCCAGATATTTAAGGATGCGGGGGCGTTGCCGTTTGAGTATGATGCGCATGAAGACAGACTGCCAAGTTCAGAATGTGTCAGTGCAGGTATTCTCGTAGAAAATTGTGGATTCTCCTCTGGAGATGTATCCTGCGAAGACATGGAATTATTCCTCGCCAAAGATGACGAGGCGCGAGAGAGCCGGATTGCTGCGTTAACTCAGGAGATTGCTGCTGCCAACGACCCTACCCTGCTGGCGGAACTGAAAAGAGAGCGGCTGACCGAAGCCTACCAGGGCATGCTGGAAAAGCTGGCCGGCGAGCCAGCCGGCACGGCTTACGAATACCTGAAACAAAAGGAAGCGCAAGGCATCGGCATTTACAAAGGCGACCTGGCCAGCCTGGCCATGGAAGACGGCAAATTTACGGAAGCAGCGGCTTATATCGAGCAGATGGGAGAGGAGGAACAGCCTGACAAAGCCTATATGGAAAAGGTCTACGCCGTCAGGCTGGACGGGCGCGGGCCGGGAGCGCTGACGCCGGAGGAAAAGGAGGAAATCATAGTGGAACACGGGCACGGCCTGCCCTGTGGCGCCCCTTTCCAGGACTACCTGGAATATAAAAAAGACAACCCCGATACGGAGCCGGAAATTGTGATTACGCCGGTTGGGAGAAGCATAGAGGGCAGGCCTGCCATTGGAGATATAGCCACGACAGCCAGCCCGAGTAGCGAGCTATTGCTCTACCCCAATCCCAGCACCGGCCTGCTGACGGCCCAATGGCAAATGGAGGGCCCGGTGGAGTTGAACGTATTCACAAGTACCGGGCATCAGGCCTGGGCCTACAAAGGAGCGAATGAAGGGCCAATCAGCATCAACCTGAGCCATCTCCCTCCAGGCCTGTATTTACTCACCTTCCGAACGGAAAACGGCCTGCTTTCCAGAAAAATTTTACTTTCTAATTAAAGCAATGTGAGCGCTACAGGTATCTAGTTATCCTGTAGCGCTCCTTTCAAATATCAGCGAATATGGCAAGGATATTCAGCATTATACTTCTTTTATTTTTTTTAATTGAGAATATTTGGGCGCAAGCCATCCTTTTTAACAGGTCTTATGATCATCATGGGCATTGGGAAACAGCAGAGGCTATTAAAGAACTAGATGATGGCTATTTATTGGCTATACATACGGCGGATGCTCCGGATGAGTGGAAGCGGCTTATATTCCTGCGATTGGATTCGGCCGGAGATACTTTATGGTCAAAGGTTCATTTTACTGATGAAACGATTGTCTGGCTGGCCGGTCCCCGCATCGAAGAAACCGAAGACGGCCAGTACCTCATTGCCGGCATTATCCGTTCTCCGGAAACCGGCGACGACAACGGCCTGTTGCTAAAATTTAGCCCCGAAGGAGACATTATCTGGCAGAAAAACTACGGCGGAGCAGGAAAAGACGGCTTTTTCAGTTACCGCAAGACGTCGGATGGCGGCTACATCCTGGGCGGCTTTAGCCGCAGCCTCGACCCGACCGGCGATTTTTACCTGGTGAAAGTCGACAGCGAAGGGGAAATGGAGTGGGAAACCCATCTTGGCGGGCCTGGCTATCAGGACGGCTATTCGGTAGATTTTACGCCGGATGGCGGTTATGTTATTGCGGGCAGAGGGGGCGTTCCGCCTTTTAATATCGATATTGCCGCCGCCAAATGCGACGCCCAGGGCAATCCCCTATGGAGCAAGATTTATGGTGGGCCTTACAATAATGATGCCTCTCATGACTTAGTTTGTTTGCAGGATGGCACCATACTGCTCTCTGGAGGAATGAGCAATGGAGGTTCTCAAATCAGCCAAAACAGAGACGCTTTTTTGATCAAGCTGAATCAGGAGGGAAGCGTGTTATGGGAAAAAATATACGACGAACCTTTTTCGATCAGCCATTTGTCGGCCCCCATTGAACTGCCCGATGGCAGCATAGTTGTAACAAGCATTAAATACCTCAGCGCAGATAGCGATGTATACGGCGGCATCCACAAATACGACAGCGAGGGTAATCCGGTCTGGTCGCGCCTGTACGCAGGGGGAAATCCATATGCGAATAATTATCTATATGATATTGTCTCTACTGCCGATGGTGGTTTCCTCGCTATGGGTTCCACTTACGACCCCAATTGGGACAACCTTCAGGAAGCCTGGCTGCTCCGGCTGGACAGCGAGGGCTATACCTGCGACAGCGTGGGCTGCGTGGAGGTGGTGAATGCGCTGTCGCCGCCAGAGCGAAAAGAGGAGGCATTAACCATCAGCCCCAATCCCAGCACTGGCCTTGTTCAGGTAAACCACGGGCTGTCCCGCGCCATCGGCCCGGCCTGCCTGGAAGTGGTGAGCCTTACAGGCAAGGTGGTTTGGAAAAGGGCATGGGGAGGCGCCGCGCTGCCCGATACGCTTGAAATTGAAGTAGGGAGTTGGCCGGCAGGGGTTTACTTCGTTGTGCTGTCGGATGGCAGGGGCGTAGTGGCCCGGGGAAAGTTGGTGGTGAGGTAACATACTCGTAATATGCCAAATTGCGAAAAAACAAATACCCAACATATTGTAAATTAATTTTATATGCACTTTATTGCCCACCGAGAGGCATTCTACAGAAAACAGCTTGTTAGCTTGCATTCTACTCTCCGGCTTCGTTATATTTGTTGAAAAGAGAGCGTTATGCAAGAACCGTCCCCTGAGCTGAGAGTGCTGTACGAAGAGGCTCGTCGTTACGAGGCAGCGCGGGACCATTACAATGCCGTGAAGCTGTATAAGCGCATTGCAAAGGAAGCCCGCAACTGGGCGGCCCCTCACATCCGCCTGGGCGATATTTACAAGTATCGGCAGGAGTGGAAACCGGCCCTGTATTACAATAAAAAAGCCGTCTCACTGGACGCCGGCAACCAGTCGGCATGGTGGAACGTAGGGATTGCAGCCACTGCTCTGAAGAAGGGCCGCCTGGCGCGGAATGTGTGGGCAAAGTTCGGCTTTTCCACCGATGAGCCTTCCCTGAAGCCGGCATCGGTGCGCCTTTTCTACCGGGGCAAGTTCGAAATTCTCTGCGTGAGCTGCCTGGGGCCGGCGCGAGGTATTATACGCAGCGTTCCATCCCCGGAATCCGGGCGCCGTTACGGAGATATTGTGTTGATGGACGGCGTTGTGCAGGGGTTTCATTCTTCCGATGCTCACCGCCTGTCCGTTTACGAAGAACTGGGCCTGCTCAGGCACTCTCACTACCGCACTTTCTCCTGTGTGCTGCAATCGGCCGGAAAAAAGGATGTAGAAATCCTTGAGCAGTTGTGCCGGGAAGACAACCTGGGTTTTGAGGTTTGGGATAATGCTTCCCGTACTTTATCTTCTCAGTATTTTGGAGCGGCGCCGGAGTATTACGTTCATCATTTCGAGCCGCAGTCGGAACTACTGGTGGCCGTGGCCGCTCCTGATCAGGAGGCCGCCCAAAGGGTGTTGGACGCCTGGAAGGTGATCAGCCTGAAAACATACACGGATTTCAGGAGGCATCAGGTAGGGTGAGAGGGTGAAGATACTATGGAGATACAGCAGATCATTTAAACCCGAGAGGTTTTTCAATCCCCGGCCTCTGTTAAGGCCATACCTGCTTATGAGAAAATGTGTGCTTATCCAATGGCTGTTCCCGGCTGCGCTGGCGTTGACGGCCGCCGCCTGTAATTCCGATGGTAAAAAGCCTGCAGGTGAAGGCTCCGCCGCGGTGGAGCAGCCTGAACGACAGGTTTCTCAGGAAACAGACTTTACCATCGTCCCCGGCCAGCGGGTAGGGGCGATCACCGCCGCGTCCACGGAAGCCGATATCAAGGCAATTTACGGCGAGGAGCAGGTGGAGTACCGGCCCGTTTACATCGGTGAAGGAGAATCCCAGCCCGGTATCGCCGTTTTCCCCGGCGCCTCCAATGAGATAGAGATCGTATGGGATATTGCCGCCGCCACCGGCAACCCTGAGTTCATCCGCATCAGCAAGAAGGGCACGGGCTGGCGAACGGCGCAGGGCGTCACGGTAGGAACAACGCTGGAAGAGCTGGAAAAGATCAACGGCCGGCCCTTCCGGCTGTATGGCTTCGGCTGGGACTACGGCGGCCTGGTCAGCGACTGGAAAGGCGGCGCCCTGGAAAGCTACCTCATCATCGCCCTGGAGCCGGCCGACTGGGAAAAGGTGGGGCCGGAAGTGTCGGGAGATGTCACTTTCTCTTCGGATGACCCGAAGGTGCGGGCCCTGGGGGCAACGGTGGCCTCGATGGTGGTGACCTTCCGGAAGTAGCCAGGCTTTGTGTTCTGCAAACCTTTTTCCGCCGCTTACCCGACAATGCCCTTTATCGCAATTCCCGTGCTCAGGCAGAATTCTTTACTTTCCCGATAAAAATGCCGATCATGAACCGAATGTTTGCCTTGTTATGCCTTTCCCTGGCCTGCCGGTGGGCCGCTGCCCAGGCGCCCCGCGTAACCGCGCATTTCCCTGCCAACCTGGAAACTTCCGCCGCCGTACAGGGCAGCATCACCATCGACTTCGATACGCCGCTGGATGAGGCCAGCGTCCACTCCGGAACAGTAAAGGTGTTCGGGCGCTGGTCGGGGCCGCTGGCCGCCGCCGTACAACTGGCCAACGGCGGGCAGCGCATCGAGATCGTGCCGGCCGGCCCCTTCATCGCCGGCGAGGGGGTGGCCGTCAACCTCACCCGTGATATCCGCAGCGCGGCCGGCGAGGCCATGGGCAGAGGTTATAGCTGGAACTTCTGGGCAGCCACCGCGGGAGGGAGCCTGCAGCAGATACCGGAAGACACCATCATCCTGCGCCTGCCTTCGGAGGATTATCTGCAGACCTACGGCGCCTATGCCGGCGATATGAACAACGACGGTTTCTCCGACCTGGTGGTAGTCAATGAATTCACCGACGACCTGCGCATATTGCTCAATGACGGCACGGGCCTTTATCTGGATTTTACCATCATCCCCATGGGCAATCAGAGCCCCAGCCCGAATGAAGGCGCCGATTTCAACGGGGATGGCGAGATAGACCTGGCCGTTTGCACCGCTCACCACGACCAGGTCAGAATACTGTTCGGCGACGGGCAGGGCGGCCTGTCACAGCCCGAGATTTACCATACCGACGACGGCGCCCGCGGCCTGGTGGTGCTGGACTGTAACGGCGACGGCCACGACGATATCTTCATCACCAACCGCATCGCGGGCAACCTCTCGCTGCTGATCAATGACGGAACCGGGCAGTTCACCGTAGAACCGATGGATACCGACGGCAGCGCCGAGACCTCCTGCGCCGTTGCCGACGCCAACAACGACGGCATTTCCGACATCTTCATCGGCATGTTCACCAATCCCGAACTGGCCTTGTTGCTGGGCGACGGGCAGGGCGGCTTCACCCTTTCCGACAGGGTTCCCGTCAACGGCAGCCCCTGGATGATCGCTGCGGCCGACTTCAACGGCGACGGCTTCGCCGATGTGGCTTCCGCCAATTCCAACGGCAACCGCCTGGCCGTGGCCTTTGGCGACGGCACGGGGCAGCTCTCCGCTCCTGAACACTATGCCCATACCACCCTGCGCTTCCCTCTGGCCATCGACCTGGGCGACCTGGACGGCGACGGCGATATCGATATCGTGACCAGCAACTACTCAGGGCCTACCTTCGCCGTTTTTGAGAACGACGGAGCGGGTAATTTCTCGGTGGCTTCCATCCTGCGTTCCCCGGATCTCGCCTCCTGCGCCATCATCCACGACCGCGATAACGACGGCGACCTGGATATCAGCGGGACGGATGAAGGCGTAGACCAGATCGTGCTGTTCAAAAACCCCGGTATGGTGAATGCCGCTTCAGGGCCGCTGCCGGCGCCACTGCCCGTGCGCTTGTTATCCAACCCCTGCGTGGGTAACTGCAGCCTGGCCCTCACTCTGGAAGAGCCGGCGGCCGTCAGGCTGAGCCTTTTCAACAACAAAGGAGAAGCCGTGTACAGCTATATACCGGGTGAGCTTCCTGCCGGGCAACACCAGCTGAGCTGGCCGGTGGAAGGCCTCCCGGCGGGCGCTTATTTTCTGATGCTGGAAAGCGGCGCCGGGAACTGGAGCGGGCAGCTGATCGTACAAAGCCGGAAGGACTAGCCTCAATTCAGGGCGGAAAAATGAAGTTAAAGTCAGGGGATTATCCTATTTTTAGCTTGTTTTCAACCTCAAAAATTACTTCTAATGAACGAAACCCAGCAAAAAAAGCTTCAGGAAGTACTCGATTACGGGTACCAGTTCCGCTTTGGAGACTACATCAGCAAAGGCTTTGAGCTTTTCCAGAAGAATGCCGGAGGATTTATCGGATTTTCTTTTGTGGCGGGCCTTATAATCGTGGTCGTCAGCCTGATACCCATCCTCGGCTCCATTGCCAGCAGTTTTTTCCTTACCCCGGCGCTCATGGTGGGCGCCTATCTGGTGGCACACCAGCTGAATAAAGGAGAACACACTGAATTCGGTGATTTTTTCAAAGGTTTTGAATTCGTCGGCCCTCTGGCAGGAGCGACGCTCATCATGACCCTCATCATTTTAGCCAGCCTCATCCCTATGTTTGTCGCCTGGGGGATGTCGGGTTTTTTCTCCTGGTTTATAGAAGCGCAGGCTGACCCTCTGGGTGTTGGCGATCCGCCTTCTTTCCCGGCCTGGTCCCTCCTGTTTATCATTCCTGCCGTTTACCTGGGAGTTGCCTATGGCTGGGCCACCATGTTCATAGCCTTCTACCGGATGAAGGTATGGGAAGCATTGGAGATGAGCCGCAAGATGATCAGCCAGCAATGGTTTATCATATTCCTGTACACGCTGGTTTTAGGCCTTCTGGCAATGGCCGGCATCATCCTGCTTTTTATTGGGATATTTGTAACTTATCCCATTGTGCTTTGTTCCCAATATGCCGCCTTTGCCGATGTGACGCGCCTGATGGAGGAAAGTGAGACCGATATCACGGAGCATTTGGTGGAGTAAGGAGGGGAGATTGTTGGATTGTTATATTGTTGGCTTCCCGGAGCCAGGTTTACGGCAGGTTTCGGTTTCGAAACAGCAAGATCGCGATGTTGCCGGGCTTAGAGCATGTTTGGAGGC
>CAZAXA010000229.1:0-9462 GCA_964488965.1 uncultured Phaeodactylibacter sp. | reverse complement strand
GCCTGGGAGCCGGCGATGCCGCTGTTGCCGCCGATGTTGAGCGGCAGGCCCATCTCTTCCGGGTTGATCTCGATGCGTACGCTGCCGCCGCCCCGCATCATGCCCTGCAGGCCGCCCATGAAGTCGATATAATCATCCAGTGAAAAGCCGGGTTCATTGACGTTGTTGGCCATGCCCAGTACGGAGATCTGCCCGGCGGGGGTAAAGCGGTTGAGGTTGCCCTTACCCTGATAGCGGCCCTGGTCGCCGTAGCCGGCATTGATCCGCCCGAAGTAGCCCTTCTTTTTGTCCTCCTTCAGGGCCAGGTTGATGGTCTTCTCCCGCTGGCCGTCGTCGATGCCGGAAAATTCCGCCCGGTCCGACTTTTTATCGAACACCTGCACCTTATCGACGGCGTCGGCGGGCAGGTTCTGGGTGGCCAGCTTGGGGTCTTTGCCGAAGAACTCCTTGCCGTCGACCGTTACCCGTTCCACCTCTTCGCCCATGGCGCGGATGCTGCCGTCGCGGCCCACCTCCACGCCCGGCAGCTTTTTCAGCAGGTCTTCCACTACGGCGTTGGGCTGGGTTTTAAACGCCTCTGCATCAAACTCGATAGTGTCTTTGCGGATGGCCATAGGGATGCGCTCTTCCTTGACGACGACTTCATCGAGCAGTTCGGCGCGGGGCTGCATGCGGATGGCGCCCAGGGCGACAGAGGGCTGCCCCTCGGATATCTCTATAAGCTGGCTATGGTTGCCATACCCCAGGAAGGCTGCCTGCAGGAGGTACCGCCCCGGCCGGGCGCCTTTGATGGCGAACTGCCCCTGGGTATCCGTCAGGGCAAATTGCTGGAGGATGGAATCCTGCGCCCGCAGCAGCATGATGGTGGCGTTGGGCAGAGGTTTCTCTTCCTCATTCAGGATTTTCCCGGTAATGGCGCTACCCTGAGCAAAAAGCGGCGCCTGAGCAGACAGGGTGATCAGCAGGGAAAAAAGCGTCAGGTGATCTCGTAGAAAATACATAGTGGGGTGATTTTTTGACCGCTACAAAGTTAGGGGGAGGGGAGGGGAAGGCAGGTTAAGTTGGGTTGAAGTAAGGTTAATTATTGTTAAAGAGATGCCGCTTGAAGGACGGCAACCTGATCGTCACCGTCAACAATCAGGGCTCCGCCGCTTCCGGCCCCTGTAAAACGGCGGTGGACTTCGGAAACGCCGGCTTCATCACCAAGCCGACGCCGCCCCTGGCGCCCGGCGCTTCGGCCAACCTGTCCTTACCGACCCCCAGCGGCTGCTTCAACCCGGATTGTGATTTCACCATCATCGTCGACGTGGACAATGAGGTGATGGAAGCCGGCGAAGGCAATAATGTTGCCAGCGGTTTCTGTATCGGGTAGGGGGGAATGTTATCCCTTGACTTGGATCCGGCTTAAAGACAACTCATTTCCAAGGCGCCCTGGCTATTGAGCCGGGGCGTTTTTTTGAGGCTGCTCCGGAAACCATTTGTGGCAAATATTATTTTTCCACCCCCTTTATCCCCCGCCAGCGGGGGACATTTCCTCCGATTCGGAGACGTATTTTTCCTACTGGCAGGATTTGTAATCTATTTACTGAGAAAAAAATAATAATTTCTTTGACTCTTCATTAAAAATTGTCTAAGTTTGTAAACTGATTACAGAGAAAAAAATCAGGTAGCGAAAGTTGCTGAAATGGAAAAAAAACTGGAAGACATAGCCGATATTTCCACAGGAGTCTATGAAAAGGCAACTCTCTCTGGAGATATTCATTACCTGCAGGCAAAACATTTTGATGAGCAGGGAAGGTTCCATCCCAATGAGGCCATCAGCCCCGAGATATTGATGGATGGCCGGCTGGCAAAGCATCTGCTTCAGGAGGGGGATATCCTGCTGATTTCCAAAGGGAACAATAACAAAGCGTGCCTCTACCCAACAGAGGTTAGCCCGGCCGTGGCTTCTTCGACCTTCTTCGTGATCCGCCTGCTGGAAAATGAAGTGCTACCGGAATACCTGCAATGGTACCTCAATACTTCTTTCATGCAATCTACGCTTTCTGCCCTTTCCAGGGGGACGCAAATACTTTCCCTTTCCAAAAAGGCCCTGGCAAAGGCCAGGATCCGGATCCCTCCTGTACACCGGCAGAAGCAGATCCTGGAAGCCCGGGCCCTTTGGGAAAAGGAGCGGGCGCTCGCATCAGAACTGGTAGAGCTGAAAGATGCACTCTATCAGAAACTATTATTTGGCCTGGTAAAATCGGATACGAATGCATAAGACCAGCAAAGAAGATGTTTTCAAAGTCGTCTGGCGCGCCTGCGACACCTTCCGGGGCGTCATCGACCCGGCGCAGTACAAGGATTATGTGCTGACCATGTTGTTCATCAAGTATGTGAGCGATGTGTGGAGAGACAAGCTGGAGGAGTACCTTGGAAAGTATAAGGGCGACAAGGAACGGGCGGAATGGGCCATGCAGCGCGAGCGCTTTGTCGTCCCCCTGCATTCCCGCTTCGACTCCCTGTACAACAACCGGAACGAAGCCAATATCGGCGAGTTGATCAACCAGGCGCTGGAAGCCCTGGAAGAAGCCAACCCCGGTAAGCTTTCCGGGGAAGACGGCTCCGGGATATTCCGCAATATCGACTTCAATTCCAGTAACCTGGGGGATGCCAAAGACAAGAATACCCGCCTGAAAAACCTGCTCATCGATTTCAGCGATAAAAAACTGGACCTGCGCCCCTCGCGCCTGGAAGGCCAGGACGTCATCGGCGACGCCTACGAGTTCCTGATCAGCCAGTTTGCTTCCGATGCGGGGAAAAAGGCCGGCGAATTTTATACCCCGAAAGAAGTCTCCACCCTGATCGCAAAGCTAACCCGGTCGCAACCGGGCGCCAGGATTTGCGACCCCACCTGCGGCTCCGGCTCCCTGCTGATCAAAGCGGGCAAGGAAGTGGGGTCGGATAATTTTTCCCTCTACGGCCAGGAAGCGAATGGAAGCACCTGGGCTTTGGCCGTGATGAACATGTTCCTGCATGGCATGGACAGCGCCACCATCCGTTGGGGAGATACCATTCGCAACCCCAAGCTGAAAGAGCGTGACGCCCTGATGAAATTTGACACCGTCGTTGCGAATCCTCCCTTCAGCCTGGACAAATGGGGGAAATCGCATGATGACAAAGAGGCCAGGGGCGTAGATTTTGACCCGGAAGCAGATCCCTACAACCGCTTCTGGCGGGGCGTGCCCCCCAGGAGCAAGGGCGACTGGGCCTTCATTACCCACATGATAGAAACGGCCTATGAAGGCAAAGGCAAGGTTGGGGTGGTGGCGCCCCACGGCGTGCTCTTCCGGGGCAGTTCGGAAGGCCGGATCAGGCAAAAGACGATTGAAGAAAACCTGCTGGAAGCGGTGATCGGCCTGCCGGCCAACCTCTTCTTCGGCACGGGCATACCCGCGGCTATCCTGGTCTTCAACAAGGGCAAAGGCGCTAACCGGAACGTGCTGTTCGTAGACGCCAGCCAGCGCTTTGAAGCGGGGAAGAACCAGAATATTCTCCGCGAAAACGATATCGAAGAAATCGTAACCACCTACCGCCGCTTTGCTGCCGGTGAACTACAGCCCGGCGTGGTGGAGGATAAATTCGCCTGCGTGGCCACCTTTGAGGAGATTCAGGAGAACGACTTCAACCTCAATATTCCCCGCTATGTGGACACTTTTGAAGAGGAAGAGGAGGTGGACCTGAAAGCGGTGCAGCAGCGGATCGATTCCATCGAGCAGGAACTGGCCGAGGTGCAGGAGCGGATGAAGGGGTATTTGAGGGAGTTAGGGCTGGATTAAATACAACGATCATGGCAAAATCAAAGAAGTCGATAATAAATGTGCAGGGAACAGACGTCACTATCCTTAGCCAGGAAGATGATGATTATATTTCATTAACAGATATGTTGAAGGCAAAAGACGGAGATTTTTTCATTTCGGATTGGTTAAGGAATAGGAATACTGTTGAGTTCTTGGGCATATGGGAAAGCATCCACAATCCCCATTTTAATTATGGCGAATTCGCCACAATTAAAAGCCAGGCAACTGTTGCAAAAACTGCAACAGTTCAACATAATGAGCAATGGGAAGTTCACTAAGGCCAGAACCGGCGAACGGTCAAGGAAAGCTTTACAGTTCGCTGGGCAACTATACTGCGCTGCAATAGTTTTTGTGCATTCAGGGTGGCAGTTCCCCCTTGGGGGGTCAGGGGGCTGGGATGGCGAATGCACAAAACCTATTGCCGTTGAGTATAACAGAATAAATTCATCGCTTCCATTAATTCCCCCGAATTCGAGGGAATTAATGGAAGCCGGGAGGAACAGCCCACAATCTGGCTCCAAAGAAATTTCGCTAAATTGAGCTGCGCCAAAAAACGGGCCATGCTGCTCCTGATCTAATAAAAAAGGAATAAAGATGAAACCGGAAACCGCTACGCTCAAAAATTTGCTCTCCCGGGTTGATGCTATAAGGGAGGAGATCGATAGTGCAGGCCAACTGAGCAGCGAAACCAGAAAGCGGCTTAACGATAAAATCAGGCTGGAGTTGAACTACCATTCCAACCGAATAGAAGGCAATTCCCTGGACTACGGGGAAACCAAACTCTTGTTGTTAAAAGATCTTACAGCAAACGGCAAACCCCTGAAAGACCATCTTGAAATAAAGGGCCATAACGAAGCCCTGAAAAAGCTGGAAGCCATTGCAGAAAAAGAACTGGCCATCACGGAAAACCTCCTGAAAGAGTTTCACCGGATACTCCTGATCGACCCTTTCGAGGATTATCCGGAACTGCTGCCCGGCGCCTATAAGGACACCCCCAATTATCTTTACAATTACAAGGGCGAAAGGGTAGACTTCCTTCCTCCGGATGAAGTGCCCGGAGCGCTCAACGAACTGATCAACTGGACGAATAACGCCCTCGACCTGCCCAAAGCCCGGAAAAAGAAATACCGCCGTGCGCTTTACGATATCCACCCCGTTCTGATTGCTGCCGAATTTCACCTTCGCTTCGTTAATATCCACCCCTTTGCCGACGGCAATGGTAGAATAGCCCGCATATTCATGAACCTCATCCTGATGCAGTGTGGATTTCCCCCCACTGTTATCCGCAATGAAACCCGGGATGATTACTATCAGGCCCTGGAAACCAGCCGCCAGAAAGGAACGCAGGATTTCCATAAATTCATCGCACAAAGAGTGGTGGAAGCCCTGGAGTTCTATCTCAGCGTCGCCAAAGGCGGCCCGGTGGAGGAACCGGACGACTGGGAAAAACGCATCGAACTGCTGCAGCGCTCCCTGGAAGAGGAGGAAGCCCCAACTGTTGAGAAAACCAACGAATTGCTGTGGCAGCGTGCTCAGGATAGCTTCTTGCCTTTATTTGAACTGCTGGAGCAGAAACTGAGGCGGTTTGATGGTTTTTATGCCAACCATCAGCATGGGTTCACCTTTATTTCCGGGGATGACGTTTACAATTCAGGAAATGAATCGTCCGAGGATATCACTCGTCGGGCCTATGAAAATAATTTCCTTTCTGATATACCGCAACTAGGCTACCGCTTCCACTGGGAAGGATTGAAGAACAGCGGGACGCAGCTTTTTGAACTAGCCTTCTCGGTACGCATCAACCTGGAGCACCGCTTTAAGTACAGCGTCTCCGTCGCTTTCCCGGAAATACTGGATATGGAAAAGCTGTATTCGCAAACCATTTCGGAAGAAGAGCGCCGGAATCTGGTGCGGCAGGTGGGCAGTAAACTGGTGGAAATAGTAGAGAATCAATTGAAAAAGGCAAAAGAAGAGGAATGATGGAGAAAAGAAGAACAACCATACGAACCCAATGACCGATATCAAATCTATTTTATTAGTTGCTTCATTTTCCATTATATGTGGGGTCTTTGTGAAAGCCCAAGACAATACACTCTTTCCCGAAGGATATCTCAATGAGGCAACGCGAGTGGATATGGCAAAAGCGCCGGATGTATTTATCACAAAAAACGGAGAGAGGACGGTGACTATGGTTGTGGATGGCAGAAAATGGAATCGGGCCTGGTACTGGGAAGAGGTGAGGAAAAGAGCGCCACAGATGTTCGACAAATCCAACAACTACGCTATAGATAGAGGATTTTCGCCAACCGCTAATCAGACTTTTATTGATCATAACCCTCAATTCATAAATTTTAAAGGAGAAAAGCTACATCACCATCATTTTAAACAAGGAAATATTGCTTACGCACTGCCTGAAAGGTTACACGTCGGAAAAGGGTATACCAAGTTATGGCACCGATTAGGAAAAAAGTCTTTAATCCTAGTTGGCGCGGCATTTTCCATTTATGAGTTAGGGATTTTGGGTAATCCATTTGCGGAATCTCCCTTTGGCCTGTGGATAGAGCAGGAGTTTGATGAATTGGAACTCTCCAATATCGAGCTGGCCATTTCACAAGGTTATGACACTATAAAACGTTATATTGAGGATTGCCGGAGTTGTTCGGATTTAGGCATGTTTTACTGTGACTATGGTGAGATGATGTATTTCATAGGTACAGGTAGGCTGCCGGAGGATTATCAATTCGCCACGTTTCAGGAAAGACTCCCCAGAAATGGTAATGAGGCAGCTCTTTTTCTGAATAAAGTGATAGAGTTTGCCATCATTTTACGCAGAACACAAGGGGAATTTCAGGGAATAGGAATAATCGATTTGCCGAGGTATGAAGAATAATCATTTTATAGAGGAAGAGTTTATCAATGCGGTTAATAACTACATAAGCGTTATTAATCAAGATATGATGGCCTATGGCCTTGACGAGTCTGCTTTATGGTCATTTGTTGAACCCATAAGTGAAGAGTATGCTGATGACGAGTTAATTTATCGCTTGCAAGCGTATAATTTTCCCGATAATACTCCGCACCGACATCTGTTCTTTCTTGGAGCATTCAAAGAAAATGATCGATATATTGCCTTCGGTGAAAATACGAACTACAATAGTACGTATCTCATTGAGAAAAAAACAGGTAAAGTATTAAGCTTTTCCGAGGATGAAGATTTTTTAGCCGGTTGCGCGAGAGATCTGAGCGCCTTTCTACAGGCATTCACCGTGATGATCGATCTGGAAATTGCTCATATCCAAAAGAAGAAAATACTTAATCCGCTGGCTATGCTGAACAGGGCCGTGGCAGCCGCAGGAGGGGAGGAATACAGGCCGTTTTATGAATTTATTTTTCCAATTGATATTCCGAAAACTTTAAATTAATTCCCCAAGCTGGCGGGCATTGTGGAGGAGCAGTTGAAAAAAAGGAAAGAGGATTAATAACAACCAAAAAACCAAAGCGATGCCTTATTATCCGGAACTGCTTCCATTGCGTTCAGTAGACTTTGAGACGAAAGCCATCCTCCGGCAACTGCCGGGGGCAAGGGCAGCTTTGGCGGAACTCAAAGGAATAGCGGCCACTATACCCAACGTGTCTATTCTCATCAATGCGCTCGCGTTGCAGGAAGCAAAGAACAGTTCCGCCATTGAAAACATCATCACCACTCATGATGAACTCTTTAAGGCGGAACTGGATATAGGGTTCGTGAAAAATATCGCCGCCAAGGAAGTCCAGAACTATGCGCTGGCTTTGAAGAAAGGGTTTGATCTGGTGAGGGGCAATAAATTGATAACCAATTCCACAATCCTTAATATCCATCAGGAATTAGAGCAAAATAATGCTGGTTACAGGGTGTTGCCCGGGACCGAATTGAAAAACGAGCGAAGCAATGAAACCATTTACGTCCCGCCTCAAAATGGAGATGAGCTAAAAAAACTTATGAGCAACCTGGTGGATTTCCTCAATGATGATGGAATCCAGGATATTGACCCTTTGGTAAAAATGGCCATTATCCACCATCAGTTTGAAAGCATCCATCCTTTTTATGACGGAAATGGCCGAACAGGCAGAATTCTTAACATCCTGTATCTGGTTGCCAAAGGCTTGCTGGATTATCCGCTCTTGTATCTGAGCAGGTATATCGTACAGAATAAAGCCGAATATTATCGCCTGTTGCAGTCGGTGCGGGAATCTGCGGCCTGGGAGGAATGGGTGCTGTATATGCTGGAAGGTGTGGAATCGGTTTCCCGGCAAGGCATAGAACTGATACGGGCAATTAAACAGCTCATGCAGGATTACAAGTTTTATATCAGAGACAATTACAAATATTACAGCCAGGATCTGTTGAACAACCTTTTCCGGCATCCCTATACCAAAATCGAGTTCTTACAGCAGGAATTGAAGGTTGACCGCAGAACGGCCGCCAAATATCTCAACGAACTGGCAGGCGATGGCCGGGGTATCCTCACCAAACTCAAACTGGGCAAAAGCAACTACTACGTCCATAATAAACTGGTCGAACTATTGATCTCTCAGGATTATAATGTACAAAGATGAACGCTTTATGCACAAGAACGGGAATTCATGTACAAAAAAACGAATTATTTGTACTTGAAACCGGAAAATGAACTGGCAGAGCCATGAAAAAAGAAACAGAAGATATGCCGCAAAGTGAAAACTCTGCTCCCCAGTCCTCCCAAAAGCCGGGCCCGCCCCCCGATGCCCAGGCATTGGCAGGCCTGCCCGCCGTAGATTTATCGAAGGCGGGCCTGTCCGCCGACGCCCTGGCGAAGGCGGGCTACAAACATACCCCCCTGGGCTGGCTGCCGGGGGAGTGGGAGGTGAATAAACTGGAAGAAGTTGTAGGCAAGAAAATAGTATATGGGATAGTCCAAGCAGGGGAACATGTTGAAGATGGAATGCCATATATTAAAAGCACTGATTTAAATGGCATGCTAACATCTGATAATCTTGAAAGAACTTCTTTGGAAATTGCAAAAAAATATAAGCGATCTGAAGTCAAACCAGGAGATATCGTTTTCTCATTAAGAGGTAATATCGGTATTTCACAAATTGTCCCTCCTGAATTACCTGTTGCAAACCTAACTCAGGGAACGGCAAGAATATCTGTTAATAAGAGGTCAGATAATCTCTTTGTTAAATATGCCTTGCAGAATCAAAATACTGTAAGAAGAATTCTTTCGGTTGCAAAAGGAAGTACGTTTAAAGAAGTTTCACTTTCCGATTTAAGGAAAATTCAAGTCGCCCTCCCCCCCCTCCCCGAGCAACAACAAATCGCCGCCATCCTCTCTGCCTGGGACCGGGCCATCGGGCGCACGCAGGCGCTCATTGCGGCGAAGGAGGAAAGGAGAAGGGGGGTGATGCAGCGGCTGCTGACGGGGAAGGTAAGGGTGAAGGGGTTTGAGGGGGCGTGGCGGGAAGTTAAGGTCAAGGAAATTTTTTCACTGATTGAAGAATCCAATGATGGTCTTGAGCACACTGTAATGACCATTTCTGCGAGATTTGGCCTGATTTCTCAAAAGGAAAAGTTTGATAGAGTAATTGCAGGGGATAGTCTGAA
>CAZAXA010000228.1:0-9597 GCA_964488965.1 uncultured Phaeodactylibacter sp. | reverse complement strand
GGGCCTGGAGGCCCGCTCTCCATTTGCACCGAAATTTCAACGGATTTAACCCACTGCCTAAAAAAGTATGCAGGAATGATTTTACTCAGTGCCTGACTGGAGGATACTGCCTATTATTGAGGGCAGTGATCCTTTATAATTAAATCGAAAAATATCTGCAAATGCCCTGGAAAAAAGAGAACATAAAAGATATGCTCCGGCAAGTGGAGGAGATTATAGAGAAGGCAATGGAACTGGAGGAGCAATATAAAGAGCAGTTGGAGCGCGTGCACCCCGGCTTTCAGCAGTCTGCCCGCAACCTGGTGTATTACCGGGCAATGCGCGGCGATGATATCCGCGGCCTGCAGAAGCGCCTGGGGTGGATGGGCATTTCACGCCTGGCCAAGGCCGAGAGCCATACGCTATCCAGCCTTTTCATTACCCGTTCTGTTCTGACGGCCTTTTTAACTGACGAGCCCATCCACATTCAGCCGGCGGGTTTGTCGATCAAGGAGGGCAACCGCCTGGCGCGGGTGAATGCAAAGGCCCTGCTGGGCTTTCGCGCCAAGGGGCGCCGCACCCGCATCATGGTGACCTTGCCGGGCGAAGCGGCGGAAGATTATCAGCTGGTACGGCAGATGATCGCCGAGGGAATGAACTGTGCCCGCATCAATTGTGCGCACGACGGGCCGGAGCAATGGAAGAAAATGATCGGCCATGTGCGCAAGGCTTCCAAAAAGCTGAAACGCAACTGCCGGGTGGCCATGGACCTGGGAGGGCCAAAAATTCGCACCGGCGAGCTGAAGCCCGGCCCTAAGGTGCGCAAATACCGCCCCCAGAAGGACGCGAGGGGCCGCATCCTCCAGCCTCTCGAGGTGTGGATAGGCCCGGCGCCACACCTCGGCCTGGAACTGCCTCATGTTCCGGTCTCCGGCGCAGGCCTGAAGGTGCTTAAGGCCGGCCAGCGCCTGTATTTCCGGGACGCCCGCCGCAAAAAACGGGAACTGCTCATCACCAGAACAGAGGCAGACGGCTGTATTGCCGAGCTATACCGCACTACCTTCCTCGAAACCGGCATGTTCTTGTATTCGGACAAAAAGAAACAGGCGCGCCCTTTTGTAATTGGCGAACTGCCGGCGGTCGAATCGCCTATATTGCTCAAACGGGGAGGATGGCTGCGCCTGCACCGCTCCGGGGAACCGGGAGAGCCTGCGGAATACGATGAGAAGGGAAACCTCCTCCGGGAAGCCCATGTGTCCTGTACTTCGGAAGAAATATTCGGCCAGGTACAGGTGGGGGAGCCCATCCTTTTTGACGACGGGATGATCCGGGGCGTGATACGAAAAGTGGAAGAGGGCCAAATCTGGGTGGAGATCATACATACCAGGGAAGAAGGCGGCAAGCTGGCGGCGGATAAGGGCATCAACCTGCCCGACAGCAGGCTTTCCATACGGGGCCTGACCGAAAAGGACATCAGGGACCTGAGGTTCGTAGCCGCCTATGCAGACGTAGTCAATGTTTCCTTTGTCAATAGTATGCTGGATGTGCGCGAACTGATAGAGGAACTTGAAAAACTCAAGGCTGCCGACAAGCTGGGCATCATCCTGAAGATCGAGACCAAGAGCGGTTTTAACAACCTCCTGGAAATCCTGCTGGAGGCCATGCGCATGCACCCGGTAGGCGTTATGATCGCCCGGGGCGACCTGGCCATCGAGGTGGGCTGGGAAAATATCGGCCGGGTGCAGGAGGAGATCATGTCCCTTTGCCAATCGGCTCACATTCCGGACATCTGGGCCACTCAGGTGCTGGAAAACATGGCCAAGTGGGGTATACCTTCCCGCGCGGAGATCACCGACGCGGCTATGGCCCAGCGGGCCGAGTGTGTAATGCTCAACAAGGGCGAATACATCCTCAATGCCATCCGCCTGCTGGATACCATCCTCAAGGACCTGGAACCCTATCAGGAAAAAAACGCGCCAATGCTCCCGGCTATGGAACTGGCAGGAGGGAAGCACTGAAAATGAAAAGGGCTGCCCTTTCCTGGACGGGGCAACCCTGTATTTATAAGATGATCGAATTGATAAAATGCAATCATCTACCTCTAGTCTCTGGAAGATAGCGGGGGGGGAAATCCCTTGCCGGCAAAGCGGCAAGGCATTCGATAATTCCCCTTAAGTAAGTAAACAAAAACAAATATTTATTAATCCTTCGATGTTCTTTGCCACCAAAGTGCAGGGAGAAAAAAAAGGGGGGTGTCAAACAAATATGCACAATTTCCAACAAAAGTAAGGGCGGGCAAAATGCCGATCAATTACATTTTCATCCATTTTCCATAAAAACAAACATGTTTTTTATTACCTTGTATCCCGAATTCTCCCTTCAACATGATTTTAGTTTATTGCCAATCAGTATTTTGCAACTCAAAAACATTATTTATTTTCATATGTGAAAAAATCCGGTTTCCGCCGAAACGAGCCGGCAGGGATAAAAAATAAAGGGGGAATATGAAAAACAGTAAGCTTATTTCGCTGTTGAGCGCCTTTTCCTCAGGGGAAATGGCTCGTTTTGCCGAATTTGTCTGTTCGCCCTATCATAACAACAATGAAGTACTTGGCGCTTTTCTCGATTACCTGGCCCTGTCCCATCCGGGTTTCCCGGAAAGCAGGCTCGGTGAGGAACAGGCCTATGCAGCCGTTTTTCCCGGCCAGGAGTTCGACAAGAAAAAGCTGGGGTATCTCATGAGCGGCCTGCTTAAGCTGGCCGAACATTATCTGGGCGTTCAACGCCTGGAAAAAGAGGAAATCCTGTTTAATTGCTATTCCGTAAGAGAATTGGCGGAAAGAGGCATGGAAAAACATTATAACCGCCTGTTTAAGGAGGCCAGGGAGAGCCTGCGGAGCCGGGAGCGTGAAGACGGCCTTTCCTTTTTTCATCAATACCTGCTTTCCGAGACGGCCCTGTTCTTCCCGGTGAAGCAGAAAATTCCCGATAACAGCCTCCAGGCGGCGTCTGATGCGCTTGACGACTATTACTTCATCAACAAGCTGAAGTACGGCTGTGAGATGCTCAACAGGCAGGCTATCGTCTCGGATCAGTTTTCCATACCCTTTATGGGCGAAGTTCGCGATTACCTGCTTAAAGCCCGGCAGTTGAAACCGCTGCTGGCCATCTACCTTCAGATTTACCTGTCGCTGGCCTATCCCGATGAGCCCGGCCATATTGCGGAGCTTCTGCGGTTGATCAGGGAAAATTCCCCGTATATTGAAAATCCGGAATTGAAGAATATCTACCTGTATACCATTAATATCTGCATGCGCAAATTGCGGGAAGGCAAGGAGAAATACCTTCAGCTCAGCCTGGAATTATACGAAGAAGGAATTCTCAACAAGGCCCTTCTGGATAACGATATATTATCGCACTGGACTTACAACAACATCGTCAAGCTGGCGCTTCGCCTGGATCGTTTCGATTGGATCGAGCAATTCATCTATTCCTATAACGGAGCTTTGCAGAAAGAATACCAGGAGGATGCCCTCCATTACAACCTGGCGGAGCTTTATTTCCATCAGAAAAATTATGATGAAGCCCTCCTCCATTTACATCAGGTTCATGCCAGGGATGTAAAATACCACCTCGTTTCCCGGATACTTCTGATCAAGACGTTCTACGAATCCGGAGCTGTTGACGCCTGCCTGTCCACTCTTGCTGCCTTTACGGTTTACCTCAGCCGTAGTAAACAAATTGCCACCCCTCTGAAAAGGAGCTGTCAGCACTTTTGCACCCTGTTGCACAATATTATGGCCTATTCCAATTCAAAGAAGAGGGAAAAACTCCGGGAGGCGATAGCTTCCCGGCAGCCTCTGGCCGACCGGGCATGGCTGATGGAGACCCTGGAAAACCGGCGCGTGAAGCCGTGAGCGGCCCGGCAGGATGGGATTCCGGGTTCCCCGCTCAGGTTTTGAGCATTTTTTCCGGATGTTTTTTTAATTTCATGGATTAATTAGTTCACCAAAACGATTGGCCATGAAAAAATTGAAGATCAACCATGCTGCAGTCTGGGTTTCTGTAGTGCTTCTGACCGTCCTGGGGTTTTTATGGTACGGCCCGCTGTTTGGCGATCCCTGGATGGCCATGGTAGGGCTTGACAAGGCAACCGTTGAAGCCAACCCGCCCGGCGCGGGGGCCTGGATCACGAATATCATCGCCACGGTTGCGCCTGTCTATACCCTGGCCTGGTTATTTACCGGCCTCCATGTCGAATCAGCCCTGAGAGGGGCGGGGATAGGTTTTTTAATTGCCTTTTCCTTTGTATTCCTAACCAACATGACCAGCGACATGTTTGCGCAGAACCCCTACGCCTTGTCCTGGATCACAGGTGGGTTTACCCTGGTTGCCATGGCCCTGGCCGGCCTCATCCTGGGCGCCTGGCGGAAGTACGCTGCCTGAGAGAGTATGTTTGAATTTGGTTTCAGGAATATGAGCCATTGCCATTGGCGGGCGCCCCGCTCCCGGCCATTGAAACCCTGCCGGAATGGCCAGTTGTGATGGGGCGCCCTGGCAACAAACCTCCAACTGCCTCGCAAAGAACCACAAAAGCCGTGCTTTACAATTTCAGGATCAACATTATTGCCCGGATCGCGATAATTTTTCTGCTGGTAGCGGGAATAGCGGCCAGTTTTATTCAGGGTTATGTCCTCACCGCCGTTTTCATAGGAGCGCTGACCGCTCTGGGGGTGAGCAACCTCATTTACTATGTCAACCAGACCAACCGCGACCTGGCAAATTTTATTGCCAGCGTACAGTACGACGATTTCATAACCACCACTTCCGCCCGCCACAAGGGAGAGTCTTTCGGAGAACTGTACAAGAGCTTCAATATGGTGAACCGCAAGTTTCAGGAAATCCGGGCGGAGAAGGAGGCCAACCACCAGTTCCTCCAGTCCATAGTGGAACATATCGATATCGGCCTGCTGTGCTTCAATGACGAGGGAGAGGCCATCCTGATGAACAAAGCCCTGCAGGCCCTGCTGCACAAGTCTTACCTCATCAACGTAAATTCCCTCCGGCAGGTGGATGAAGCTTTGTGGGCAACGGTAAAGAGCATGAAATCCGGAGAGCGGGAACTGGTGAAACTCACCGTGGACAACAAGATGAAGCAGTTGGCCATTCAATGCATCGAACTGGTGCTCAAAGGCGGCCATTACCGGCTGGTCTCTTTTCAGGACATACAAACGGAACTGGAACAGCAGGAACTGGTGGCCTGGCAGAAACTGATCCGCATTCTTACCCATGAGATCATGAACTCCGTGGCCCCTATCGCCTCCCTGAGTTCCACCATCAGCGATGTCATTGCCAACAGCACGGCCCTGGACGAGGGCGGCATGAAGCACATCAAAAACTCCGTGGATGTGATCCGGAAGCGCAGCGAGGGCCTTCTGGGGTTTACAGAGACCTACCGCACCCTGACGCGTATCCCGCCCCCCAATTTCGAACTGGTCGAAGCAGGGCGCCTGGCCGAAGAGATTTGTACGCTCTTCCAGGCGGAACTGCAGAGCAAGGGGATAAAGCTGGAAGCCAGCCTGCCGGTCCAGCCGGTGTTTTTTCAGGCAGACCCTGCCCTGCTGGAACAGGTGCTCATCAATGTCATCAGAAATGCGGCCGACGCTCTTGCGGGCAGGGAACATCCCCGGATAAAGGTCAACGTTCAGAAAACAGGGGCCAAAGCGCAGATCATCGTCGCCGACAATGGGAAGGGAATGCCGGAAGAAGCGCTGGAGCAGGCTTTCGTGCCCTTCTTCACCACGAAGAAGGAAGGCTCAGGCATCGGGTTGAGCCTGAGCAGGCAGATCATGCGCATGCACAAGGGGAACATAGAACTCCAGTCGGTAGAAGGGGAAGGGACAGTGGTGACCCTGACGCTGTGATCTCAGGTAAAAAAAAAAGCTGCGCCTCCGGGAGGCACAGCTTCATCTTCCGATCCTAAAACAAATAAAATGAGCGATAAACGCCTTAACGGACGTTGAAAGTTTTGTAGTAGGTGTCGTCAGGGGTTATCACCTCGATCGTGTACTGCCCCCAGGGGAGCTTGTCCAGGCGGTAGCGCTTTTCTACGACCAGCACATTTTCCAGTTTTTCCTGGAAGACCAGTTCGCTGCCGTGGTTGCGGATGTTGACCGTAATGTTGGCGATGCGGCCGTTAAACAGGGATACGTCGACATATTCCGAGCCGCCCACACTGATCACCGGGCTGTAGAATTCCCGCCGCTTGTCCGGGTTGACCAACACTTCGCCGGAGGTGAGGGTAATGGGCTGGACGCTCTTCCTGAGGTTCGTGCTCACCGTGAGGAAGTACTCGCCGGCCGGCAATTGTTTCAGGTTGAATACCCTGGCAAATTCCTTTTTGCCTTTGGCCTCTTCCTGCAGCAATACCTGCCCGTCCTCATTGCTTAAGGTGATGGAAACCTTTTCTCTCTCGCTCATGCCCTCGATGGTAAGGCTGAACTTCTTCTCGGCGGGAATGCCTTTAAGCGTTACCGAAGGCAGGTAGTTGTTTGCCATTGCGGCAGATGTAACGACAAACAGGATAACGATCAGTTGGATCACTTTTTTCATAGCCGTTTTCATGGCCTTGAGTGTTTTGGTTAAAAATGATAAAATAGCACATGTTCATGCGGATGCCTTTTCGCATCCTTTGTATCTGCGAATGATCTCGCATTTACAGGGACAAAGGTAGGGGTAAAGCCCAAGGCACTCTCCTATGATTTTGATGGATTTGTGTACTATATTGACGAGAAGGAGAGGCAGTACAGCGTCAACTGTCTGTGGGTATGGCCTGCAATAGGGGACATTGTGCCTTCGTCAGGAAAGGATTCTGCGCATGATCTCTTAATGCGGACAGGCCCGTTTATCATAAAACACTGTCTCTAACGTACTAAAATCCACCTCGTTTTCGTTATCCTGTGAAGTCAGACGCCGCGTAGATTCACGTAATGGCGCAGGTGTTTAAAATTATCGCGATATTTCGTGGCATTGATGTAAAATTTTATGTAACTTTAGAGATGAATTTATATTTTTGCGCTGTAAAAATTGCTATTTCTCCCAAGTAGCTGTGCAAATTCTATAAAGCCAGTATCCCGGTTAAAGCATTTCAACCTGTATGAGCTAAGGAAAAGGCTGATTAAGTGAGAAAAGCAGCTGACGCCCCTGTTCTGCGCGGTAATTTTGTGCAAATATTGAAACAGGGGCAAGCCAAAAGGCGCATGCAAATTAATATCAGTTGATAAGGGAAACACCGCTACCCATAGGTACTGTTATGTATAGTGAATCTCCTCACAAATTGAGTTTCTGCATCCTGGGCAGAGAAGCAGGAATATAAATTCCTGCGCTGCTACGCGGGAATCTATACTCCCGCTTCTCGGGCATAAACTCAGAAAGTTGGGAGAAAGACTATAAATACGATCAAAAATTTGGAGGGCAATACAATAGAATTAAAATTGCCCTTCGGTGAAGAAAAACTAAGAGAGCGTTATGCAAGAAGGACAAACTCAAACTGTGAAGGCCTATTGGAACGAGCAGTGGCAGCCTGTGGATTTTGGTAAAGAGACCAAAAGCTGCGACTACATGATCTCCAATTTCGGCCGGATCAAAAGTGTCGACAAAGTCACTAAACAAGAAAGATTATTAAAAGGAGCGAAGGCCCGGGGCGGCCTGATCATGCTGAACCAGAAGCTGAAGGATAATTCTACAGGCATAGTGTACATACACAGGTTTGTAGCAGAGCAGTTCCTTTCTCCTCCTTCAGGCAAGCATGAGTACATACTCCACATCGATTACGACAAGGCCAACAACAAGGTGAACAACCTGAAGTGGGCCACGGAAGCAGAGTGGAAGGAGTACCAGAAGAAAAACCCGCATCACAAGGGGCGCCCGGCACGTACCAAGAACTACAAGCTTACGGAAACGCAGGTGCGGCTCATGAAGAAGATGCTGCTTCGCGGGAAGACCAAACGCAAGATCATCGCCCGGAAATTCGGCGTTAGCGAAAATTGCGCGTACAAGATCGAAAAAGGTATCCGCTGGGCGCATGTGAATGTCGATGATGAGGATTGAGGCCATGTGGCGGGCGCGGTGATTTTATTCCTCCGGCCGGTTTCTTTCCCGTGCCAGCGCTATGGATTCGATCTTTTGAGCAAAGCCGGGATACCGGGAGATCACTTCATTAAAGGTATTTTTAGAAAGCGCGTACAGGTCGCAGTATTCTTCGGCAATGACGGTGGCCGTGCGGGGCTTGTTGAGGAAGAGAGATACTTCTCCGAAGCAGTCGCCGTCGGAAAGGCGGGACAATACCGTCGCCCCGTCGGGCGTGACCACTTTTACCCTGCCCTGAATGATGAAGTACATGGCCTGCCCCGGTTCTCCGGCGCGGAAGATGTAGTCTCCGGGAGTGAAGACGGCAGGGTCCAGGTGCAGGGCAATGGATTCAATGAATTCCTGGCTGAGCTGGCTGAACATAGGGATGCGCTCCACTATTTCTTTTTTAAAATACAGAGCTACCTGCATTTTCAGGGATTGAGGCAGGCCATCCAGGAAATCGGCTTCATCAAACCCCAGCCGCTTTCGCCATTTATAGGAGTAGTAATCGTGAATGCGCCGTTGGAGGCTGGGAGGCAGAGAACGATATTTTACCGCTACCGACAATTTTTCCATATTGTCCAGATAATGTTCCCGGGCAGGGTCTTTCTTGGAAAGAAGCCTCGTGATGTTCCCGATTAGGAAACCGTAGAAACCCAAACCCATGAGCATAGCGAAGATAGCGTAGATTTTTTCAAAGCGGGTAACAGGGGTTATATCCCCGTAACCAACGGTGGTAATGGTGGTGACGCTCCAGTAAAGCGCATCGATGTATCGGCTGAGGTCGTCAGTGAGCCGTTCATTTACCTGATGGATGACCATCCAGCCACAGGTGGTCCAGTGGATGATGATGATAATGGCAATGATCAGGTAGAACAGGGCCAGCCGGTTGGAGAACTGTAGTTTCCTGAGGCGCCAGCTCTCCATAATCTTGCTGGCCCGCGCTAATTTGAGCAGGCGGAAAGCCTCAAAGCCATGAGGAGCGAAGAAGGCGAAGGGCACGGCGGCCAGCAGGTTAATGACAAACCAGGGCTGCAGGTAAAAAGGGCCGGAATAGTTCGCCCCGGAATGGCCGGGCATACTGCCATTTCGGAACTGCAGCGTGATCCATAAAAGGTCGGCAAGGAAGATCGCGGTCAGCGCGGCCTCCAGCCCGGCGTAAAACGCCAGTTGTTCTCCCAAAGCGAACTTCAGGGGAAGATAGATGGCAAGGATACCGGTGAGGGACACAATGATGAAGTCCCAGGCATTCCTGAAAAAGAGCTCGTGTGGAATTTTTGATCGCATGAAAATCAAAAATTTTACCCGGCTCACAGAGACGGGCAAAAATCAAAAATCATAAATCATACTTGGCCATCCTGCGGTACAGCGCTGCGCGGGTCAGCCCCAGCTCATCGGCAGCCCGGGAGATGTTGCCGGCATGTTTGGTGAGGGCCTTGCGGATAGCCCAGCGTTCGATATCCGCCAGGTTATAGTGGTCGAGTTCTT
>CAZAXA010000227.1:0-9608 GCA_964488965.1 uncultured Phaeodactylibacter sp. | reverse complement strand
CAGTGACCTCCCTTTTGGACAGAATGGTATGTTCTGCTCCTGTGTCGAAGATGAACTGCAGGGAGAAGACCCCTTCGAAGACCACCTTCACTACGATGAAACCATTGATATACTCAAATGGAATATCGATGCGCCGTACCCCCCGCTGGATTTCCATGTCCGGTTGTTGGGCCGGGGCCGTGATGGTAAAGGCAAAAAACAAGATAATGGCATGTGTGAGCCGCTTCATAGCCGGGTTTGAAATGAATGATCCTTACACATACTGGGGCAGCGGATCAGCCTTTTTCTTCGTTCCTCTAAAGGCTTGAGTTTTCCTGGCCCCAATATAATTTGGTTTGCCTCCAAATAAAAAAAAACTGTTCGCCAATTTTTGGTTTTTTCGGACTTATTTTGGACTTTTACGGCCTAGTTAGTGTTATTCAGACACATTTGCAGGATGCTAAAATCTTTCCTGAAAAACCTGAAAACCAGGCAGTTTGCCACTTTACTGCGCTTTATATCATTCACATTTGCTCGCTTAAGCCTTGGGGCTGCAACGCCCCATTGAGACCAATTCCGATGGCATTCAGCCACAAGTTAATATTGTATTTCGTAATCCCATGCGACTTTAAGACCTAAAGCTGGCAACCAGCCATGTAAGGCGCCCTGTCAGTTTTTTATTATCCAGACGACGATTGATTTTTTACTAACTAAATCTAAGTAATGTATGAAACTTAAAGTCGACTATGTGACTAAAATGCTGTTGCTGCTGGCTGTGCTCGCCCTGAGCAATTTTGCCTATGCACAGCGCACCATCACGGGTACCGTTACGGATGCGGATAACGGAGAGCCCCTGATCGGCGCCAACATCCTGGTCGTAGGCACAAGTACAGGTACTATTACGGATTTCGACGGCAACTACGAGGTGAATGTTCCCGCAGGAGCGACCACCCTGGAGTTTTCCTACACCGGTTATGCCGCCCAGCGCGTGGAGATCGGCAGCCAGACCACCATCAACATAGCCCTTTCTGCCGGAGAGGTGCTGGAAGAGGTGGTCGTGGTAGGTTACGGCACCGTCAAAAAATCCGACCTTACCGGTTCTGTTACTTCAGTAAAGGAAGAGGATTTCAACAAAGGGGTATTCACCGCTCCCGACCAGCTCATCCAGGGCAAAGTGGCCGGTGTGCAGGTGCTCAATAACTCCGGCCAGCCCGGCGGCGCCGCCACGGTCCGCGTAAGGGGTAACGCCTCTGTCCGTGCCGGCAGTACGCCGCTCTTCGTGGTGGATGGGGTGCCTCTCGACGGCCGTACGCCCCGCCCCGGCGTTAGCAGCGACGACATCGACCTCGGTTCTTCCCCCAGCGCCAACCCGCTGAACTTCCTAAACCCGAACGACATCGCTTCCATCGAAGTGCTCAAGGACGCCTCCGCTACCGCTATCTATGGTTCCAGGGGCGCCAACGGCGTTATCATCATCACGACCAAGAAAGGCCGCAGCGGCGACCCGACGATCGACTTCAGCCTCTCTGCCGGCGTGAGCAGCATCCTGAAGAACTACGACGTCCTCAACGGTGATCAATACCGCGCGGCCCTGGCTGAGTACAACCTGGACCCCGCCGGTAAGGATTTCGGCGGCAGCGAAGACGCCATGGATGCCATCCTGCGCTCGGGCCTGACCCAAAACTACAACTTCTCCATCGGTGGCGGCAGCGATAACGGCAACTACCGCGTATCCGCCGGTTACCTCAACCAGGAAGGTATCATTATCGGCAGCGGCATCAAGAAGTACACCGGCAGCCTTAACGGCACCTACAAATTCTTCGACAGCAAGCGCCTGAGCATCGACTTCAACCTGCTGGCCTCTCAGACTGCTGAAGAGATCGCTCCGATCGGCTCCAACGCCGGCTTCACCGGCAGCCTTGTCGGCCAGGCCCTGCAGTGGAACCCCACCCGGCCATTGCGCAAAGCCAACGGCGACCTGGATATCGAGCTGGGGTCTACTACCATCAACCCGCTGGCCATGTCGGAAGCCGCTGATGACCGCTCCAACATCACCAACATCCTGGGGAGCATCTCTCCCTCTTTCAAGATCACGGACAACCTGGAATACCGCTTCCTGTTCAGCATCAACCACGCTGTGGGCGACCGCCGCTCTCAGGTTAAAGCCTTCATCAACCTGCTCGACGTAGAGGGCAGGGGATGGGCCAAGGTGGGCCAGAACACGCTGAGTACGCAGCAGTTTACCCATACCCTGAGCTATAATGCCGACCTGACCTCCGCCGTCAGCCTGAACGCAGTGGCGGGCTACGAGTATCAGAAGTTCGACAACAAAGGCTTCAGCGTATCCGCCTTTGGCTTCCTCTCCGATGATATCGACTTCACCAACGTACTGCAGAACTCTGCCCGCGGCGACCGGGTGATCAACTCTTTCGCCGACCCGATCGCTGAATTGCAGTCCTACTTCGGCCGCGCCAACTTCAACATCTCGGACAAGTATCTGGTGACCGCCACCGTACGGGCGGACGGCTCCAGCAAGTTCGGCGAGAACAACCGCTACGGGGTGTTCCCCTCCTTTGCCGTGGCCTGGAACCTGACCAACGAAAGCTTCATGTCCGGCGGCATCTTTGACCAGTTGAAGCTCCGCGCCGGCTGGGGCCAGGTGGGCAACCAGGAATTCCCCTCCGGCTCCGCTCAGGAACGTTTCGCTCTGCGGGACAATGGCGCTCTGGCCCAGGAGAACGTGGCCAACCCCGACCTGCAGTGGGAAACGTCCACAACGATCAACGCCGGCGTCGATTTCGCCATCCTGGACTACAGGCTCTCCGGTTCTGTCGAGTATTTCAACCGGACGAACGAAGACCTGCTGTTCAACTTCCAGGCCATCCAGCCGGCCCCGGACACCCGCTACTGGATCAACCTGCCGGGTAAGGTGGTCAATACCGGTATCGAAGTGGCCCTGAACGCCTTCCTGGTGGAAAATGACAACCTGACCTGGCAACTGGGCGCCAACGCCTCCTTCCTGACCAATGAACTCCAGGACTACGACGGCCCGACCGTCCTCGCCGGCCAGTTGTTCGGCCAGGGCAGCTCCGGCGCCACTTCTCAGCGCCTGGAAAACGGCCAGCCGCTGAACTCCTTCTACCTCAGAGAGTGGAACGGCATCGGCGAAGACGGCTTCGACGACCTGACGGACGACGGCAACTCCTTCTTCTATTCCGGCGACCCCAACCCGGACGTACTGCTCGGTATCAGCACCGCCCTCAATTATGGTAAGCTGAGCGTCAATTTGAACTTTAACGGCGCTATGGGCTACCAGGTGTTCAACAATACCAAAATGTCTGTGTTACCTATTGGTAACCTCGGTTCCCGCAACATCGACGCCAGCCTGCTGGACGGCGACATTCAGGAAAATACGGCCAACTCCATCAAGCCGTCTACCCGTTACCTGGAAGACGCCGACTACCTGAAGCTGGCCAACGCTACCATCGCTTACGACCTGGGACAGATCGGCAACACGGTCAGGAACGTAAGGTTATACCTTACTGGCCAGAACCTGCTGGTATTCACCGGCTATACTGGTTTCGACCCGGAAGTTAATACAGTTAATGAACTGGATGGCGTTCCTTCCCTGGGTATTGAATATACGCCCTATCCTTCGGCAAGGACCATCCTGTTCGGCGCCAACTTTTCATTTTAATCGATCTAAAGCTTTATGGTATGAAATTTATTAACCACACCTTTCTACTTCTCCTCGTACTGGGCATCTTCGCCTGTACGAACCTGGAGGAAGAACTCCGGGAGGACCTGACGGGCGAACAGGCCCAGAAGCTGCTCCTGGAGAGCGCCGACGTGAGCGCCCTGCTGCAGGGAGCTTACGAAGACCTCCGGAGCCCTTTCCAGGGGCAAGAGGCATACTTTGCTACTCAGGAAATCACGGCCGACGGCTGTATTCCGCCCACCAGGGGGCCAGACTGGGATGACAACGGCAAGTGGCGCGCGCTGCACAACCACACTTTCGATGCCGACCATCCCGACCAGACCGCTACCTTCAACAACCTGCTGAGGGTGGTGTTCAACACGACCAATATCCTGAACTTCCAGCCCTCGCCCAGCCAGGCGGCGGAAGCCAAATTCATCCGCGCCCTGGCCATGTTCTCCGTAGCCGACGCCTGGAACCAGGTTCCGTTCCGCGAGCCGGGCGAAAACCTGCTGGAACCTCCGCGGGTGCTCAAAGGCCAGGAAGCGGTCGACTTCATCATTCAGGAACTGAATGGAATTCTGCCCGACCTGCCCGACGGGCCGGCCACCAAGGCCAACAAGGACGCCGCCCGCGCCCTGCTCATGAAGTGTTACCTCAACCGGGGAACCTTTGCCGACCGCCAGAACCCCAAGTTCGAAGGCTCGGACATGCAACAGGTGGTCACCCTGGCCGAACAGATCGAAAGCTCGGGAAGAGGATACTCTCTGGCGGACAACTTCTACGACAATTTCGCTCCGGATAACGACCAGAAATCCACCGAGCTGATTTTCGCCAACTTCAACAACGGCGGCGTGAGCAGCGGTAACATCCGCTCCCGCTGGTACTGCGGCCTGCACTACAACCAGAATCCTTCCGGCTGGAACGGCTTCGCCACACTGGCCGATTTCTACGACAAGTTCGAAGATGGCGATATCCGCAAGGGCGCCGAATATGCCGGCTGTACCGACGTGTCCGGCCTGCGGGTAGGCTTCCTGATCGGGCAGCAGTACGATGCGGCCGGAAACGCCCTGCAGGACAGAAAGGGCAACGCCCTGTCCTTCACCCGGGAAGTGGCCCTGATCGAAACCGGCAATAACCTGGAAGTAACCGGCATCCGTGTCATGAAGTGGGCGCCGGACTACGTCAACACCGGCGACCATGCCGATAACGACTACGTTCACTTCCGCTATGCCGACGTCCTGCTGATGAAAGCCGAGGCCCTGCTCCGCACCGGCAACGAGGGAGACGCCCGCGCTATCGTCAACGAAATCCGCACCAAGCGTGGCGCCAGCTCCATCGGCGCCCTCACCCTGGACGGCATGCTGGACGAAAGGGCCCGCGAAATGTACTGGGAGGGCTGGCGCCGCCAGGACCTGATCCGCTTCGGCAAGTTCCTGGATGCCTGGCATGAAAAACCGGCCTCCGGCCCGGAACGCCTGCTGATGCCGATCCCGAATACGGCCCTGGCCGTAAACCCGAACCTGGAACAGAACCCGGGCTACTAATTCCCGGCGCCCGGATAGTTCAGAGATTGAATTGATGAATGACTGAATAAAGGAAGGCCGCTCCATCAGGGGCGGCCTTCCTCGTCTCAGAAGCTGTTTGAGGACAAAGAGCAAACGATTGGTTAAAAAGCCCTGCCGGCCAGTGGTTTGTCTTTGATAATCAGTATTTTTGCCCCCTGCGTTTTTCATCGTGTCATCCAATCCAATTTGCTATGAGAGTCGTTGCCTGCGCAGTATTGGCTTCCTTTATTTTCAGTTGCGGCTCAGCGCCGGATACATCCTCAGATAAAACCCTTTTTACCCTGCTTTCTCCTGAAGAGACGGGCATCGGCTTCGTCAATGAGGTCGAAAATACCGAAGACTTCAACATCTTCAGCTACCGCAATTTCTACAACGGCGCCGGGGTCGCCATCGGAGACATCAACAACGATGGCCTGCCCGACGTCTATTTTACCAATAATATGGGTAAGAACAAGCTCTACCTGAACAAGGGCAACCTGCAGTTTGAGGACATCACCGAACGGGCCGGCGTGGGCGGCACAAAGGCCTGGAGCACCGGCGTGGCCATGGTCGACATCAACAACGACGGCTGGCTCGATATCTACGTCTGCAACGCCGGCTACGTAAAAGGCGATGACCAGGAGAATGAGCTGTTTATCAATAACGGGGCAGGAACTTTTACCGAGCGCGCCGCAGAATACAACCTCAACGAAAACGGCTACACCACCCACGCCGCCTTCTTTGACTATGACCTCGACGGCGACCTCGACGTCTATATCCTCAACAACAGCTTCATGCCGGTCAATACGCTCAACTACAGCAATAAGCGGGAAATGTACGCCAAAGACTGGCCGGTGAAGGACTTCCTGAAAGGCGGAGGCGACAAATTGCTCCGCAACGATAATGGCAAATTTACCGACGTGACCGAACAGGCAGGCATCTACGGCAGCCTCATCGGCTTCGGCCTGGGCATCACCATCGGCGATATCAACGGCGACCACCTGCCCGATATGTACGTCTCCAACGACTTCTTCGAACGCGATTACCTCTACATCAACCAGGGCAACGGAACCTTCAAAGAGGAAATCAAGAACTGGATGGAACACATCAGTTCCTTTTCCATGGGCGCCGATATGGCCGACATCAACAACGACGGCTATCCCGAAATCTTCGTGACCGATATGCTGCCGGACGACGAGTACCGGCTTAAGACCACTACCGTCTTTGACAATTATAATGTCTACTACCTGAAGCTCCAGCGGGATTTTTACCACCAGTACATGCAGAATACCCTGCAGCTGAACAATAAGGACCAGTCCTTCAGCGAGATCGCTTATTACAGCGGCGTCTCCTCTTCCGACTGGAGCTGGGGCGCCCTGCTCTTCGATGCCGATAACGACGGCTACCGGGACATCTACGTCTGCAATGGCATCTATCAGGATGTGACCGACCAGGACTTTATCGACTTTTTTGCCAATGAGGTAATCCAGAAAATGGCGCTCACCGGCAAAAAGGAGGAGATACAGAACGTCCTGGATAAGATGCCCTCCACCCCGCTGCTCAATAAGTTTTTCCTGAACAGGGGCGACCTCACTTTCGAAGATGCAGGCGAGGCTTCCGGCTTCGACAAGCCTTCCTACTCCAACGGCGCCGCTTACGCCGACCTGGACAACGACGGCGACCTCGACCTGGTGGTCAACAACCTCAACCAGCAGGCTTTCGTATTCCGCAACAACAGCCGGGCACTGAGCGGCAACCACTACCTGAAGGCCCGCCTCAAAGGCCCGGAGAAGAACACCTTCGCCATCGGCGCCAAGGTGTTTGTTTACAAAGGCCCGGAAAAGCTGAACTTCCAGCTCATACCCACCCGCGGCTTCCAGTCCTCTGTCGAATATACCCTTACCTTTGGCCTGGGAGAGGCTACTCAGGTGGACTCCCTGCTGGTCATCTGGCCGGACCGCTCGCAATCCCTTCTTCTCAACCCGCCCATCGATACTACTTTGCTGATCGATTACCGGCAGGTGGAAAAACGCCCGGCCGGAATGCCCGCCCGCCCAACCGGGCCGGAAGGCGGCCTGGTGCGGGAAGTAAGCTCTCCCTTCGAAGCCCATAAGGAAGACGAGTTCATCGACTTTTTCCAGGAAGGGCTCACCATGCGCATGTTATCCCGGGAAGGCCCCAAAGCGGCGGTGGGAGATGTCAATGGCGATGGCCGCGATGACGTCTATATCTGCGGAGCGAGCCGCTTTCCGGGGCAGTTGTACCTGCAGCGCCCCCAGGGCTTTGCCCGGGCTTCTGTGAGCACTTTTGAACAGGACAATAACTATGAGGACACGGCGGCGGCCTTTTTCGATGCCGATGGCGACGGCGACCTCGACCTCTTCGTCGGTTCCGGCGGCAACCATATGCCGGTGGGGTCCCGCTTTATGCAGGACCGCCTGTACGTCAACGACGGGAAGGGCAACTTTTCCCAATCCGAAGGCGCCCTGTCCGGCAACGGCTTCAATACAGCGGTTGCCGTTCCCCTGGATTTCGATGAAGACGGCGACCTCGACCTCTTCGTCGGCAGCCGCAGCATTCCTAACCAGTACGGGCAGCCGCCCCGGAGTTTCTTATACCAGAACGACGGCCAGGGCCGCTTCAAAGATGTTGCCAAAGACTTTGCGCCCGGGCTGCAGGGCATCGGCATGGTCACCGGAGCGGCAATGGTGAACCTGCTGGGAGACGCCCGCCCGGAACTGGTGGTTATCGGCGAGTGGATGGCCCCTCAGCTCTTCCGGGCCGAAGGCGGAAGGCTGGAAAAGGCGCCTTCCAACCTGGATGAATACGCCGGCTGGTGGTACGCCCTGGCCAGCGATGATGTGGATGGCGACGGCGACCAGGACCTCATCCTGGGCAACCGGGGGGAGAACTTCTACTTCACCGGATCGAAAGAGAACCCCGCCAAACTCTGGATTTATGATTTTGACCTGAACGGAACCTTCGAAAATGTGATCACCCGAAGGGTGGGCGGCAGGGATATGCCGGTGCCCATGAAAAAGGAACTTACCGAACAGCTCGTGAGCCTGAAAAAGCAGAACCTCAAACACACGGAATATGCCGCCAAGGCCATTCAGGATCTCTTTCCCGCCCGCCTGATCGAACAGGCGCTGGTGCTGGAAGGAACCTATTTCCGCTCGGCGGTGGCCCTCAATGAAGGCAATGGCCGGTTCAGCCTGCAGGCCCTGCCGCCGGAGGTGCAGTTCTCCTGCGTGTGCGGCATCTATTGTGCAGACCTGGACGGCGATTCCAGGAAGGACCTCATCCTTGGGGGCAACGACAGCGGCTTCGCTCCTCAGTTCTCCAAGCTGGACGCCAGCTTCGGCCACGTGCTGCGCAACAAGGGCGACGGCAGCTTCGAAAGGCTGGATAACCGCGAAACCGGTTTTTTTATCCGGGGCGATGTTAAACAATTGACGGGGATAGAAATTAATAAGCAGGAGTACCTCCTGACGGCCATCAACGGCCAGAGGCCCAGGTTGTTCCAATTGCCCGCCGCAGAAGGGCGCCCGGAGAATTAGGCGGGGAATATCAGGGTTTACCATAACCGAAACTCACTCATTATGATAAGGAAATCGATGAAATGGCCAATCGGGCTGATCGGGATAGCCGCCTTAGCTTTGTCCATTTCAGGCTGTTCCGGCAATAAACCCTCCGGCTACCGGTTTCAGCTCCTGAGGAAGGACGTTACGGGGCTGGACTTTCAGAATGTCCTGAGGCAGGATACCCGGTTCAATGCCCTGACCTATATGTACTTCTTCAACGGCGGCGGCGTGGCTGCCGGAGATTTCAACCAGGATGGGCGGACAGACCTCTTCTTTACCAGCAACATGGGCCCCAACAAGCTCTTCCTGAACCAGGGCGGCTTACGTTTCAAAGACGTAACCGAAGCTGCCCGCATGGAAGGTATGAACGGATGGACTTCCGGCGCCTCGGTAGTGGATATCAACAACGACGGCCTGCTGGATATCTACGTCAGCCAGCTGGGCGATTACAACGGCATAAAGGGGCGCAACCAGCTTTACGTCTGCCAGAAAGTGGAAAATGGCGTGCCGGTTTTTGCGGACGAGGCGCCGGAGTACGGCCTGGCCCTCGTGGGTTTCTCTACCCAGGCCTCCTTTTTTGACTACGACGGGGATGGAGACCTGGATATGTACCAGCTCAATCATTCCCTGCACCACAACGGCACCTTCGGCCAGAAGAAAACCTTCGACGGCACCCAGCACCCCCTGGCAGGCGATAAACTCATGCGCAATGACGGAGGGCGGTTCACAGACGTCACCCTGGAGGCGGGCATCCTGAGCACTGTGGTGGGCTACGGCCTGGGGATCGCCACCGGCGACGTC
>CAZAXA010000226.1:5703-9608 GCA_964488965.1 uncultured Phaeodactylibacter sp. | reverse complement strand
ACCTTCCAGCAGATGCTCAACAACCTGGATAAATATTACATGGTGGAAAAACTGCGCAACTGCTGCCACCTCACGGCCAACTCCATCATGATGAATACGGCCTACGACTTCCAGATGCTGGATGAACTGCTGGAATACCTCGAAAACCACTGGGAAGATTACCAGGATGAAACTACCATCGCACTCTATTACACCGTGCTGATGAGCATGAACGACGGGCACAACCCCGAGCATTACCAGCGTATGAAGCGCATGCTGGCCGAAGATATGGACACCCTTTCCTCCGGCGATGCCCGCGACCTCTATATTTTCTCTTACAACTACTGTATCCGCATGATCAATGCCGGGCACAGCGCCTATCTGCGGGAATTGTTCCAGCTCTACAAGCAGGGCCTCAAGCAGAGCCTGTTGCTGGAAAAGGGCCTGATCTCGGAGTGGGACTACAAAAATATCGCCACCCTGGGTTCCCGCCTCCAGGAATTCGAATGGACCGAGCAGTTCCTGCATGAATACCGCGATAAACTGCCGCCTCACCGGCAGGAAAATGCCTACAACTACAACCTGGGCAACCTTTATTACAACAAGAAGATGTACAGCGAGGCGCTCTCGGCCCTGCTGCTCGTGCAGTTCACCGACGTGAAGTACCACCTGAGCACCACCTTCTTGCTGCTGCGCACCTACTACGCTATGAAGGACACGGAAGCCCTGCTTTCGCTGATCGAGACCTTCCGCATCTACGTCATCCGCAACCGCAAGATCACCACCGAGCAGAAAAAGGGCTATACCAACTTCCTGCGCTTCGCCCGGCGGCTGGTGCTGCTCAAACACCACGCCTCCACTTACTCCCGCAAAGAACTGGAGAAAGAGCTCAACGACCTGGCCGAAAAGGTCGACCTGACGGAAAACGTCATCAACAAGTTCTGGCTGCTGGAAGAACTGAGAGGGGAAGCGGTGGAGGCGTATTAGGATTTTTGCCCGCCTCTGTGAAGCCGGGTAAAATTTTTGATTTTTGATTTTGGGGGCGCCGTTTGCAATAAAGGCGTAACCTTCCGCTGTTTTCTTCATTATGGGAGGGAAGTATTGATCTCCAAACAAAAACCATTTGTTGTATGACTTACCGTTGCAGCGGCTTTTTTTTCGGGTTGGCACTGCTTTTTCTGTCCCTGGCTGCCGTTGAGGCTGTAGCCCAATCCCGGCGCGATTATTCGCAGCCTCCGCCCAAGAGGGAATTCCGGGGCGTCTGGGTGGCGACGGTCAATAACCTGGACTATCCCGCGAAGCCTACCACCTGGCCCACTGCTCACAAGGAAGAATGGAAGAACATGGTCAGAAAGCTCAAGGAGTTGGGTTTCAACGCGGTGATATTCCAGGTGCGGCCTGCGGGCGACGCTTTTTACCTTTCGGAACACGCTCCCTGGTCGGAATACCTGACCGGCAAGCAGGGCCTGCCTCCCAGCCCGGAATATGACGTCCTGCAGTTCCTCATCGAGGAAACCCATAAGAACGGCATGGAATTCCACGCCTGGTTCAACCCCTTCCGGGCCACCATGGGCCTGGATACCGGCGCCCTGCACCCCCTGCACGTCTTCAACCGCCACCGCGACTGGCTGGCGCGCTACGGCCGCCGCTTCTATCTCAACCCTGGCATCCCGCAGGTGCGGGAGCATGTGCGGGACGTAGTGGCGGAGGTCGTCTCCAGATACGATGTCGACGGCGTACACTTCGACGATTACTTCTATCCTTACCCCGTGGCCGGCGAGCTGTTTCCCGACAGCCTGGAGTTCCGCGCCTACGGATCGGCTTATAAGGACATCGGCGACTGGCGCCGCAGCAATGTGGATGAGGTGGTGAAAATGGTGAGCGCCTCGATCAAAGAGATCAGGCCCAACGTGTACTTCGGCATCAGCCCCTTTGGCGTCTGGCGCAACAAGGATAAGGACGCCATGGGCTCCGATACCAGGGCCAGCATCGGCTCCTACGACGACCTCTACGCCGATGTCCTGGGGTGGCTGCGCAATGGATGGATCGACTACGTTCTGCCTCAGCTGTACTGGAATATAGGCTTCGCCCCGGCCGACCACGCTACGCTTCAGCGCTGGTGGAGCGCGCATGCCTCCGACAAGCAACTGTACATCGGCTACGCCGCCTACAAGATCGGTAGCGACCCGCAGGAGCCATGGAAAGACCCCGCCGAGATCGGCCGGCAGATCACCATGAGCCGCCGCAACCCGCGCGTCAATGGCGGCGCCTTTTTCCGGGCCGGCTCCGTGCTCAGCGACCCGCTGGGGCTGAAAGATTCGCTGCGCGTCTACTTCAAGTCCCCCTCCCTGCTGCCCGAACGGCCAGATCTTTCCCTGGGCGTATTTTCCGCTCCGGACCTGCGCCGGGTGAAGAATAAGAATGGCAAAGCCCGCGTCATCTGGCGGCCCGCCAAAGAGGATTTGGAAAAGCCCCCCTTCTATTACATCCTGTACCGTTTCAACGGCAATACCATCGGCGATATGGACGACCCCCGGAATATCCGCTACATCAGCTGCTTTGACGATAAGAGTAAAAAGTTCCAGTTCGTCGACGCCTCTATCGAAGACGGGCAGTCCTTCACCTACCTGGTGACGGCCGCCAACCGCGCCCATACGGAAACCGCAGCCAGTAAATACATTGCGGTATCCAGGCAAAACAAGCGCATAACGAAGTACAAACCGCCAAAACCCGGCAAGCGGCGCCGCGGCAAGATTTTCGGGTTCTGAAAAAAAAGTAACTATCGTACATTGAGCGATAGTTACAAAAAAAGTTCGGAAGGCAAAACCCCGCCGCTTTTCTCCTGTTTGAACAGGTGAGAATCAATCAACGAGAAAGAACATCCAATGATCCTGGCCCTAAGGCTCAGCCAATGGAGTTTCACGCTTCTGGCCGGCGTGATCCTCTTCATCAATTCCTGCGTCTCTTTTCATACGGAAGACCGGAAAGTGGAACGCTATTTTGAAAAGCGGAAGGTTCCCGCCCGGATTCGCTATATTGACTTCCAGGGAAGGCCTGCCCGCTACATCGAAACCGGCCTGGATCAGGAGGGTAAGCTCATCGTATTCGTCCACGGCGCGCCGGGTTCGTCCAACAACTTCTTCAGCTACCTGGCCGATTCTGCACTCTACCAACAGGCCCGGCTGGTGTCTATCGACCGCCTGGGGTACGGCAATTCCGGGCTGGGCCGGGCGGAAACCTCCATCGCCGTGCAGGCGGAACAACTGCGGCGGGTGATGCGGCAATTCCGGGCCGATACCGTCATCCTGGTGGGCCATTCCTACGGCGGCCCCATCGTCGGCAAATGCGCCATGGATTTTCCGGAGGAACTCGCCGCCGTCGTCATGCTGGCCCCGGTCAACGACCCGGATAACGAACCTATCTTCTGGTACTCTCACTTCGGCCGCTGGAAAGCTACCCGCTGGATGCTGCCGGCAGCCCTGAAGGTGGCCGCCGATGAGAAGTTCTCCCACGCCCGTGCCCTGGCGGAAATTGCCGGCGGCTGGAAAAATATCCGCATTCCCGTAGTGCACATCCACGGCAGGAAGGACGGGCTGGCGCCTTTGTCCAATATCGCCTTCAGCGAAAAAAACATCAACCCCGCCTACCTCGATCTGATCTACCTGGAAAATACCGGGCATTTCATTCCCTGGACGGATTACGAACTGGTGCGCGAAACTTTGCTCGGCCTGATGGGCAGCCACAGGTTTGAGAACCTTCAGCCAGCCCCTGCCAGATAGGTTCTTAAACCTGGGGCCGGGAAAGCCAGTCAGCCGCAGCTTTAAGAAACTGCCGGCGGGGGGTTGGGAGGAAGTTTCTCAAAGCGGCTGCCGCCAGTCAGCCGCAGCTTTAAGAAACTGCCGGCGGGGGGTTGGGAGGAAGTTTCT
>CAZAXA010000226.1:0-5603 GCA_964488965.1 uncultured Phaeodactylibacter sp. | reverse complement strand
GCCAGCCCCTGCCAGATAGGTTCTTAAACCTGGGGCCGGGAAAGCCAGTCAGCCGCAGCTTTAAGAAACTACCGGCCGGATGGATGGGAGGAAGTTTCTCAAAGCTGGCCGCCGCCATCCTGCCGCAGCTTTAAGAAACTACCGGCCGGATGGCTGGGAGGAAGTTTCTCAAAGCGGCTGCCGCTCCCTGCCTCCAAATACCAGAACACTTGCCTTTTTTTGTGAAACATATTGCAAAAAGAGTTTTACAAACGGCGGGCATTCCTGCAGGCGATATCTTTACCGGATAATGCCTGCCTGCCGTGAGCAGGACACGGCCATTTATCCAAAATTTTCACCATGAAAAAAACCCTTCTTTACCCAATCGCCCTGTTCTGCATAGTACTTTCGCTTGGAAACTTCGACGGCGCCCTGCCTGAAAATACGGGCGCTCCGGGCGAGCTTACCTGCGGCAGGGCGCCCTGCCACAATGTGCCCGTGAACGCCGGCGCCGCCCAGATGTCTATCGAGTTCAGCGGCGAAGGGCAGCAGTATCTTGCCGACAGCGCCTACCTGCTGACCGTCAAGGTCTCCGGCCAGCAGACCATGCGCAACGGCTTCCAAATCCTCGCGCTGAACGAGGACAACCAAAATGCCGGAACCTGGGAACTGCTCGAACCCGACAAGATGAAGATTATTTCAGGCATCGGCTTGCCCAACAGGAGATACGTCACCCACCGCGCCGCGGGCAACCTTCAGACGGAGTGGACAATGGAATGGAAAGCCCCGCCTGCCGACGCTGGCGCCGTGACGTTCTACGCCTCTGTCAACGCCACCAACAACAACGGCCTGAATACGGGAGATGAGGTTTATACGTCCAGCATTGCCGTAGGGTTTGCCGAACCAAATGCCGCCGGAACAGCAGCGGGCCCGGTTTTGAAAATATATCCAACCCTCGTCCGGGAAGGTTTCTGGGTAGAGTGCCCCCAGGGCCATGCGGGCGCCGTTATCTCGGTCTTCAGTTCCGGCGGGAAGCCGGTACTGCGGAAAAAACTGCGGGGCGGAGGTTCTGATTACGTCGAAACAAACGGCCTGCCGCCCGGAGTTTACATCATCCTGCTGGAAAATGCCGGGCAACGGGCGCTGGAGCGGTTTATTGTTTTTTAAACCTGGACAGCAGCTTTGACAGGGGGTGTGAAAAAAGCTCGAAAGCAGACAGGATTTACCCTTTGAAGTAGCTTGCTATACTTCACAGGGTAAATTCTGTCTAAATCCACTTATTGCACCCCCCCAATCCTGTGGACAGTGTAGGTTAACAAGGTAATGCTTTGATAAACAATGGATTGTGCCCGGAGGGGCCAGATTCGTTATAAATACAATCATTATAAAAGACATGATTATATTTATAATGATTATAAAGGTAATCGTTATTTATGTAATGATTACTTTTGTAATGGCTGCTGCAATTCATCTTCCGGGATTTTCTCTACCGGCAAAAATCCTCCCGTAGCGCCTCCTCCAGCATCTGCAGGAGAAGATCGGCGTCGCCCTTATCAAAACACATCGGCGGTTTGATCTTCAGCACGTTATCCCAGGGGCCGTCGGTGCTCATCAGCACGCCTTTGTCCCGCATGCGATTGGCCAGGTAGCTGGCCTGTCCAGTGGCGGGCGCCAGGCTTTCCCTGTCAGTTACCAGTTCGAAGCCCAGGAACAGGCCGTGGCCCCGCACATCGCCGATGATGGGATATTGCTGTTGCAGGCCGCGCAGGCCTTCCAGGAGGTAATTGCCCACCTGCCGGGCGCGCTCCTGCAGGCCTTCTTCTCCGATCACCCGCAGCACCTCCCTGCCGATGGCGCAGGACACGGGGTTGCCCCCGAAGGTATTGAAGTACTCCATGCCATTGGCGAAGGCTTCGGCGATCTCCGGCCGGCAGGCCACCGCCCCCAGCGGATGGCCGTTGCCGATGGGCTTGCCCATCACCACGATATCCGGCAGGGCGCCCTGCAGCTCGAAGCCCCAGAAGGCCTCGCCCACGCGCCCGAAGCCCAGCTGCACCTCGTCGGCGATGCAAACTCCGCCGGCCTGGCGCACATAGCGGTAGGCCTCGCGCAGGTAGCCCGCCGGCGGAACCACCTGCCCCCCGCAACTGAGGATGCTTTCGGCGATGAAACCGGCGATGCCGCGCCCCTGTTGTCGTACCTTTTCAATGGCCTTCTGTACATAGGCGGCATAGGCAGGCCCGGAATCCGCCCCCCGGAGCGCCCCCCGGTAGGGGTCGGGAATGGGAACTACCTGTACCCAGCCCGGCGCGCCCTGCCCGCCCTTCCGGTCGAACTTGTAGGAACTGATGTCCACACAGGCATTGGTATTGCCGTGATAACCCATTTCCACTACCACCATGTCGCGCCGGGCGGTGTATGCCCTGGCCAGGCGCAGGGCCAGCTCGTTGGCCTCGCTGCCCGAGTTGACGAAATGTACCACGCTCAGTTCCGGCGGCAACCTGGCCAGCAGCTCTTCCGCGAAGCGGACGATGTGGGTGTGCAGATAGCGGGTATTGGTGTTCAGCAGTTCCAGTTGCCGCTGCGCCGCCCGCACCACCCTGGGGTGCTGATGGCCAACGTGGGGTACGTTGTTGACGGTATCCAGGTAGCGCCGGCCGCTGGTATCGTACAGGTATTGCATGTACCCCCGCACCATATGCAGAGGGCGGTGGTAGGAAAGGCTGAGGCTGCGCCCCAGGTGCTGCCGGCGGCTTTGGAGGATCTCCTCCTGCCCTGCTTCTTCCCGTTTTGGCAGGGCAGCGCCCTCCGGCAGGCCGGCCAGCGGCTCCGGGTTGGGGCAGAGGCTTTGCCAGACGGGCCATTCTTCCGGGAAGCTTACCCCCGGGAAGTCTCCTTCATACCCCAGCATATCCAGCATTATCTGGAAATGCAGATGGGGCGGCCAGGCGCCATTCTCGGATACGTCTCCGAAGGCGGCGATGGGCTGCCCTTTCTTCACCGGCATGCCCGCCTTAAGCCCCTCCAGGCACGCCCGGTTCAGATGGCCGTAGAGGGTGTAAAAACGCGGCCCGTCCGCCGGCTCGTGCTCCAGGATGATGGCGGGGCCGTAGTCGCGCTCGCGGGCATTATCGGCGAAGCTGTGCACTTTGCCTTCGAAGGGGGCGAATACGGGCGTGCCGGCCGGCCCCCAAAGGTCCAGGCCCAGGTGGACTGTGCGCCATTGAGGGCCGTCGTTGCCCATCTGCAGGTAGGCGCCGGTGGTGTAGAAGGGGCGCGCTTCGCCATAGCCGCCGGCGCCGGCAGGCGCGCCGCCCTCTTCCAGCATCCGTTTGATATGGCGCTGGAAGCGGCCCTGCTCGTTGAAGTTGACGTTATTGCCCAGTTCGGGGCTTCCCACGCCCAGGTCGATGGCCTGCCACTGCCCGGGCGCCAGCGGCAGCCCGGTGAGAGGGGCGAAATGCTGCCGGCGGGCCCATTGCCGGAAGGCCGGCGCCTGCGGGCAGGGTTCCCATCCGCAGGCATGGCGGAAGGCGTAGTGGGCAAAGTTTGGCGGTATGCCTTTGAATTTTTCCAGCAGGGCCCATGCCGGCCGCTCGCTGATGAGCAGGTATTCGTTGCCCGGTTCTTCCCGTTTGTTGATGGCTGAGTTGGTGACGCTGGCCAGCAGGCGGGCCCCGGTGAGGGCGAAGAGGGCCGCCACTTCTTCCTCCTGTAACGGAAAAACGGAATGGAAGCCGCGGATCACCGGCAGGGCCGCCGCCAGCGGGCCGGGTTTGTCGAGCAGGGCATAGGCCAGGGCGATGGCCAGCTCGTTGACGGTTTGGGTGTAAAGTGTATCGCCGAAGTCGATGAAACCGGATACTTCATACCCCCAGCTTGCGGGATGGCCTTCCCGTTTTTCACTGACGAGCACGTTGTAGTCGTTGGCGTCGTTGTAGTTGACGCTCTTCCGGAGGCGGGGCAGGCGGGGCTGCGCTTCCCGTTCGAAAAGAGCCAGAAAATACCGGAACAGCCCGGCCTGCCTGCCGTCGAAGAGGTGTTCATATTCCGCTACCCAGGGCAGCCGGCTGGGGTCCCACTTGAAATCCCGCTCCGCCGCCGGGTGGCGGAAGCCCTGCAGCGCGCGCGACAACTGCCCGCAGGCGCGGCCCAGGCTTTCCAGCAGGGCAGGGGAGTGGGGGTTGGCGCGGGCGAAGACCTTGCCGGGCGCCCAGTGCAGCAGGCGCAGGTAGCGCCGCCGCCCCTGCTCATCCTGAACCGGCGTGACGAGCTGGCCATCCACATCCGTTATGGGGAGGGGAAGCTGCAGCGGCAGGGCGGCCTGCTCCAGGTGCTTCAACACTGCCGCCTGCATCTCCAGCAACTGCCGGTCGGCGCCGGGGCGCGACAGCTTGAGGGTGTAGGGCCGGCCATCAGCGGCGTCCAGGCGGAAGTTGAAGTCGACCTCTCCGGGCAGGGCGGCGGCTTTGGCTTGAATATGGTAGTGCTGAAGGGCGAGGGCTTCGGCCTCGGTTTCGGAAATGGCCAGGCTGGCGTATTCGGAAGGGGGCATAAAAGGGTGGGTCAATCCTGGTTTTGAAATAAGATTTGTAAATCAGGCGGCTTTTCTTATGTAGATCAGGATTTTCTCTTTTTCATCATTTTCATCGTCCTTTAATTTATCCAAACCTAATGATTTTAAAGTTATATTACAAGAACGTATGCCCCAAACCGGGCAACCCCCACTTCCGTTTCACCGCCAGAATCCGCAGCACAATAATAAACAGGACCGTGCAGAAAACATTGAGGCGATACTCCACTCCTGCCGCCTGCAGGGCCAGGAACAGAAGCCCGCCGGCAATACAGGCCGTGGCGTAGATCTCCTTTCGGAAGATCAGCGGCACTTCGTTGCAGAGGGTATCCCGCAACACCCCGCCGAAGACGGCCGAAACCGTGCCCATCATGACGGCGATCACCGGCGAGAGGCCCAGCGCCAGCGTCTTGTTCAGGCCGAGGATGGTGAACAGGCCGATGCCGATGGTGTCAAACAGGAACAGGGTCCGCCGCAGGCGCAGGATGTGCCGGTGAAAAAGATAGGTGGCCAGAATGCCGCCGACAACGGCCAGCAGGTAGTTCAGGTCCTTCATCCAGCCAACAGGCGTGGCGCCCAGCAGCACATCGCGGATGGCGCCGCCGCCAAGGGCGGTCAGGAAAGCGATCACAAAACCGCCGAAGAGGTCGAGTTTCTTTTGCGAAGCCGTCAGCAGGCCGCTGATAGCAAAAACGAAAGTGCCCGCCAGGTCGAGGGCGTAGATGAGATTCATAGGCAGGAAAATGAAGTGCAGTTTAATTTTATTAATAGGCCTTATGTCGGATAAAAATTTAGACTAATGCGCGAGCGTACGCGCATTGTACCATCAGCTTCGCAATTATTTCTATCCTCAAATACCGGCTGATATTGCAGTCCCTTCCGATCCGGAGGTTAAGATAGGTATATTTATCGGCCAGTTAAGCCAGGGCGCGGCGGGACACGAGCGTAGCGACTGATGAAATAAGCCGCACCCTGGCGGGCCCCCAGGCGGCGCATTTCCTGCGCCTCCTGGGTTATACCGGGCGGGCATTAAGCCAGGGCACGGCGGAAA
>CAZAXA010000225.1:7891-9614 GCA_964488965.1 uncultured Phaeodactylibacter sp. | reverse complement strand
GTTTAACCCTGATTTATAATTCATGGCCGAACTACTAAAAGACCAACTGTACAGCCGTTCTTTCTTTGAGCGGCTGGTAGATGATTTTGTCGAATGCCGCCCGGACTTTCCGGCCGAAGCCTTCCTCGATGCCGTTTTTGATGATAACTGGCCGTCGCTCGAGTTGAAGGAAAGGATGCGCCACAGCACACTTTGCCTGCACCGGGTTTTTCCCCTCCCCTACCAGGAGGCGATCGGGCTGTTCAAAAAGGTGATCCGGGCAAAGGCCGGCGATGGCTTTGCCAAAATGCTCTTTCCGGACTACGTGGAAGTCTTTGGCCAGGATGACCTGGAGACAAGCCTGGAGGCGCTGAAACAATTCACGCCCTATGCCAGCGGGGAGTTTGCCATCCGCCCCTTCATCCTGAAATACGGCCGCCCCGTCATCGCCCGGATGCTGGAGTGGGCTAAAGATGAAAACCATCACGTGCGCCGCCTGGCCAGCGAGGGGTGCCGCCCCCGCCTGCCCTGGGCAATAGGCCTTCCGGCCCTGAAGAAAGACCCAACCCCCATACTCCCCATCCTGGAAACCCTCAAGGCGGACCCCTCCGAATTTGTTCGCCGGAGTGTGGCCAATAACCTCAACGATATTTCCAAAGACAATCCTGATATTGCCCTTCATCTGGCCCGCCGGTGGAAAGGGCAAGGCCCGGAAACAGATTGGATCGTCAAACACGGCTGCCGGACATTGCTCAAAAAAGGAGTGACGGAAGCCCTTTCCCTCTTCGACTTTGAAGACCCTGGCCATGTCCACGTATCCGGGCTGTCATTAGACAAAAAAGAACTGCCCATCGGCGGCGAACTCCGCTTCAGCTTTACTGTGGAGAACAATAGCCGGCTCCCCGCCCTGCTAAGATTGGAGTACACTGTTGACTATGTGAAAAAAACCGGCAAACTGTCCAGAAAAGTGTTTCAGCTCACAGAAAGGGCCTTTCCGCCCGGGGAAAGCAGGCTGGAGCGCAAGCTATCCTTCCAGGATCTTTCCACCAGGAAACACCATCCGGGCAGGCACCTGCTGCGCATATTGGCCAACGGCCAGGAAAAGGCCCGGGCCGCTTTTGAAATCTGCTCTTAACCAAAACCTCCTTCCATGACGAAGCCAGGGGCCCTTAAGCCAATCCTTTTTGCTTTCCTGCCGGCCTTCCTGTTATCCGCCTGTACCCCCGCCCTCCACCTGCTGGTGCGCGACGGGCTGGTGCATGACGGTACCGGAGCGCCCGCCTGCCGGGCGGATATCGGCATCATCGGCGACAGCATCGCCTTTATGGGCGACAGCCGCAGCCTGAAACTAAGGGCCAGGAGAGTTATCGATGCCGACGGCTATCTTGTCGCCCCCGGTTTCATCGACCCCCACACTCACGTCGATCCCGACCTGCTGCATCCGGAGCGCAAAGCCCTGCTCAGCCACCTCTATCAGGGAGTGACGACCCTGATTGTCGGCAACGATGGCGGCGGGCCGGTGCGGCCGGCCTGGCTGATGGACAGCCTGCAGCGCAGTGGCATCGGGGCCAACGTTGGCTTTTTCGTCGGCCACAACAGCCTCCGGCGGGCGGTGATGGGCATGGCCGATGAAAGGCCGACGGAAGCGCAGATGGAAGAGATGAAAGCCCTCCTGGCCAGAGGGATGGATGACGGCGCCCTCGGCCTGTCGGCGGGCCTGTTCTACACCCCCGGCAGCTTCGCC
>CAZAXA010000225.1:0-7791 GCA_964488965.1 uncultured Phaeodactylibacter sp. | reverse complement strand
CCCTGGCTGATGGCCTCCTCCGACGGCGGCGCCGGCCACCCGCGCAAATACGGCTCCTTTCCCAGGAAGATCAAAACCTACGTCCTGGAAAAGCAGGCCCTCAGCCTGGAAGAAATGATCTGCCGCAGCACCCTGCTGACGGCACAGGTGTTCGGCATCCCCCGCCGGGGGCGGCTGGCGCCGGGCTTCTTTGCCGACCTGCTCGTCTTCCGCCCGGAGGAAGTCCGGGACAAAGCAGATTATGACAGCCCTTTCGAGTATGCCGAGGGTATGCGTTTCGTTATCGTCAATGGCAAGGTGGCGGTGGAAGAAGGCCGGTATACCGGCAGGATGGCGGGCAGGGTGGTGCGGCGGGCCGGCCTGCTGGGTATATCCGAACCATAGTAGTGATTAAAAAATCCTTCGGGATTTTTTAAATGTTCCATAATTTGATTCACTCCACCTCCTGCTTTTTGTCAAAAGTGTTTTTACCCACGGTATAAGCATAAGCCGCGGCTGGAAGGAAATGAAGGTTCACTCCATTAATCGTCTGGCTGCCCGATTTGTCAATTGTTGTGACGAGAGCATTGGATAAATTATTTTTTTGGCAGAACCAGGTCAAATTGGATAGTTTTTCAGGATGATGATAGAATTGGTTACTCCATTTCACCTCCACCGCCCATTTAGGCTTTTGATCTTTTTCACCCAACCCTACCATATCCACTTCCCCATTTTTCCAACGGGCATAATATGGTGTGTGCCAATCCCTATGCAGCCATTGCGCCATAATAGCTGTTTCTACCAGATTACCCATGCGGTCATCGGTGGCAGGCGCCGGAGAGAATAAAGCGCTCCGCAACGACGGGTTAGTCAGGTAAATTTTGAAAAAGTTATCTCTTTGGAAGCGCCTGGCGTTATGATCCACCCGCCGGACGATCTTTAAAAGGAAGGCTGCTTCCAGGTATTCCATATACTTTTTTAAGGTATTCTTTTGTACCCCCCCGGAGGACTGGCTGATCTTCTCCAATGAAAATTCATTGCCGGTATTGTAAGCCAGCATGGTAAACAAGCGGTTCAATTCCTGGACATCCTGTATCCCGTATAGGCCTGGCAAATCCCGCAACAATACTTTGTCGATGATATCATTGCGTATATAGCGCCCAGGGTTTTTCCGAATTTCCTCGCTGAAAATGACTTCGGGATAACCACCAAAATTAATGTATTCGATAAATTGTTCGTTAAGTTCCTTTTCAAAAGTGGGGCCGAAATAAGGCACATTCTTGCCCCCCATTTGCATGGATACCTGCTTGACAAGATGGTTATTACCTTTAAGTTCAATAAACTCGTTAAAAGTCAGAGGGGGTAACATAAAATCTGTAAAACGGCCTGCGCCACTTTCCCTGCTTTTCAATTTCAGTGCGGCAGCCGCCGACCCTGATACCACAAACTTGACCTTCCGGAAGCTGTCTGTAAGAGATTTCAAATGAACCTCCCAATCCTTCAAATATTGAATCTCATCAAAAAAAACGACCCATTCGCCTGTCTCCGCATCTTGTTCACCGCTGGCTTCCCAGGATATCCGAAGCAACTCTTCCAAAGCAATGCCCGTATAGATTGGCGTTTCGATAGATAAGTACACCAGGCGGCGGGCTGGCGCCCCTTCCTCCAGCAGGCGTTGTACAGTATGAAAAAGCATTACGGTTTTCCCCACCCGCCTTGGCCCCATTAAGACAACCGCCCGATTAGGCTGTCGAAGTTTGACCAAAGGATAAAACAAATGAAAATATAAACGGCGGCGCATGTGGTTATAATACTCGTCAATTGTACCGGATTGCCACCAGGGATTATCAAAACGAATGCGCTCAATGATCTGTTCTTTAGCGAATTGCAATTGCGCTATGTTTTTTATTTGCTCAAAAATAACAAAATAAGATCAAATAATCAACTTTATTGGAAACGATTCCAGCTAATAAGGTTTAATTAGCGAAACACAAGCCTTATCTCCTGACATCCTCTTTTTCTGCGCCAGAGCGTATTTCTACTTTGTTACAGCAATTTCTCACCTAAAGCATACACAGAAACCCACGGTTAAATGTTAAACCCTCTCTGCAATCTGAGCAAAGCCCTCCTCCCAAACGTTCTACTATAACATTTACTCCGAACGCAGCTATCCGCCAACGTTAATCCCAATCAACCTAATCAGCCAAAATGCCGATCCCCCGCAAAATCCGCTCCCTCCTCCACTATCTGCTGATTATCATCAGCGGGTTGCTGCTGGCATTGGTGCTCCTGACGGCTGCAGTTTATTACATAGCTGTTTCCGACCAGGAGAGGGTGCCGGAGATCGTGGCGCAGGTGTGCCGGGAAAATTTCGGGGCGGAAGCCACTTTCTCGCACTACAGCTTTCAGTACCTCGGCCACTTCCCCTTTCTGTCCCTCTCGCTGGAGGATGTGGCCCTGCGCGATCCCTGCTTTGAGGATCACGGAAGGGAATTGTTGCGCATCGGGGAATTACAGGCCGTTTTCCGGCCCTGGAAGTTGCTGCGCCGCGAGTTCGAGCTGCGTTCCATCGTACTGGAGAACACCCGCCTGCAGTTGTACCGGTCTGCGGACGGCTATTTCAATGCGGCCTTTCTGGGCAGCGATTCCCTGGCCTTTTCAAAGGACGCCCCTGATGGCAATGATCCTCTTTCTATCGACAAAATGCTGGTAAAGGGGCTGGCCTTCGATTTCATGGATTCCCTCCGGCACAAACACTTCCGCCTGGACGTACAGCGCTCTGCTCTCGCTTTTATCCCTACTGATCAAGGATACCGTTTGCAATTGCACGGCGCCTGGTTCTTCCACGGCCTGGTTTTCAGGTTTGAGAACGGCCCTTACCTGCGTGAGCGGGAAGCCCGGATGGCGCTGCAATTCGAATGGAGCCGGCAGGAAGGCCTGCGCCTTGTGCCTTCGGTAGCTGTTATTGGAAAAGACACCCTGTACCTGGAAGGCGCCCTGGCCTGGCAGGACAGCGTCCGCATCCGCCTGGCCATCAGCAGCCCGGGCATACTGCTGGACGACGCCCGCCCCCTGCTCGCCGATAACCTGCAAAAAGGCCTGCTGCCCTATGCCCTCGACCGCCCCGTGGCCGCTGCCGTCCTCATCGATGGCACTGTATCTCCCGGGCAACCTCAGCCAATGACTGTGGAATTTCAGGTGAACAAGGCCATGCTGGCCAGCGGCGCCCTGCATTTTACCCAGGCTTCCCTGCACGGCCGCTATGTCAACAACTGCAATACCTCCGGGCCGGCCAATCCCCATAGCGACTGCCTGGATATCCAGCTGCTTTCTGCCCGGCTCTTCGACAGCATAGCGGTCAGGGCCAGCTACCATGCACGGGATATGAAGGCCCCTGCCATAACGATAGAAGGGTCGATGAAAGCCCCCCTGGCCGGCGTCAACCGCTTTCTGCCTGCCGGCCGCCTGCGGTTCCGAAAAGGATGGGGAGAAGTGAGCTTCTCCTTTGCGGGCAAACCAGAAGCGCTTACTGCCGCCGGCCCTCCGCCTATCCAGCTTGAAGGCGGCCTGAACATACAGGGGGGCGCTATGGATCTTCTGCCGGCGAATATACAACTGGAGGACATTTATGCCTCCGCCGGCTTCGATGAGCAGGGGCTGCGCCTTCAAAGCCTGCAATTCCGCCACCAGGGGGTTCCTTTTCAGATAAGCGGCGCGTTTCAGGGCATCATTCCCGCTATAATGGGCAAACCGGCGCAGCCGTTTGCCAAACTGGAGGTGTACACCCCCCAACTCAGCCTTACTCCTTTCTTTGCCGCTCCTCCGCCAGGGCAAAGCCGGCCGGCCTCTTCTCCGGATAGCCTCGGTATCGGAACCCATATCGGCAAAATCCTGGATGGCCTGGCCGATAAGATGGAGATGGAAATACAACTGAAGACAGACGAATTGGGCTACCGGAAGCTTCGGGCCACTGATGTGGCCTTAGCCGGGCGCCTGCTCCGCTCCTGCGCAGAAGCAGGCGGGGCGCGCTGCCTGCTCATCGACAGCCTTACCGCCATGGCCTTTGGCGATATCCCCATACGCGCTACCCTCCGGCTAAGTCGGATGGAAGACCCGGTAGTGGACTTGTCGCTGCAACTGGCCACGCCCCTGAAGGCCTTCAACCGCATGATGCCGCCCGGCAAGCTGCTCCTGAAGGACGGCGAGATAATAATGCAGATGAACTACAGCGGGCGGCTGAACGACTATTCCGACTGGAATCCCGCCGCGCTCAATGCCGCCCTGCAGGGGCAGGCCGCCATCAGAGGCGCCGCTGCCGATCACTTTCCCAGAGGGCTCGAATTCCGGAACCTCAACGGCGCCTTTCACTTCGATGCACACCGCCTGTTCATAGACAGCCTCGAATGCAACCTCAATGGCAACGAGGCTGAAGTAAAGGGCATCGTAGAGGGCCTTCCCGCCCTGGCCTTCCATCCCGGCCAGAAGCTGAGGGCCGTATTGAATATCCAGGCGCCCGAACTCGACCTCAACCGTTTTCCCGCCGGAAAGCCGAAGAGGAAGGCCGAAAAACGCCCGCCCGCCAACCCCACCCGGATCACCCGCGCCCTGGAATCGGCGCTGGCCACTATCGAGGGCAGCCTGGCTGTGGAGGCCGGCGTCCTGCGTTTCCTTAACCTCAGCCTGACGGACGTACGCTTCCGGGGGCAACTGCTGCCCGCCTGTGATGGACAGGCGGATGAAAAAGGCTGTATCCTGATTGAAAAACTGTCGGCGCGCCTTTTTGGCACGGCCCCTTTCTACTCCACCATTACCGTTTCCGGCATGGAGGAACCTTTCTTCACCGCAGATGTGCAGGTGGAGATGCCTTTACAGGAACTCAACCGAATGTTCGCCCCCGGGCAGTTCCGCTTCCACCGGGGCGCGGCGGTAGTCAGCTTTCACTACGAAGGCAGCCCGCACGGGCACTTCGATGTGGAACATGCCCTGCTGAAGGCCCATTTAAAAGGGCAGGGCGCCATCAGCGGAGGCGCCTTTGAGTACAGGCCGCGAGGTTACCGCTTCCGCAATGTAGAGGCCTGTTTCGACTTTGATGAGGCAGACCTGACGATCAATGATATCCGGCTGTTGCTGAATGATAATGCCTTATGGGGGAAGGCTGCCTTCAGGGGATTCCTGCCCTTTATCTTTCTTCCGGAACGGGAGTTGCAAACCACCCTGGAGGTTAATGCCCGGCAATTCGATTTCGGCAAATTCAAAGCCCCCCAGAAGTTCCTGCAGCCCTCGGTGGGCCAACCCCAGGAATCCACGATAGTGACCCACCTGGTCAATGCCGGGCTGGAAAATATCCGGGCACAGCTGCACATAGCCATCGACAGTGTCAGGTACCGCAATTTCCGGGCAGGTGATGTAAAAGGCGAACTGACGATGACACCGGACCTGCTCCGCTTTGAGAATGCCGAGATGGCCTTATGCGACGGGGCGTTCCTGCTGAACGGGCAGGTCTCCGGCCTGGAGGAAAACCGGCCCTATATCGACATCCAGGCTCAGTTTAAAAGTGCAGACATCCACCAGGTGTTCCTTTCTTTCGACAACTTTGGCCAGCAGAGCCTCACCTCCGCGAATATCCGGGGGCAGCTCGACGCCAGCATTCTTTTCAGGGCGCGTGCAGATGCCAATTACGACCTGTTGCCCCATTCTCTGGAAGGGCAGTTCGGGTTAAAAGTGGAAAACGGCGCGCTCATTGACTTGCCGGCCCTGGATTCGCTGCAGGGTTTCCTCTTCCGCAAAAAGAGCCTGTCGAATATACAATTCGCCACACTTGAAAATTCTTTCAAACTGAACGGGCAGGAACTCTTCATCGACCATTTCTTCGTAGCCTCCACCGCCCTGTCTTTTGGCGTCGAAGGGCGTTATTCCCTGAGCGAAGCAGCCGGCACCAACCTTCTGTTTGAAGTGCCGGTCCGCAATATTTTCTGGCGGGGGCTGGAAGTGGAGGCCCTCGAAAAGCTGAACCGGAAAAGGCGCGGCCTTTCCATCCTGCTGCGCGCAACGGACAATGAGGCCGGCGGCCTGGACTTCCGGTGGGTCCTGTCGAGAGGAAAGTAAGTTCAGCCGGTGACTTTTGTCACTGTATCTCGTGAAAAAAAAGTACATCTTGTATCAATCTATTTGTTAAAAGCCGCCTTTTGTCGGGCGCCGGCGCGGAAAGTGCCTGCCGGGCTATGATCAAGAGCGGGGCCATTACATCACCAAAATGATCCTGCCATGTTTATCCGAGAAATCCCAAATGCTATGAGCGGCGCCGTGATCGACGTCCGCTCCCGGGAAGAGTATGAACTGTCCCACCCCAAAGGTTCGGTCAACATTCCATGGGACCTTCACCAATACTACCTCAAGGAATTGGAGGCGCTCCCCAAACCCTGGATATTCTGCTGCGAGGAGGGCATTCGCTCGGGCTGGGTGGTGCTTTCACTGAAAATGCTGGGGTATGAGGAGGTGTATAACGCCGGCCGCTGGTTCGACATCGACGCGGAGAAGGCCGGCATGCCGGCAAAAGCCGCCTAAGCCGCAGCTACCAACGAAATGCACTATAAAACTGCGACCGCCTGGATTTTTGCTATCCTGGTGCTGATGGTATTGCTCATGGCCCTGTACCCCTCTACATTTATTATCGGCATGGGTGCTATCGGCCTGCCTGTTATGATCCTCATACAGGCCATCATTGTCCTGCGCGCCAGGGACGAGAGCAAACATGGCTTTTCGGATGACAAGTGGTACGAGGACCGGGAAGAATGAGAGCGCCTCTCCATGCATTTCCATCTATCCCCTCTTTCCTGATAAAAATCATCTTTCGCTCTGATAATTATCATTTAGAGGCGAGGGGCGGAAGGTTATATTTGGTTCGGTGAGGTAGTTAACAATCGTTCGCAATATGATGTCCTTAAGCCAAATATCCATGACAACATCAAAATCGGCCATCCAGCCTTTCCAGGTTCGCCAGGCAATGGTAGCGCTCGAACTGGGCGTCACCGATGACAAGATTCTGGAATACATGGACTTCTTCACCCGGGAAGTCCCCACCGGCGCCGTCTATTTCCTGCATGTGCTGCCGAAATTCGACCTGTTTAATACCATGATGGAACGGGAGGCCCAGGCGCTGGTCAGCAATTATGAGATCAATGACGAGGTCATTTCCCGCATGGAACGCAAGATACGAACACGGCTTACCGATGATAATACGGTGCACATCGAGTTTGATGTCAAAGAAGGCAACCCCCTGGAGGAACTCCTGGAGGACGCTGCCGATGTCAAGGCCGACCTGGTGGTCATCGGCCAGCGCAGCGGGGTCAGCGAGCATGGAATCCTGGCAAAAAACCTGGCGCGAAAAGCAGAATGTAACGCCCTGATCATTCCGGATAAGGCCAGGCCCGGGATCGCCAGAATACTGGTGCCGGTTGACTTTTCGGAGTTTTCCATCAAAGCCCTGCGCACCGCCGTGGCCCTTAAAATGGAGCTGTTCGAATCGGCGGAGGTCGTATGCCTCAACGTTTACGAAATCCCTAATCTCAGCGTCTATAAGATACAAAAGACCCGGGAACAGTTCCAGGAAATGCTGGAGAAAGACCACCGGGATGCATTCGACGCTTTCCTCAATACACATATACCCGAGCACAAAGATGAAGTCAGGGTAGAACTGGCCTGCCGGGAAGGATCAGGGGTAGCCCAATACATTGTGGAGTATGCCGAAAACAACACGGCCGACCTCATCGTGATGGGCGCCAAAGGGCACTCACAGGTCGAACTGCTGCTGAT
>CAZAXA010000224.1:0-9631 GCA_964488965.1 uncultured Phaeodactylibacter sp. | reverse complement strand
GTCCAGCACCAGCAGTTCCCCGTATTTTTTGGTGATGTGACGCCCTTCCAGCACTACCTGGCCCGAGCGGGGAGCGGGCGGGAAGCGGATGTTCATGGCCGCCACGTCCTCTTCGTCGATCTCGATGCGCTCCATCTTATCCAGTTGCTTCTGCATCGACTGGGCCATGCTCGTTTTGGAAGCCTTGGCCATGAAGCGGTTGATGGTGCGTTCCTTGTCCGCAATCACCCGCTGCTGGTTCTGGTAAGCGGCCAGTTGTTTTTCACGGCGTTCCTTGCGGAGCTGGACGTACTGGCTGTATGGCGCCTTATAATCGTAGAGTTTGCCCAGTTCCACCTCCACCGTACGGGCGGTGACGTTGTCCAGGAACTGCTTGTCGTGTGAGATCACGACGACGGCCCCGCTGTAGTCCCGCAGAAAGCGTTCCAGCCAGATGATGGACTCTATGTCGAGATGGTTGGTAGGCTCGTCGAGCAGCAGGAAATCGGGGCGTTGCAGTAACATCTTGGCCAGTTCGACACGCATCTGCCAGCCGCCGCTGAACTCGTCGGTGAGGCGGTTCATGTCCTTTTGTTTGAATCCCAGGCCTTTGAGCACTTTTTCCGCCTCCGCCTCCATGGACTGCCCGCCCAGCAGGTGGAAGCGGTCGTTGGCCTCGGAGAATTCTACCAGCAGCCGGTGGTAGTCGTCGCTTTCGTAATCCGTACGCTTTTCGATCTCATCGTGCAGCAGAGCGATGCGTTTCTCCAGGCGTTTGGCCTCTTCAAAGGCGGTAAGCGCTTCCTGGATGACGGTTTTGCCCTTTGGCAGGTTCATTTCCTGGTGCAGGAAACCCAGGGTGCTTTCCGAGGGGCGCGCCACCGTCCCTTCATCCGGGCGCACATGCCCGGCTATGACCTTCAGCAAGGTGGACTTGCCCGCGCCGTTACGGCCTACCAGGCCCACCTTGTCCCGTTCTCCTATGACGAGGTTGATGCGGTCGAGCAGGATGCGGTCGCCGTACTGGATATATATGTTGCTTGCGGTGATCATTTCCTCTTTTATTCTTTTACAGCATGCAAAAATAGTCGAAAGAGGGGAATTCCGTTCCCGCAGCGTCAGGCTTTCTGCAGCGTAAAACCAAAAGTTGAGCCCAGGTCGGGCGTACTGCGGACGTTGATGGTCTGTTTATGCGCTTCGATGATGTGTTTGACGATGGAGAGGCCCAGGCCCGACCCGCCCTGCGCCCGCGAGCGGCTCTTATCCACGCGGTAGAAGCGGTCAAAGACGTGGTTGAGGTGTTTTTTGGGGATGCCGATGCCGTTGTCGGCCACTTCGATGAGGATGTTCTTATCCATATCGTAGAAGCCCACCCGGGTACGGCCGTTATCTTTGCCGTATTTGATGGAATTGCTGACCAGGTTGGTCATCACCTGCCGGATACTGTCGCGGTCGGCCAGCACGCGGAAGTTATGGGCGGCGCCCTCCTTAAACTCAAGGATAATGTTCCGGGCGCTGGCCTTGATCTCGAGGTCTTCAAAGACTTCCTCGGTCAGTTTCCTGATATCGAAAGCCTGCATTTCCAGGATGAGTTCTCCGGATTCCAGGCGGGAGATGGCTTCCAGGTCTTCCACGATGGTATGCAGGCGCTCCAGGTTTTTGGCGGCCTTTTTCAGGAACTTCACATTGACGGCTTCGTCGTGGATGGCGCCATCCAGCAGGGTGTGCAGATACCCCTGAATATTGAAGATGGGCGTTTTAAGTTCGTGAGAGATATCGCCTACGAAGTTGCGGCGGTACTCCGCCCAGGCCTTGTACTTATCGATCTCTTCCTTTTGCTGTTCGGCCCATTCGAACACCTGCCGTTCCACTTCGTCGATGATGTTGGCGCGAACATCGACCACCTTGCTTTTTTCCTGCGACGAGACCTTATGCTTGTGGATAGTCTTGTAGATGAGCTTGATCTTACGGTAGATGTATTTCCTCAGATAAAATATGGTAGTAAAATAGGCGGTGGCAAAAAGAGCCAGGCCCATCACGGCCAATTCCGCCAGCCAGGGCAGCTCCGCCCACTTTTTTACGCTGTCGAGCAGCAGCCAGGCTACGAGGGCAGCCCCGGTAATAAACAGGGAAACGAATAAAGCGATCTGTTGCGGAGTAGGGTTTTTCAACATCCCTCCTTGTCTTTAGCACTTCTAAAACTCAAATTTGTATCCAATTCCTTTTATCGTTTTGATGTATTGCTCGCCGATCTTTTCCCGCAGCTTGCGAATATGGACATCGATGGTGCGGTTGCCGACGATGACATCCGTGCCCCAGACCTTGTTGAATATTTCTTCCCGGGAAAAGACCTTTCCCGGTTTAGACACAAGGAGGTGCAGCAGTTCAAACTCTTTCTTGGCCAGCTCTATCACCTCGCCGTCCCTGGTCACGGTTACCCGCTCTTTATCGATGAGCAGGCCGGCGACCTCAACGAGGCCCGCTTCTTCCTGCACATCGGCCCGTTCGGAGCGGCGAAGAAGCGCCTTTACCCGGCTCAGGAAAACCCGGGGCCGAATAGGCTTGGTTATATAATCATCCCCGCCGACTTCCAGGGCGGCGATCTGTGAATAATCTTCCTCGCGGGCAGTGAGGAAAGTAATAACGGTGCGGTCGAACTCCGGCTTATTGCGCAACTGCCGGCATACTTCCACACCATCCATCCTGGGCATCATAATATCGAGGATGATCAGGTTCGGCTTTTCCTCTTCTGCCTTTCTGATGCCCTCCTCTCCATTATTGGCCGTTATCACTTCGTATCCCTCCTTAACCAGGTTGTAGCGCAGAAACTCCAGGATATCCGGCTCATCATCAACAACAAGGATCTTTACAGGTTCCATTATGATTTTGAAATTACTGGCGGAAAAATTAATGCAAGCCCTAAAGTTAAGCCTTTTGCCTGCCAGAGCTTTAATGCCAGTATTAAGAATTTGTTAAGCCTGTTCACTCTTCCCCTTCCATTTCTGCATCCTGTCGTTCCATTTCCGTCATGATCCTGGCGTAGAGCGCTTCCATCCTCTTGGGGTCTTTCTGCAACATTTCCACCGCTGTTTCAAAATCGGCGCGGTTTATACTATGAATCTCGCATATCTGCTCGTAGTAGGTATTGATCACGCTATCCCTGGTCGCCCCCCGCAAGCTCTGGGCTGCCGATTCGGCCACGTGAACGTCGATCAGCACTTCTATCAGCTTATCTTCCCTTATTGGCAGAGCAGCCTGCCGGGAGTTGCAGGACAGCAGGAACAGCAGCCCCAGGCCGGCCGTTATTCTCCAGGGCCCGCACATCAATCTATATATTGTTTCGGGTAGTGGTACTCTGCCAGCCGCCCTTTCCCCTCGCGAAAATCGGCCCAGGAATCGACAGCTGCATCCACCCTGAAAATACCACAGGTCGGCACATTGGAGATGTAATCTTCCGTGAACAGGTTGGCCACTCCGGTCAAAGTAGGGTTATGCCCAAACATCAGGATCAGCCCGTATTCTTCCGGGAGTTCCTGGACGATCTCCAGTATGTCTTCCGGGTAGGCGTCATAAATGCGCTTATCGACCTCGACCTCTTTTTCCGCAATACCGAACGCTTTGGCAAAATAACGGGCGGTAGACAGGGCCCGGTTGGCCGGGCTGGAGATCAGCCGGTCCGGCATGACGCCTCTGCCCCGCAGCAGCTTACCCATAAAGGGCGCGTCTCTTTTCCCTCTTTTGCTGAGCGGGCGCTCGATATCTCTGAGAGAAGGGTTGTCCCAGCTCGATTTGGCATGGCGGACGAAAAAAACGGTTTTCATAGAAGTGTTGCGTTGTTCGAGTTGTGCAAAAATAAAGGAAAAACTCACCTTTTATTCTACTTTTCCCTCATTTCGATGATCTTATCTATAACCTCTTCCAGTTGTTCGGCGCCGATGCGTTTCGAGAGGATTTCCTTGTTTCGGTCCAGGACAAAAATCTGAGGAGTGGTTTTGATGTTGTAGACCGTCATATAGCGGGAGCGTTGGTAGGTGTCGATGGTATGCAGCCAGTCGCCGATCCCGTTTTCATCGACGTATTCCCAGCAGGGAGGAATCTCATCGGTAAATTTGGCACAGACAGCCATGATCTTTACGCCCTTATCCTTGTATTTTTCGTAAAACTCTTTCATGTAGGGCGTCGACTTCTTACAGTGCCCGCAGTCATACCGCCAGAAATAGAGGATGGTGTACTCGGCGTCTACATCGTAGAGGCTGACAGGGGTTCCGTCCCGTTTCTGAAGGGTGATGTTCGGCGCCTTTTTGCCGATGAGCAGCGGTTCCAGCGCTTTGGCATTATCGATGATCTTCTTCAGCTGTTCCTCCTCCGTCCAGGGCGCCAGGCCTTTGGCGTAGTAGTTGTTGACCAGGTGCACGTAGACGGCATCCATCCCGACAATATTGGAACGGGCGTACTCATTGAGAAAATGGATGAGGTAATATTTGAAGGTTTCCTCCGAAGGTTTCATCCGTTCCAGCACCTCGTCGATCGCTTTGTAAATGGTATCCGGATGCTGCACCTGTAGTTTGTGGACAAAATAGTCTACCCGCTGAAAGAGAAAGGGAGTGCGCAGCATGCGTGGGTCGCCCAGGCCCAGATGTTCGAAGTAGTGTTTCTGGGTATAGCGCCAGCGTTGCATCTGCACTTCTTCTTCCGTTCCTTCAAATTCAGGTATATCCATTGGCAGGTTGGCCCGGATGATGGCGGCCGTCAGCGAACTGGGGTTGCGGCTGATCAGGCCCTCCTGGAACTCCCGGACCTCCTTATCGATCAGGGAACGCGCTTCCTCCAGTTTTTTGCGTTGCCCTTCCTCTTCTGTGGCGGCTATTTCCTCCGCCAGTTTATCGGCCATAGGTTTTTTGGCCTCCAGAAAAGTGAGGTACTCATAGAACAGTTCATTATCCGGGGCATTTTTGAAGCGAATACCTTTTACCGGGTCTTCCGCATTGGCAACAACCCTGAAGTTTTGCTCTTCGTTGGCCACCAGCAACTGGAAGTATTTGTTATCGGGAGGCATGACGACCAGATACACCCCGGGCGGCAGAGGTTCTTCCCCCTCAAAAACAAAGGTTCCATCCGTACTTCTTTCGACGGTGTCCTGCAGATACTGTTTATCTCCGTAGTGATACCCCAGGAAAAGCTTCGTTTCGGTGTAATTTTTCAGCTCGACGGCTATGCGATGGCCGCCGTTATCAGCGCCGGCCCGTCCATTGGAGGCGAACAGAACAGAGAGTAGTACAAAGAACAGCAATCTCATTCGTTTTTGGTTTTTTTCTTCTTTTCGGGAAAACGCCTTTTCTATGCCTTTCGTTTAATTATTGGCCTTTTTATCTGCTTCGGCTTTCAATTGCCGGAGGCGTTCTTCGGCTTGCCGGGCCTGTTCCTGCAGGTTGGACAGGCGGAGCTGTTCTTCCTGGGCCTGCCGGCGGGTTTCTTCGGCCTTGCGCTCAGCGGCAGCGATTTGTTCTTCCAGGGCGCGCCTGGCCTCTTCGAATTTCTGCCGTTCGGCGGCGATCTGGCCGGCAGTATCCTCTTTCACTTTCGTGATCTGTTTCACGGCTTCCTGCCGGGCCTGGTAGATGGCCTCTGAAGCTTCCTTTTTTGCGGCGTTAATCTCCGCCAGCGACTCCTTACGGGCGTTCTCGGCCTCGGCAGCATACTGAGCCTTTTTGGCGGCGGCGTCCTTGCGGGCGGCGTCCACCTCAGCGAGGAAGGCATTGCGGGCTGTAGCGATCTCTTCTCTGGCCTTTTCTTCGGCGGACTTTACCTGCTGAGCCAGTTCAGCCCTGCGGCTGTCGGCTTCGGCCTTAGCCCGGGCGACGGCATCAGCGGCCTGGCGTTGGGTGGCGGCCACCTCCTGTGCCGAGGTTTCCTTGGCCCTGGCAACGCTCAGGGTAGCTTCTTCACGAGCCTGGAGCACCTGCAGGGCCAGCGTTTCCTTCTCCTTTGCAGCCCTTTCCCGGGAAGCTTTTACTTCGTTGGCGGCCTGTTCGTTGACGGTGGCCACTTCATGGGCGGCCCGCTCTTTGGCCTGGGCGACCTCCGAGGCGAGGCGTTCGCGTTCGGCGGCGCTGTTTTCACGCGCCAGGCGGACGGCTTCAGCTTCTTCTTTTTTCACCTGGGACACATTTTCGGCGGCATTGCGGCGGGCTTCGGCGATCTGGTTGGCCGATTCCTGTTTGGCCCTTTCAGCCTGTTCCCGGGCCTGGCCGATCTCCTGGGCGGTCCGTTCGCGCAGGCTGGTCAGTTCGGCGGCGGCTTTTTCCCGGGCGGCGGCGATCTCTTCGGCCGACATATTCTTGATCTCCGCTTCTTTAGCGCGGGCGGCGGCAACGGCGGCGGCGGCCTCTTCCTGTATTTCCCGGATGCGGCCTTCCGCTGTTTTCTGGGCGCCGGATACGCTGACGGCGTATTCCTCCTTAGCTTTGGCGGCATTCTGGTTGGCTTCCTCCACCATGGTAGTGGCGGCAATACGGGCCTTTTCTATTTCCTCCTGAGCCCGCTGTTTGGCGGCTATCACCTCGGCGGCAGATTGTTGCTGTACTTCCTCTTTCTTCTTCTGGGCTTCTGCCACCGCCTGTTTGAGTTCTTCCTGGATGCGGGTTATTTCCGCTGCTGCCCACTCGCGGGCGGCGGCCACTTCGCCGGCAATAGTTTTCTTTTCCTCTTCGGCCTTAGCCCTGGCCTCCGCCACTTTCAGGGCCTCTTGTTCACCGATCTCCTGGATTGTCAGGGCGGCTTTCTCCCGGGCGGCGGCCACTTCTTCCGCTGAAGCTTTCCTGGTATTTTCGGCCTCTTCCCTGGCCAGGGCCTTTTCGGTGGCCACCTGCTGCCTGATCTCCCCTACTTCTTCTGCGGCGCGCTTGCGGGCATTGGCCACTTCGAGGGCGCTTACCTCCTTTTCCCTGGCGGCGTTTTCCTTGGCATCGGCGACTTCCGAGGCCAGGCGTTCCTGCAGCAGGGCCTTTTCTTCTGCTGCTTTGCGGCGGGCCTCTGCCAGTTCAAAAGCAATACGCTCCTTTTCGAGGGCGGCGTTTTCCCGTGTCTGGGCCACTTCGCCGGCTGTTTCTTCCTTAACCTGCAGAATCTGTTCCGCCGCCGTCTTTTTGGTGGTTACCACCTCTTCGGCAGTGCGTTGCTTTTCATCCTTGGCCTGGGTGCGCGCCTGTTGTACCAGGTCTGCGGCCTCCTGCCGTATGCGCTGGATTTCGGCGGCGGAGGTTTCCCGGGCGGAGGCGATCTCATCCGCATACTCCAGCTTGGCCAGGTCCAGTTTTTCCTTTACCGCTTTGATCTCTTCGGCGGCCCTTTCCCGGGCGGCGGCCACTTCCTGGGCCGAGGCCAGCTGAGCCTGCTGAATGGCCTCATTGGCGCGCTGGCGGGCGTCCGTTACTTCCAGGGTGATCTTTTCCATTTCGGTAGCCGCCCGTTCCCGTGCCTCTTTGACCTGTCCGGCCAGTTGCTGGCGGGAAGCCTCGATCTCTTCCTGGGACTTCTGGCGGGCTTCCACCACTTCATCGGCATATTTCTTCTTCTGGTTGGCGGCATTTTCCCGGGCCAGGGCCACCTCTTCCTGAAGGACGGATTTGATCTGTTCCGCCTTTGCCTTTTCCGCTGCGATCTCCTGTCGCAGGCGCTCCTTGACATCTTTGAGTTCCTGCCTCAGGGCTTCCACTTCCCTGTCGCCGGAAGCAGTAGTTTCCTGCCGGCCTTCGGGGCGGGGCTGTGCGGCGACGGGCCTGGCGGAAGGCGCCTCCGTAACGACATTATCGACAAGCTCCACATCGTTGACCTTATCCCTGTCCAACCGCTGGTTAAAACAGGTAGCCAGCTGCCTGAACTCTGCCTGCCGGCTCTCATTGATGGTAAACTTACGCATCTCGTTGCTGATGTTATTCTTGATGTAGAGCACGGTAATGCCTGAGCCGGCGAACCACTGTATTGCCGCCAGGTCCAACTGCAGGATGTTGTGGTAAACAGGAGTGCCTCCCTCGCGCTCCATCTCCCCCATCCCCACAAAGCGGTACGAACGGCGGGTGCTGTTCTCGTCCATGAATATGATCTCGTCATCCTGGTTAAATTCCACTCCCGCTTTGGAATACACTTTTGCCGTTATTCCTTTGCTGTCGCTCCTCAGCTCCAGGCTGTAAGTGTAATTGCCACGTACTACCAGGGTCTGGTTGGTGGTGCGCAGTACGTGCGTGCCTTCGATCACCTTGTCTTCAATGACGAGTGGATCGCACTGGCTACGGGCATTCCATGCCAGGCAACAACAGAGCGGCAACAGGGCAAGCGGGATATATCTCATATCAAATTGGGTTTTATTTGTAAGATAATGCTTTTAGGGTTTATTTAAAACTATTGGGAAAATTGGCGCCCTTCATCCTGCAAAGGCCCGAAAAGGCCGCGCCTCAGCAGAATAGGAATTGCTGAGAAGGGGGGAGATCACAATGCCAAAAAATAACCGGGAAATTAATTAACCATTAACGAACCTGGGGTGCAAAAGATTGTGCCGCTTCATCGTTGTGCCGCCAGCAGATACAGGGCCGCCATGCGAACAGCCACGCCGTTTTCCACCTGTTGCAGGATGATAGAATGCTCGGAATCGGCTACGTCGCTCGTTATTTCCACGCCCCGGTTGATCGGGCCGGGGTGCATGATCACTATGGGGCGGCCCAGGCTTTCCAGCAAGGCCTTGTTGATCCCATAGTACTGCGCATATTCCCGCAGGGAGGGAAAGTACTGGGCGCCCTGCCGTTCCATCTGTATGCGCAGCACGTTGGCAATATCACACCAGCGGAGGCTGTCGCGCAGGTCATAAGAGACCTCAACACCCAGCCTGGCGATGTGTTTGGGGATCAATGTGGGCGGCCCGCATACGCGAACCTGAGCGCCCAGTTTTTTAAGGCAGAAGATATTGCTGAGGGCCACCCTGGAATGCAGGATATCGCCGAAAATGGCCACCTTTTTCCCCTGCAGGCCGCCCACTTTTTCCTCCATCGAGAAGGCATCGAGCAGGGCCTGGGTGGGGTGCTCATGGGTGCCGTCTCCGGCATTGATTATATTGGCGCCGATATGCTGAGCGAGAAAATGGTGAGCGCCGGGCGCCGGGTGCCGCATCACTACCATGTCGACTTTCATCGACAGGATATTGTTGACGGTATCCAGCAGGGTCTCGCCCTTTTTCACCGAGGAAGCGGAAGCGGAAAAGTTAACCACATCGGCCGATAAGCGCTTTTCGGCCAGTTCGAAAGAGATGCGGGTTCGGGTAGAGTCTTCAAAAAACAAGTTGGCCACTGTGACGTCCCTCAGGGAGGGCACCTTCTTGATCGGCCGGTTGAGCACCTCCTTGAAACTTCGGGCAGTTTCAAAGATGAGATGAATATCGGCCTCCGTCAGGTACTTGATCCCCAGTATATGTTTGGTACTTAGTCGTTGTACAGTAGCCATTTGGGCTGATGTTTTAATTACTCAGCATCTTTTTTATCGGCAAACAAAAGTATCCGGTCTTCGTCATTCCTTTCTGCCCATTCTACCCGGACGTAGGCTTCGTCCAGGGCATCAATGGTAATTCCGGTGTAATCAGGCTGGATGGGCAGGTGGCGGTTAAAAC
>CAZAXA010000223.1:3397-9636 GCA_964488965.1 uncultured Phaeodactylibacter sp. | reverse complement strand
GGACCTCGGCCAGATGGTGGTAGGCCTGCTGCACATGCATCCACGCACATTGCCGAGCAAAGTGGAGGTGCGGCCGTCGCAGCCGCCGGGGCGCTGAGGGGGAAGGAGATTCGGGTTAGGAGGAAGGCACTTTCGAAGTGCCTTCCTCCTTACTGCTTCAACACCCTCCCCAACTCCTCCCGCATCGCCGGCCGGCGCGGGTATTTCTGAATGAGCGATGCGGCCAGCTCGTCGATAGCGGCATGGCTGCCCTCGATGTCCTGCTTCACTTTTTTCATCAACGCGGCGAGATTTTGGTATTGGCTCCTGTTGCCGGCCTTATCGGCCATTGTTTCCAATTCGCTCAGGTAAAGCGCCAGCATTTCTTTCGAATATCGCCCGGCCAGATGGGGATGCACCAGACGGAGGATATGCTCATCGGGATCCGGGGGTATAAGGTGCAACAGGCGTTCCCATTGCTGCTCCTCGATATAAATGGGCGCCAGCCTCCTGAACAGCGCGTGTTCCAGGCTATCCCATGCGAATTTCCGGGGTTTGGCGGTTTCTTCCGCAATGACGGCCTGAATATGCTGCTCAATGACTTCCGGCCATTCCTCCGCAGGGAAGGAGGATTTCCATTTCTGGTAAAATCCGGGGTTCCCCCCCCTGTCGAAAGCGAACCTTTTGGCAAAGAACCGGAAGGTATCGAGGTCGTTCTCCAGTTGCGCGACCCGGAGCAGCACCTCTTCCCATTGGCGCACCGTGCCGGGATGCTCTTTGCTTTCCGCGATCCCGATGCCCCCGGCTATGAGTTGTTTGGCCCGGAGGAAGTCTTTCTGCGCAATGGCCTCTTCCACCAGGCCAAGCCGCACCTCCACGATGTTCATGTTGGCGGCGATGAGCTGCCCGGCTGCCTCTTCGCGGCCCATGGCCTTTAGGAACCGGATTTTCTGTTTTTTAAACGCTTCTCTGGCATATTCGCTGTAAGGGCCTTTGGCTGCCTTTGACTCCTGGAGCTTGTCGAGCAGGTGCAGGAAGCGTTCGGAATCCACATGCGGGGCGAGGGATTCGGCCACAGCCAGCATTTCGTAGCCGAAGTCGCCGTAGCTGAACCACATTTCATCCGGCAATTGCTTTTCCAGCCAGGCATAGATCTGATCCAGCACCCCTGGCGCTACCGCCTTGCTATTCGCGATGTTCCGGAACACCTGGATGCCATCGTGAATGATGCCGCCAATGTTTCCGGCAGAATCGTCACATGCTTGCTGGACGTTCATCACTTCCAGGCAGGTTACCTGTGCTATGGCCATGGCCTCGCGGAAGTTCTTCCTGTCTATGGCATGATCGGCGGCCTGCAGTATCGCCATCATGGCTTTGGAGAAGGCGAAGGTGCCCCGGTAGTCCATAAAGCCCCGGTCGGAATGCTTTCTGGCCAGTTGCCGCACCATTTCCCGGTACTTTTTCTCCACGTCCATCCCCGGGTCCTTGTCGGAAAAGAACAACATAAACTGCTCGCCGAACTCCCGGTCCTGTGCTTTCTGGCGCCGGATAAATTCGCGCAGCTCTTCGATGTCGAGCTGGAGCAGAATGTCCTCGAAGCTCATCTTGCCGGCTTTGGTTTTCCCTTTTCTGCCTTTTGCGGGCGCCGTTTCGCGCAGGGCGTACAGCACGGCTACCACATGTTTGCAGACCGGCCCGCCGTCGTAGGGGCAGTCGCAGCTCCAGGCCTTTACTTCTTTGTCGGCCAGGGTTATGTCCACTTCGTAGTCCTCGCCGCCGGCTACCAACGCCTCCCATTGGCCCTTTGCCGTTTCTTCCAGGCGCTCGACGGCACGCTGGTTATAATAGGCCAGGCCGCGGGCCACTATTTTTGCAGGCAGGTGAGATTCGAAATTGTCGAGGGTGAACATGCGTTTTTTTTTGAACGAATATAAGAAGCTGTTTAAAAAATAGAGTCAGGTGTGTTCTTAGACAGATGTAGCGTAACAATGAAAACGTGGAACCATTTCTTAAGCATGGATCCATAAGCTTGATGAAGCAGCCAGACTGTAGCAAAACTTCTATCGAAGGACTTGTCAGGTGTAGCTAATCCGTATTTTAGTGTAAATTTACATTTGTATAGACTTTTGTGTGAAAAATCAAAACACAAAGGCATTTTTGAACAAAAACAGAAGAATGAAGGCAATCAGAGCTATAGATTTGTTCTGTGGGGCAGGAGGTAGCAGCTATGGGGCCCGAAATGCCGGTGCGAAAATAGCGGCAGGGTTTGATTACTGGCAACCTGCCATTGCTACCTTTAGAAAAAACTTCATCCATGCAGAAACCTGGAACGCTGATATTAGAGAGGTTGACATTCAATCCATCAAGGGTCGACTTGGAAAAATTGATCTGCTACTCGGCTCTCCCGAATGCACCAACCATTCCAATGCCAAAGGGGCTCGCGAAAGATGTGAATTGAGCAAAAAGACAGCGTTTGAAGTCGTGCGCTTTGCTGAAGCGTTAAGGCCGGAATGGATTGTAATTGAAAATGTGATACAGATGCAGTCCTGGAGCAGGCATTCGGAGCTGCTGGAAGAATTATGGCGGCTTGATTATTTTGTTAAAGAAGTGAACCTGGATGCAAAAGATTTTGGCGTGCCTCAATCGCGGAAAAGACTTTTCCTGCTTTGCTCAAAATCTCAAAAGACTTACACGCTTGAGGACGCCTGTCAGGAGAATGCGTTTGCATATCAAGTCATCGACTGGTCTGAGCAGTACCCCATGACCCCTCTTTTTTCCCCGCGCAGGGCTGTAAAAACCTTGGAGCGGGCAGAACGGGCTATTGCTGCTTTAGGTAACGATACCCCCTTTTTACTGGTCTATTACGGAAGCGACGGATCAGGTGGTTGGCAATCTCTGGATCGACCTTTGCGCACTATTACCACACTGGATAGATTTGCCCTGGTCAAGCCATCGCCTGCCGGACACCAAATGCGGATGTTACAGCCTGACGAGCTTCGAAAAGGTATGGGGTACGGAACTGATTTTAAATTTGCACCCGGAACGACCAGACGTGATAAAGTAAAATTGATGGGTAACGGCGTTTGCCCTCCGGTTATGGAAGCCATTGTAAGACAACTCGCCCGCAAATAATTCCCTGATATGCCTGAAGAATCGAAATCCATCTCATTCCGTCCAAAAGCGCGCATTATGCGCACGTTGGGGCAGGAACTGATCAGCAGCGAAGTTGTAGCGGTCATTGAGTTGGTAAAAAACGCTTATGACGCTGACGCCACGCAGGTATTGATCCGGTTTTCTGGCATTTTGACGGCTGATAGTGGATGCGTTGAGGTAATTGATACTGGACACGGCATGACCCTGGATGTTGTCGAACAGGCATGGATGGAACCGGCTACCGGATTTAAGAGAGAAAGGAAATCAAGTCCTTTGAAAAAAAGAAAATTGCTGGGAGAAAAAGGCGTTGGAAGATTTGCCGCCTCTCGTTTGGCCAAGGAATTGACCCTGATTACCAAAACCGGAGATGAAGAGGAGGAAGTCTATGCGCTTTTTGACTGGGAACAGTTTGATGCGGAAAGCCGGTATCTGGATGAAATCCTTGTGCTGGTAGAAACCCGGCCCGCAATGGAAATATCAAAAGCAAATTTCGCGTCTATTTTTGGCAAGAATACGTCTGATACAGGTGATCACGGAACCATTTTGAGAATGCAACGCCTGTATAGGGATTGGAGCAGAGAGGATTTTCTGAAGTTGCGCAAAGGACTATCCCGGCTGGTCTCTCCCTTCGCCAACCTGGACGATTTTTCTATCACGCTTTCCTTACCGGAGCCCTTCAGTGACCTGTCCCATGAAATATCGCCGCCGGATATTATCAAATATCCCCATTACTCTATAAAAGGCGATGTTGAGGCGGACGGCAAATACCAATTAGAAATAGAGATACAGGAAAGCGGTTTGAAACGTTCCATGAAGGGTGTCTTTGTCCGGATTCAGGACAGAGCCGGTTTTACATTGGAAAAACTCCCGGAAGAAGAAATGGAAAAGAGGGAAAGAAATCCCTCCAAATATCCACCATTTAAAAAAATTACAACTGGCCCCTTCAGTTTTGAAATGCGGATATGGGATCGGGACAGGCAGGGTTTAACCGGATATTCCCGGAAAACAGGAATGGGAATACGAGAAATTCGCCGGGAACTTGATGAATTGGCTGGGGTAAACATCTATCGTGACGGCTTCAGGGTGTTGCCATACGGAGAGCCGCATAATGACTGGCTGCGACTGGATATCAGAAGGGTTCAGAAGCCGGTTGAAAAGTTGTCGAATAATCAGATTCTTGGGTATATTAGCATTTCAGCAGATAAAAACCCCGGACTCAAGGACCAATCCAATCGGGAGGGACTTTACGAGAATCAATCGCTTGAGGATTTGCGGGATATGGTCATAGCCTCAATCGAAGAAATTGAAAAACTGCGCTATGCCCAAAGGAGAAGTTCGAGCGATCCAGAGCGTGAAACCCCTGTACGAAGCCTTTTTGCTGCAATTAACCTGAACAAAGCGCGCGCCGCCATCGCATCAAAGTATCCTGACGACCAGGAAATGCTTGGAATGATTGATGCAGCCCAGCAGGAACTGACTGAGCGGGTGGAAGCTGTACAGAACGTGATATCCAGGTATCAGGGGCTTGCCACGCTCGGTACGCTTATTGACATTGTACTTCACGAAGGCCGTTTGCCCCTGGGTAAAATTATTGATCATTCCATTTTGGGCCGGGAAGCAATAGAAGATATCAACAGGAAAGACGCTTTCCTGGACAAACTTCACAAGCGGTTCCAGACCATTGAGCTTCACGGGAAGAATCTTGGCCTGATTTTCAATCGGATAGAGCCTTTTGCCGGCCGAAAAAAAGGAAAGCCGGCAACCGTTTATCTCGAAAATGTAATAAGGGATGCTGTGGCCGTGCTTGAAGGAGAAATAGAAAAGCTGAAAGTAAAGGTCGAAATAAGTGAAACAGAAACCCTGGTGCGAGCCGCCCCCCATGAAATCATGCAAGTAATTGTAAATCTGCTGGATAACAGCCTGTATTGGTTAAGACGTGAACCGGATGACGATAGACGAATTCAAATACGGGTGGACCGACCCCAGGAAAACCAAGTTACGATTCTGTTTTCTGATAGTGGGCCTGGTATCCCCCAAGAAGATCAGGATTACATATTCGATCCCTATTATTCCACCAAGCCGGATGGGGTAGGTTTGGGACTGGCTGTTTCCGGGGAAATCATTGAAGATTTTTATAACGGAAAATTGGAATTGTTAAACCAAGGTCCCTTGAAAGGCGCCAACTTTCTTATAACCCTGAATAAACGAGTATAGTATGACCAGACCTTGGAGAGTGCTAGTTGTGGACGACCAGCAAGCTGAAGAAATCAAGGAAATGATCGAGGGTACAAGAGCCCTTGGGGTACAAGACCCAATCGAAGTGGAAACTTGCGAGAGGTTTGACGATGCATATCCGGTATTGGAGAGCGAACTCATTGACTTGATCGTTCTGGATTTGAAAGATGATGAACGGGATACAGCTTCAACGGAGCAACTTGCAGGAGAGCGAGTATTCGATGAAATCAGAAGAAAGCTTTTCGTTCCCGTAATTTTTTATACGGGCTTGGCTCACAAAGTAAAACATCTGGAAAACCCATTCGTCAGGGTATTGACACGTGGTGGCGCAGATCAGATTCGCGACGCCATCAAGGAAATATTTTCCACCAGAATACCTCAACTGCTGCGCCACCTGGAAGAGGAAAAGCGGAGCTATATGTGGGATACGCTGCTCAATCACAACCATTTATTGCAGGGTGCCAACCAGGAAGAAGCGGCCTTCCTGCTTGCCAGAAGACTGGCTAACGTTCTGGAGAGCAGCTCTGTCCGGCGCTTCCTGACAGCCAGCAATCCTACAGGAGGAATTGAAGCAGCGGAAATACATCCGGTTGAGATGTACATTTATCCTCCGCTTGTCCCTGATCTCTTGACCGGGGACATTATCAAGCATGATAAAGAGGGCTATACCGGATATTGGATTGTTCTGACGCCTTCATGTGATCTTGTGAGAGGTCGGCCAAAAGCGGAGCAGGTACTCCTCGCACAATGTATAAAGCTTGAAGATGTTGATGAGGTAAAGGCTCTTGTCGAAGATCAGAAGAATAAGAATGCCCGAAAGAACATTGAAAGTTTAATTAAGAACCGTGGAAAGGGGCGCCAGGAACTCCGGT
>CAZAXA010000223.1:0-3387 GCA_964488965.1 uncultured Phaeodactylibacter sp. | reverse complement strand
GCTTCCTTTTGAAAAAGATGGCGAAGAATTAATAAAGGTAAGGGTATGTTCCCTCGACAGCCCATTTGCCGAAGCGCTCTCCGCCCAGTTCATCCGCTATTACAGCAGGCTTGGTACGCCTGACCTCGATATTGAAGAGGCAATTCAAACCACTTTAAATAAAAAAACTTGAAATGGCTGACGTAGTAAGCCAGAGTAAGAGAAGCGATATGATGTCCGGTATTCAAGGCAGAAATACCAGGCCAGAGCTTGCTATTCGAAAAGCGCTGCACGCTAAAGGTTACCGTTATAAATTACACGACAAGTCGCTTCCCGGCAAGCCGGATATAGTACTACCCAAATACCAGGCAGTGATTCAAGTAAACGGATGTTTCTGGCACGCGCATGATTGCCATTTGTTCAAGTGGCCCGTCAGTAGGCCAGCATTCTGGAAAGAAAAACTGGATAAAAACCGGCTTCGGGATGAAAAGAATAATGAAGAGTTGAAGCAGCAGGGATGGCGGCTGTTATTAGTATGGGAGTGTGCTTTTAAAGGGCCTTTTCGATTGCCTTTTGATCAGTTAATTGATGCAATTGAAAAATGGCTAAGGTCCGATAGCTGTTTTTCGGAGATCAGCGGTTGCCCTATGGAGGAGTAAAATAGTGCATTTGCCTTTTTGTGCTGGTTTATTTTTCTTTCGAAATACATTTTCCGAACAATGGCCAAAATCCTCGGCAATTCATTATAATGTCGACCTTGCTAACTCTCGTTGTATCGAAGGGTTTCCTGAGCGCACGAACCCCATTAAATTATCCCGGTTAATATATTGAAAAGCCGCCTCCGGATAGGTTTTCTTCCGGCTAGCGGGGGTATTTGCTGCTTTGGCGCCCATTTAAAATCATAGCCGCACAAGGGGGCCGTCGAACTCTTCCATGTATTCCAGTCCAGCGACCCTTTTGACCCGGAAAGCCGAAGCGTTTTGAAAGCGTAGGTATTCTATAAATGCCATTTCCCTCACCTCCCCCAGTTTTTCCCCCGGAATAAAGCGGAACTCAACGCACCTTTGTAGCTTTGTAAGAAACGCAATCGAACCAGTATGCCCTCCATAGCCTTTTTCGATACGGAAACCGGCCGCAACGGCAAAAAAGTCTTCGACATCGGGGGCTGCCGGGACGATGGCCGGCAGTTTCACGATGCTTCGCTCGAGCGATTCGCGTTGTTTCTTCGGGGGGCGGATTTTGTTTGCGGGCACAACATTTTTCAGCATGACCTAAAATTCGTCCGCCCGGCGCTTGCCGCGGCGGGTATTCCGCCCGAAAACGCCATTGATACCTTGCCGTGGTCGCCGCTGCTTTTTCCTCAGAAACCCTACCATGCCCTGGTCAAAGACGATAAGCTCCAAACCGAGGCCATCAACAACCCGCTCAACGACGCCCTGAAAGCGCGCGACCTGTTTCACGACGAAGTGGCGGCATTTTCGCGCCTCGACCCCGGCATGAAAATGATTTTTTACGGTTTGCTTCAGGCCCAGGCGGCGTTTGCCGGCTTTTTTAAATTCCTGCGTTTTCAGCCTGAAAATCCAGACGTTACCGCATTAATCTATGAAAAATTTGGCGCCGACATTTGTGAAAAGGCGGATGTCGCCCGGTTTGTCGATGAAAATCCCATCGAACTGGCCTACGCCCTGGCCATCATCAACTGCCGGAGCCGGTTCTCTGCGACGCCACCGTGGGTGCTGAGGAATTACCCGGAGATTGAGCGCGTCATGGCATACCTGCGCAACAAACCCTGCCTGGAGGGCTGTTCGTACTGCCGCCAGCACCTTGACATTTTCAAGGGCCTGAAGCAGTTTTTCGGTTTTGAGCACTACCGAACCTACGGAGGCGAGCCCTTGCAGGAAAAAGCCGTCCGGGCGGCCGTCCAGAACCGGTCTCTGTTGGCCATTTTCCCGACGGGCGGCGGCAAATCCATCACCTTCCAGGCGCCCGCCTTGATGAGCGGCCAGAGCATGAAAGCCCTGACGGTCGTTATTTCGCCCCTGCAATCGCTGATGAAAGACCAGGTGGACAACCTGGAACGGGCGAGCATCACCGAGGCGGTCGCCATCAACGGCCTGCTCGACCCCATCGAACGCGCCAAATCCTTCGAGCGGGTGGAAGACGGCTCGGCCGCGCTGCTCTACATCTCGCCCGAGTCTCTGCGTTCCAAATCCATCGAACGTCTGCTGCTGGGACGCAAAATCGCCCGCTTCGTCATTGATGAGGCGCACTGCTTCTCCGCCTGGGGCCAGGATTTTCGGGTGGACTACCTGTACATTGCCGACTTTATCAAAAATCTGCAGGAAAAGAAAAATCTCGCCGACCCTATCCCCGTTTCCTGCTTCACTGCAACCGCGAAACAGAAAGTCATTGAAGACATTTGCGCCTATTTTCGGGAAAAACTGAACCTTGAACTCGATATTTTTCGGGCCTCCGCCGCCCGAAGCAACCTGCACTACAAGGTGCTGGAAAAAGAAGGCGACGAAGACAAATACAACGCCCTGCGAAACCTGATCGAGGACAAAAATTGCCCGGCCATCGTGTACGTCTCCCGCACGCGAAAAGCCAGCGAACTTGCCGGGCGGCTGCAGGCAGACGGTTTCAACGCCCGCGCCTTTCACGGCAAAATGGAGGCTACGGAAAAAACGGAAAATCAAAATGCCTTCATCGCCGGAACGGTGCAAATTATGGTCGCCACCTCGGCCTTCGGCATGGGCGTCGACAAAAAAGATGTAGGCCTGGTCATCCATTTCGACATTTCCGATTCCTTGGAAAACTACGTGCAGGAGGCCGGGCGCGCCGGGCGCGACGAAAAAATTGAGGCGGACTGCTACGTACTGTTTAATGAGGAAGACCTGAGCAAACATTTTATCCTGTTGAACCAGACTAAACTCAACATCCAGGAGATCAAACAAATCTGGAATGCCATTAAATTTATCACCAAATTCCGCACAAGCGTTTCCAATTCGCCCCTCGAGATCGCCCGTAAAGCCGGCTGGGACGACAGTGTTTCTGAAATTGAGACCCGCGTAACCACCGCCATTGCTGCACTAGAAGACGCCGGCTACCTGCGCCGCGGGCAGAACATGCCCCGCATATATGCCAACAGTATCCTATGCAAAACCGCGCAAGAGGCTATTGAAAAAATCGAAAAATCCGATCGATTCGAAAATGAGCGACAGAAAGTAAACGCCGTCCGGATTATCAGAAAACTGTTCTCCAGTAAAAGCAAGGCACAGGCCGCCGACAGTGAAGCCGCCGAATCGCGCATTGATTACATCAGCGACCATCTGGGCATCGTCAGGGAAGAGGTCATCCAAATCATCAACCTGCTGCGGGAAGAAAAAATCCTCGCCGACGCCAAAGACC
>CAZAXA010000222.1:0-9664 GCA_964488965.1 uncultured Phaeodactylibacter sp. | reverse complement strand
GCCCCGATACTTTAGGTATCGCGGAAAACACCGCAAAAGTAATGGCAATCAGGGAAGTCAGCATGAGGAGCAATACAGGGATGATGAACTTCAGGTTTTCAACTATACTGACTTTGGACAAAGAGAACCCTGCGCTGGCAGCGGTGATGAGGATGGACAAAACCAGGGTATTGATGCTGATGATCATATTGGCCTTTCCGTCGGCGATGGAACTCAGGTTGATATGGTTGCGGAGGGTAATCCGGTAGATGGTATCTACTCCCCGGCCAAAATCCTTGCCGGTTTTTTTGCGGATGCTGGCCTTTTTTGCTTTTACCAGTTTTTCCTTATGGCCGGCAATGTTTTTATTGCGTTGTTTCGAAAGCTCTTCCTGCGCCCAGATGGTATAATAACGGGCCTCCATCTGCATATCCAGCAATTTCTGGTTCCACTCCAGCAGGTCGTACTGGTAGCCGGACCGCTGTTCTTCCTCCAGCCGGAGCAGTTGGCCCCGGCGTTTAAAGCGCTTTCTTCCCAGGAAGGAATAGTTGGAATCATGGAGTATCTTCTCCGGGATGGTGGCAGGAGTATTTTCGCGGCGGGTGCTCCGTATCCAGCCTTCCACTGCGCGGATGTGCTTTTCTTCTGTGTGGCGCGCCTCCAAAAATTGGCGGGCCAGGGCGGCGCCGCGCTCCTCATGCCCTTCCTGCCCCCCGGCGTAACCGGTATCGTGGAACCAGGCGGCCAACTGCAAAAGTGCAGACTCCTCTTCCGGCAGGCCGGCTCTTTTCGCCAGTGCGCCGCACATTTCCGCCACCTCCTCGGCATGGCCGTAATCGTGATACACGTATTCAGCCGGCAGGTTTTGGGCGAGGTAATCGTAAACATATTTTCTGGCTTCCAGCAGAAGTTCTTTATCCATAGTATCAGTGAGCATTATCAAAAGCCCAATATACAAATTCGCCGGCCCCCTTAAAAACAGATGAGAAAGTTGTTTCCAACGGCCTCGGACAAAAACTCAGAACAGGCTCAGCTGAGGGTTCCGAAACTGCTCGAAAAGTTCCAGGTTGTATTCCGGTTTTACCTTTCCCTGGAAATATTTCTGTTTGGCCAGCTTAAACTGCTGGGCCACCATTTCCGCCACCTTGCCCTCTCCCCGCATGCGGGCGCCGAAACGGTGGTCCTGCAGTTGCCCCCCGTGGCAGTCCCGGATGCGGTTCAGGACGCGCTCTGCCCTGTCGGGCATATTTTTGCGTATCCAGTCTTCGAAAACTTCGGCCACATCGCCATTCAGCCGGACCATAGTGTAAGCGATGGAAAGGGCGCCCAGGCGGCTCACGGTTTCCGCCATGGGCAGGATCTCGTGGTCGTTCAGGGCGGGTATGATGGGCGCCAGCATGGCGTTTACGGGGATGCCGTTCTCCGCCAGTGTTTGTATGGTTTTCAGGCGGTTATGCACCGAAGCGGTACGGGGCTCGAGGGCCCGGCGCAGGTTTTCGTCCAGGGTAGTCAGCGAAATGGAAACGCGCAGCAGGCGTTGTTCCGCCATCGGCCGGAGGATGTCCAGGTCGCGAAGGATCAGGCTGTTCTTGGTGATAATGCCGACAGGGTGGCGGTATTTCCAAAGCACCTTCAGGATTTCCCGGGTGATCTCCAGTTCCTTCTCTACGGGCTGGTAACAATCCGTATTGCCTGCCAGCATGATGGGTTCGGCTTTCCACGACTTTTTCCGGATTTCTGCTTCCAGCACCCTTGGGGCATCGCCTTTGACCAGTATTTTTCGTTCAAAGTCCAGCCCGGCGCTGTAGCCCCAGTAATTATGGGTATTGCGGGCGTAGCAGTAAATGCAACCGTGCTCGCAACCCTGATAGGGGTTCATCGACCAGCCCATGCCGATGTCCGGGCTGGTGACGCGGTTGAGCATGCTTTTGGGGTAAACATTGATATACTGCGTACGGGCATCCGGGTTCTGCGGCTCGCTGTCGTGAACGTGCTGATGGAAGCGGTTGGCCGGGTTGACCTGCGCTCCCCTACCCTTTATATAAGATGAACCGGGATTAGAGATTTCCATTTTTTGTTTTATTTTACCGAAAATTAAAACATTTATTTTAATAAACAAAGCGTCATTTAATTTGCCCGGAATTTTGTATTTTTCCTGTTGTTAAATACTATTCTAAAACCGGAGAAAATGAGCCTTGCCAGAAAAGAAGAAAGAATTTCAGTGGAGGAATACTTTGATCTGCAACGCAATACCGACAAGCGTTATGACTTTTGGGATGGTATACTTATCGAACTGGAAGCCACGACAAAAACCCATAACCGGATCAAAAGGAACCTGATCCGGGAGTTGGATGGGCCGGGACTGGCTGAAAAGGGTTGTGAGTTGTTCGATGAGAATGTAATGACCCAGTTAAAAAGCCGAAAGAAATACGTTTATCCGGATATTGTCATCTCCTGCAATCCCGATGATGACGACCCGTTGGTCGTACAATATCCCTGCATCATAATTGAAGTATTATCAGACGGTACGGAGCAATATGACAGGACTGAAAAATTCTTTAAGTATCAGCGAATTCCAAGTGTTGAGCAATGCGTATTCGTTTCTCAGAAAATGATGGCGGTAGAGTCATTCATCCGGTCGACTGAGGATCAATGGTTGTTTAAAGCACTTGAACAGCCTTATGACCAATTGCTTTTTCCCAACCTTGAAATTGCGATTAAGCTGGAAGGAATCTATCAGGGCATCCTCCTGAAAAAGGACAAGGAATAATAAAAACCACTATGAAGATTTCCAGAAAAGACTTTTTCAAAGGCATTGCCCTGGGCGCCGTTTCCCTGCCCTTCCTGATCCGGGCCTTTGGCGGAAAGAACTTCGCCCAGGAGGATAGCGCGGGCGCCCCCAACGTACTTACCGCCAGGCAATACCGGTGGAAGATGGTCACTACCTGGCCGCCCAACTTTCCTATTGTGGGCGAGGTTTGCAATAAATACGCCGAGCTGGTGGAAAAGATGTCCGGCGGGCGTATCCGCATCCGGGTGTACGGCGCCAATGAGCTGGTGCCTGCCCTGGAGGCCTTTGATACGGTGCGCACCGGCGGCGCGGAGATCGGCAGCGGCGCCGGTTATTACTGGGCGGGCAAAGCGCCGGCGGCGCAGTTCTTCGCTTCGGTCCCCTTCGGCATGAACGCCCAGCAGATCAACGCCTGGATCACGGCCGGCGGCGGCATCGAACTCTGGGAAGAACTCTACCGCGATTTTAACCTGGTGCCCATGGCCGGCGGCAACACCGGCGTACAGATGGGCGGCTGGTTCAACCGGGAGGTCAACAGCATTGAAGACCTCAAAGGGCTGAAGATGCGCATCCCCGGCCTGGGCGGCAAAGTCCTGGAAAAAGCCGGAGGTGCCCCGGTGCTGCTGGCCGGCGGCGAGATTTACACCGGCCTGGAGCGAGGTGTCATCGACGCTACGGAATGGCTCGGCCCCTATCACGACACCCTGATGGGCTTTCACGAAATTGCCAGGTACTACTATACCCCCGGCTGGCACGAAACGGGCACTATGCTGGAGTTCTTCGTCAATAAGGAACAATATGACAAATTGCCGGCCGACCTGCAGGCCATCCTTCAAGCCGCCGCCGCCTGGTCCAACGTCTGGACCCTTTCTCAGATGGAGGCCAAAAATGCCGAAGCTTTGACCACGCTTCTAAAAAAAGGAGTGAGCATCCGCAGGTTTCCCCGGGAAGTCATCAGCCGGCTGCGCCAGTACACCGAAGAAGCCATTGCGGATATTACAGCCAGCGACCCTTTCAGCCGCAAAGCCTATGAGTCGTATGACCGCTTTCGCAAAAAAGCGGCCAACTACTCCCTGATCACGGAGAAGGAGTTCTACGACAAAATACAGGCGAGCAGTGAACTCGACCTGGGGTGAAGCTCGCCTGTGCTGAGGTTGCATTTCCTCATTCCAGCGCAGGCCTGCGCCTGCCTGTCCAGGCACACCCGGCGGGCCGGCCATGTTACCCAACGGATTGCCTCCGGCACTCGTCCTTAAAGAAAAAACGATGAAAACAGCTTTACTTTCAACGCTCTTTGCCTTTTTCTTTTATACCGGGCAGGCGTGTTCCTGCTTTTATATTTCCGATTATTTTTGCCCTTCGGCAAGCTGGTTCAACAGTAACGTAACTTCTTCCACCCTGTATATCCTGCAGGCCAAGGTGGTAAGCATCTACGGTTACCACATGGATGTACAGGTGGTGGAAAACCTGCAGCATACCCTCCCGGAAACGGATATCACCATCCTCGGGCAGGATGGACTGAACTGCAACGAGTGGCTGGGCCATTTTGAAGCGGGCAAAACATACATTCTCGCCCTCAGCGCCAGTTTTTGGGAGGAAGGCGTTTACGACCTCTCCGGCTGCGGCCGGTTCTGGCTGCCGGTCGCCGACGGTATAGTACAGGGCAATATTAACGAGGGCACGCCGCAACAGGATTACGAAGCGTTCAAACAAAGCCTGGCCCAGTGCGCCGGCATTACTCCCACTGAATCGCCCAAGCTGGCTTCGATCCACCTCTTCCCCAACCCTACGGCCGGCATGCTCTTCCTCAACGGGCTGGAGCCGGGCGCTGCTCTTGGCTACGGCCTTTACACCCTTACCGGGCAGATGCTTCGATCCGGGAACATTCAGGGCGGCCCCTCTCCCGGCCTTTTACTGGCGGGCCTCCCGCCGGGAGTTTATCTGCTTCGCCTGCAGGCAGGCAAAGCGGTATTGACGAGGCGGGTGGTATTGAAGCAGGATTGACAGGATGGAAATCCTATCGTGAGATGAACGCATAGACCACATCCGGAAAAAGGATCGCCACTACCAGAAACAGGAGCTGGATGAGTACGAAGGGCACGATACCCCGGTACAGGTGGCCGGTAGTGACTTCCGGGGGCGATACCCCTTTCAGGTAAAAGAGGGAAAAACCAAAAGGCGGCGAGAGGAAGGAAGTTTGAAGGTTCAGGCCGAGCAGGACGCCGACCCACACCAGGTCTATGCCGAACTTCATGAAGATGGGCGCCACCACCGGCACGATGATAAAGATGATCTCGATAAAGTCGATGAAGAAGCCGGCGATAAAGACCACAACCATCACCAGGGCCAGGAAGCCCATGGCAGAGAGGTTTGCGCCTTCTATGAGGCTGACCAGGTACTGGTCGCCGTTCATCTCCCGGAATACAAAGGAAAAGGTGGTGGCGCCCAGCAGAATGATAAATACCATGCTGGTCAGGTGGGTAGTCTCCCTGCCCACTACTTTGAGCACTTCGAAGCTGAATTTACCCTGAACGGCCGTCAGGGCAGTAGCGCCAAGGGCGCCCACCGCCGCCGCTTCCGTGGGAGATGCAATGCCGACGAAAATGGAACCCAGCACCGCGACGATCAGGAACATTGGCAGGGCAAATGCCTGGGCTACTTTGCGTATAAAACCTTCCTTCTTAAACTGCCGGATTTCTTCCTCGGGTATGGCGGGAGCGGCCTTTGGCCTCAGGGTAGCTATGATAATAATATATATTACATAGGCAACCACCAGTAACAAGCCCGGCAGTAAGGCGGCGGCAAAGAGGCTGCCGACCGATATGTTCAGGACGCTTCCCAGCAGCACCAGCACGACGGAAGGCGGAATGATCTGGCCCAGGGTGCCCGACGCAGCAATGGTGCCTGTTGCCAGCTCGGCAGAATACCCTCGCTTCAGCATAGTCGGCAGGCTGATCAGCCCCATAGTAATCACGGTAGCGCCTACTATGCCTGTAGAGGCCGCCAGCAAGGCGCCCACTATGACGACGCTTATGGCGAGGCCTCCTTTAAGCTTGCCAAACAGGATGGCCATGGTTTCCAGAAGGCTCTCAGCCAGGCCTGATTTTTCCAGCATGATCCCCATATAGACGAAAAGGGGTACGGCCAGCAACACGTAATTGCTAACCACACCCATGATGCGCGGAGGTAAAGCGCTGAATGCGCTGGGGTCGAGAAATAACCAGGCGTAAATAATGGAAATGCCGCCCAGGGTGAAAGCTACGGGATATCCGTAAAGGATGAGTAAAAAGATGCTGAGAAACAGTATAACAGCCAGTATCTCCATGGCCTTACAGGTTTTCTTTTGCGATATCTTCGGCTTGCGGGTGCTCCGGCGTTTTATGCCCGCTTAGTACAAGGGCGGAATCGATCAGGTTGGCGAAGCCCTGCAGCAATAACAAAAAGGCGCCCAGGCTGATGGCAAACTTGATCAGGTAACGGGCAGGCAGGCCGCCGGGGTCGGGCGAACCCTCTCCTATTTTGTAAGAGATCAGGGCGTATTCAAATGAAGCGTAAACGACCAGGATACACCAGGGGATCAGAAAGAATATAGCGCCCAGAAGGTTAACCCAGGCCTGGTCCCGGGCTGAAAAGTTGGCATAAAAAAGATCTACCCGTACGTGGCGGTCGTGGCGGAAGGCATAACCGGCGCCCAAAAGGAAAACAAGGGCAAATAGATGCCACTCCAGTTCCATGACCCATGCCCTTGTAGCGCTCAGCAGATAGCGGGCTATGACATCAAAACAAACCAGTATTACCAGTAAGGTAGTGAGCCAGGAGGCAGCCCCGCCCATCCATTCGTTAAGGCGGTGAATGCCGGCTGAGCAATACAATAACCATCGAACCATAAGGCTGGCGTTTATTTCTAAGGGGAAAAATAATGAAAAAGCCCTTCCGTTCACTGCCGGAAGGGCTTTTTCATTTTAAATTTATACCCTGGGCCATCAAAGCGGCCAGGTGCGGATAAGGCTCAGGCCATTTATACCTGGTGGTCATAGCTGCCGAGCCTGAAGAATTCAATGATCTGTATCAGTTTTCCGGCATAGTGCTTATCGGTCGCATAGCCTGCTTTTTTAAGGCCGTGGGCCCATCTTTTGTAGTCTGTTTTATGCAAATCAAGCAGGTGTTTATAACGGCCGCCGGCCAGCAGCAGGGAGTGTTCCCGGTAGCTCTCCCGGGGAGAATCGAAAACGCGGAACATATCATAGATATCATCATCGGTATAATTGCGGCAGGTACAGCCGCGGCACTTGCGGCGGCATTTAATCCCAAAGTGGTTATTGGATTCACGGGACAGGCGGCTGTCGCCGGCATTGGATTCCAGCAGGCCCTGAGCCAGAGTAATGCTGGCCGGGACGCCGTATTCCCGCATTTCCTCAAGAGCAATGGGCGCATATTGATCTATATACTCCCTGCATCTGTCGAGCTTCTGCCGGACAATATCGGGGTGCACGTTGTGGCGGCGGGCATAATCGGGGCTAAGCACGAAAGTGAGGTTGGAAAAGTCATTGGCCTTTCGGCTGTCCCATTTCTTTTGCCCTTTTCGCCCCTGTGCGGAAGGAGCGGTTAGCTGTGATACGTTGCCCGGGCCATTTTCCGGGAAACTGGCGGGCATAGCTTCCGGCTGGTAGGGCCGCACCCCCTCCGGGCTGATGGCCACTGCCCCGGCCGGCCCGCCGGAGGCGGCGTTCAGGTTGAACTGTATACTGATATCTTTGAAAAAGAGGATATAAATCCCCGCGCCCAGCAACAGAGCCCGGAACCAGTTCCGGTTAATGTAATCCGATAGCGGTTTCAGGGAATAAACCGCCCCGTTATGCCTGGATTGTGAGAGTACGTATTCCATCATGCTCAATCTTTTTCTTCCGCCTGGCAATTTTATGCTACCGTTGCCGGCCTTTCCGGGAAAATTGCAGAACAGGTTTTTGTTTCAGAGCATGTTTGGAGGTGGCCATTTTGGCTGCAAATGTCAGCTTTTGGAACCTTACTTCGCCATTTTTTCACCTCATAGCCCCACTATGAGGTTCAAAAATGCCTTCGTGAGAACCCAAATTCTGACATTTTCGCTTCAAAAGCACCACCTCCAAACATGCTCTCAGGGAAAGTAAGGTTGAGCAAAAATAAAACAAATTTGTTTTAAAATCAAATTAAAACAAACTTTTTGTTTTAATTTTTCAGCATACAGGAAGCTGCACGGCGTTTCCCGGTTTCCTGTTTATTTAAAAGCGCCGGCCACGATGAGTTCTTTCATGCCGTGTTGATAGTCGTAGAAGCCCTCTCCGGATTTAACGCCCAGCTTGCCGGCGGCCACCATGTTGCAGAGCAGGGGGCAGGGGGCATATTTGGGGTTGCCGAAGCCGGTATAAAGCACGTTGAGGATCGACAGGCAAACGTCCAGGCCGATAAAATCTGCCAGTTGGAGGGGCCCCATGGGGTGCGCCATGCCGAGTTTCATCACCGTATCGATCTCTTCCACCCCGGCCACTCCTTCAAAGAGGGAGTAGATGGCCTCATTGATCATGGGCATGAGGATGCGGTTGGAAATGAAGCCGGGATAATCGTTAACCTCTACGGGGGCCTTGCCCAGCTTTCTGGAAAGCTCCATAATGAGGGCGGCCGTTTCATCGGAGGTAGCATAACCGCGGATCACTTCTACCAGCTTCATGATGGGTACCGGGTTCATGAAGTGCATCCCTATGACCTTCTCCGGGCGCCGGGTTGCCGCAGCTATCCTGGTGATGGAAATACTGGAGGTATTGGTGGCCAGGATGGCGCCCTCAGGGGCGTGCCGGCTTATTTCTCCAAAGATTTTGAGCTTGAGGGCTATGTTTTCGGTAGCTGCTTCGACCACCAGGCCGGCTTTCCGCACTGCCTCCTCCATATCGGTGAAAGTGGCGATGCGTTTCAGCGTATCGTCCATGGCTTCCTGGCTGATCTTCTCTTTGGCCACCATCCGGCCAAGGTTCTTTTCAATGGTTGCCAGGCCTGAGTCGAGCGCTTTCCGGGAAATATCGGCAAGGGCCACTTCATAGCCGTTCATGGCAAAAACGTGGGCTATGCCGTTGCCCATAGTGCCGGCGCCGATTACAGTTACATTTTTCATATCCAGCCTTATTTGGTCAGGCTGCGAAGATAAGGCAGGATGGTAAAAAAGCCAATATTTAAGGAATGAATGATGCGCCTTCCCCTCATTGCTTTTATTCAATTTTCTGACAGCCAGCAACTTAACGCTGATATTAACAATGCGGGGATCGTTATCCACATCCGGGCGGGAAAAAGTGCGCCCCTTTCATCCCGGGCGGCTGTTACCCCCGGCTTGGGCAGGGCGGGCAGGGTATGATATTTACACGCCGGAGCGGCCAAAAAAATGCCAAAACTTTTCAACATCGGTTTTATGTTTAGAGATTTTTTGCCAACTTTGTATTCCTCCGCTATAATGAAGGGCACGAGACACAACCACTTGCGTAATAGCGGCTTTTGGGCAACACACTACAATCCGCCAAGCGCAGCCTTATGAACCTAACTTGCTGATACTCTAGGCTTTTTTAGTCCAACACATTTATTTGTTAACTACAGCTATTATAACTGGCGATGACAAGAGATCATGCTTCAGTCTGGGAAAACTGTCTTCAGGCTATTCGCAAGAATGTAAACCAACAGAGTTTTAAGACCTGGTTCGAACCGATCAAACCAGTGCGCCTGGACAACAATGCGCTGACCATTCAAGTCCCAAACAAATTTTTTTATGAATGGCTGGAAGAACATTATGTAAACCTGCTGAAAACGACTATCCGCCGGGAACTGGGAGAGCGCGGGCGGCTGGAGTATCAAATCCTGATGAGCCAGGCCAATGGC
>CAZAXA010000221.1:0-9702 GCA_964488965.1 uncultured Phaeodactylibacter sp. | reverse complement strand
GGCCGACGGGCGCTATCGCCTTGGCGGCCTGCTCGACGGGCGCTACCGCATCGAGGCGTACCACCTGGACGCAGGTAAAAAGATAGCGGAGGTAACCCTCTCCGGGGGGCAAAGCCTGCGGCAGGATTTTGCATATACTAAACCCTGAGCCATGAACTGCAAATCCCGGCCCTGTCAACTGTTCATCCTTTTCCTACTGCCTGCTTTTACCCTCATTGCTCAGGGAGAGGCTCAACTGGAGTTAAACGCCAGCGCCAGCTTTGAGCTGTCCCGTGGCGGAGAAAAATCACACTATTATTATAATGAAGTACATGAGCAATACCGCAACTGGCGCTTCGGCCTGGCCCAGGCCAACCTGATGGCCCACTGGCGTTTTGCCCCCGGCTGGGGCCTGCAGGGCCGCCTGCTCCTGGAGCGCAGGCTGGGGCAGAGGCCCGAACAGGTGCAGGCGCCACAGCTCAACCTGCAGTGGGCTCCCGGCGAGGGGGCGGTGCGTTTCACTCTTGGCCGTTTTATTCACCCCTTCGGCGCCTTCAATGGCCGGCAACTGCCAACGGAACGGGATTTTATCGCCCGGCCCCTACCTTACAGCTACTATGTCAACATATCGGAGAAGGCCGGGTTTTTCCCGGATATGGGAGATGGTGTCAAAACGCATGCGGATGGAGCAGTGCAATGGGGCGGCGCCCTGCTGCACTATGGCGGTTATGCTACCGGCCTGAAGCTCAACTGGGAACTCCGCCCCCAAAAGGCCTGGCTGGATGCCGCCCTGGTGAACGGTGCGGCCAACATTGGAAAACCCTTTACCCGCCCTCTCAGGTGGGGCGTCGCCTCTCGCCTGTCGGTGCAGCCCGGCCATTGGTGGAAGCAGGGTTTCTCCCTCGCCTGCGGCACTTTTATGGAAAAGGCCGACATCAATGCCGGGCTGGAAAAGCTGAGGGCATTCCGCCAGGCCCTGATCGGGACGGATTTCCGTTTTGGCAGGGGATATTTTGAACTGTCGGGAGAAATGATGATAGCCGTGTACAGGGCTCCTTTATACATGCCGAAAGAGGAAACCTTCACAACAAAAAACCTGACCCTGAGGTCTTTTGCCGGTTATGCCGCAGTAAAGTACAACCTGCCTTTCCTGGGCGGAGCCTACCTGGCATATCGCCTGGAAACGCTCCGCTTCGGCCATATACCAGATGAAACCCAAAGGTGGGACAAGGACGTGCTGCGCCACTCATTGGCTGCCGGCTATCGCGTCAACGCCTTTCTTTTGGTACAAACCTCCGTATCGGTTCAGCGGGTTAAAGACAGGCCATGGTCACGGCATCAGGAGGTTTTCCGGCTGATGGCGACGGCTTTTTATTGAAGGCCGGCTCCGGACAGGGTACGGCCCAAAACAGAATTCCGTAATAAGCATGCATTATCCCGCATTCCATATACTACTCTTCTTGTTATTATCTCCGGCCCCGGCCTGGCCACAGGGCAACGCCTCTTATTTCACCCGGCCGGACTCTTTCGAACAGAAGATGGAGCAATTGCTGGAAGACGGGCAGACGGAAAAAGTAGAGGAGTCCGCGGGAAAGCTGCTCCTGAGCCGGCCGGCGCCCAGGGAGGAAGGGCTTGCCCTTTTCTATATAGGCCAGGCCAAACTTCGGGAGGGCTTCCACAGCCAGGGGCAGCTCGCACTGGAAGATGCGCTTAAAAGCTTTCGCTATGCAGGTTATCAGGAGGGAATAGCTGTAACACTGGCGGAATTGGGCATCCTTGCCCTGCAGTCCGGCGACCTGCCGAAGGCAGGCGGCTGCTTTGAAAAAGCCGGCGCACTGGCCAGAAAGCTGGTGTTGCCTCGCCTTTTATTTACGCTGTGTTATCATCAGGCCCTTTTGCACAGTACCGAAATGGCCAAAGCCGTCTTTTACCTCCAGGAAGGCCTGGTATGGGCAGAAGTACTTAAAGATTCCGGCAAGATCGGAGATATCTATGAAGAGCTTTATACGCAGTACCGCTACGCCGGCCAAAACGATTCCGCTATGGCCTATTACCGCTTATTCATAAGCATAAAGGAAAAACAAGGCAATACCGTTGAACTGATCGGAGATTATATCGCCTACGGCGGATACCAGGAGAAGCTCGGCAACTACACAGAAGCCCAAAAATACCTGATCCGGGCCCTGCGGATGGCAGAATCCATTCAGGACACCTTTTCCATGATGAGCCTTTACACCAATATCGGATCAGTGTATAAAGCGCAGAAAGACTGGCGCAATGCCCTGTCGTACAGCCAGAAAGCAGCCTCTATCGCCCGTTTCCGAAACATTCCGGGCATTGAGGCCATTAACCTCAAAAACCAGGCGGACGTGCTGGCAGAAACGGGAAAGCCCGAACTTGCCGCGTCGAAGTATCAGCAGGCCCTCCGCCTTTTTCTGGAACTGAATAAACCGATTTCAGCAGCGGAAGTACAGATCAGCCTTTTAAATATCCGGCAACAAGGGCGCCTCGCCGGGCCGGAAGATATCGACGAGGCCATAAAAATACTCACTGAAGCCCTTGCTATCCGAAAGAAGAACAACGACCGGGAAAATATGCTGCATACTCAACTGGTTCTGGGGAAGCTGGAACTCCTGCGCGGCCAATACGCCCGCGCGGAAGCCCTGCTTGCGGAAGCCCTGCAATGGAGCGCCGACATGGACAGCCAGAGCAGCCGGGCGGAGGCCTATAGCCTGCTCGCCCACGCACGTGCCGGAATGGGCGATTTCCGGCAAGCCTACCGGTATCAGGAACTGCATCAGGCCGTTCAGGACAGTATGCTTTCCCGGCAGAACGCCGCCATCATTCAGGAACTGGAAATAAAATACCAGGCAGAAAAAAAAGACCGCGCTCTGGCCGAACGGCAGGCCCGTGCAGAACAACTGGAGGCCGAAATCCAGAAGCGCTACTACCAGGTCGTCCTGCTGGCAGTAGGCTCCATCCTGGCTTCCCTGATCGCCGGCCTGTTGTTTTTCCTGTTCCGTTACAATAAACGCCTCCACCTGCACCGCCTGCAATTGATCAGGAAAGAACAGGAAGCGCGCCGCCTGCAGGCCGTCATCGAAGGAGAAGAAAAAGAGCGCAAACGCCTGGCCAGGGAATTGCACGACGGGCTTGGCGCCGTCCTTTCCACCGCCAAGATGCAGATCAGCGCCTTGTCGTCACGGGTGCCGGCAGTACAGCTCTCCCTAAGCTACGCCAAGGCAGAACAACTGCTCGACGAAGCCTGCCGCAGCATCAGGGAAATCTCGCACAACCTTACTCCGGACATCCTGGAGCAACACGGCCTGGAATTTGCATTGCAGTACCTGTGCGACTCTATGGCCAAAGCTCATGAACTGGAGATCGATTTTATCCCCTATGAACTGAACCGGCCCATCCCGGCACAGGCCAGCATCTCCGTTTACCGGATCACTCAGGAACTGCTCAGGAATATCGCTCAGCACGCCCATGCCTGCTCGGTGATCGTCCAGGCCACCATCGAGGATGGCTGGCTTCAGCTCATCGTGGAAGATGACGGCCGCGGCTTTGAACTCAGCGATAATTTTACCGGCGGCATCGGCCTGTCCAATATACGCTCCCGGGTAGCCTACCTGAATGGCCGGCTGGGCATCGAAACACAGAAAGGAGAAGGCAGCACATTCAGTATTGATATTCCGGTGGGGGAAGAGGGAGAAAGGGAATGACTGGCGCCAGGCCAGCCCTTCACTCATTCATTCACTTATTAAAAAATAACAGCCATGACGATATTAATTGTTGATGACCACCAGATCGTGATCGATGGGTTGCGGACCTTACTGGAAGAAGAAGCTTCCATAAGCCGCGTCTATGAAGCCCTCAGCGGAGCGCAGGCGATGGAGGTGATGCGCCGGTCAGCCATCAGCCTGGTGCTGCTCGATATCAACCTGCCGGATACGAACGGCTTCGAGCTATGCCAGAAGATAAAAGCCGAAAACGAAGCGGTAAAGGTGATCGCACTGACCATGCACAGCAATTCGGGCTATATCACCCGGATGGCGAGGGCCGGTGTAGACGGCTACCTGCTCAAGAATACCGGCAAGGAAGAGCTGTTGCTGGCCATACGAAAGGTGGCGGCAGGAAAACAGCACTTCAGCCAGGAAGTGGCCAACAGCCTGATCGCCGGTATGCAGGCGGCCCGGCCGGTCCGGCCGGCAGGTTTCATCCAAAAGCTCACCCGCAGGGAAAAAGAGGTGCTTCACCTCATCATCGACGAACTCACCACCGAAGAGATCGCCGATAAGCTTTATATCTCGCCCGCCACGGCCATTTCTCACCGCAAGAGCCTGTTGCGCAAACTCAACGCCAAGAATACCGCCGGGCTGGTAAAGGCGGCCTTTGAATTCGGGTTGGTTGAATAGCCGGCCAAAATGTATCCCCCAAAAGGGGGATTTTCACAAAACCCCACTTTGGGGGGATGTTTGCTCTTCCGTTGCCGCCTAAATTTGCAGTAGATATTTACCGAACTCCAAAAACTGGAAAACATGTCAACGAAAGAGCTTGTATTCAGCCACATCAAAGACCAACTGGCCGCCGGCCAGTTGGAAGCGGCCATCCGGGAAATCAGGCCTCTGGCGCCTAATCAATTGATCAGCCGGGAACTTAAAAAGTACCAGTTCCTGCTAAGCCGCATCAAAAAACTGGGGCGCCAGGGCATTTTGCCGCGACGGGAACTCCATCAGGCGCGCAGCAAGGTACACCTCGCTCTGCTGGAAGTACTCTGGGAGGTGGAAAAAGCTCCTTCCAGCCTCGGCCTCTTTGCCGCTCTCCTGCGCATCCCCCTGGGCTGGAAGATCGCCATTGCCAGCCCCCTCATCCTGGCTGTGGCCACCTACTTCTGGCTGGCTTTCCCCTACCCTTTTGAACTTCCGGATTTGGAAGAACCTGAATCTTACGAATACGAACAAGAACCGGATTGCGAAAATGGATCCTGTGCGCCTTTCCCCGATATGGACATCGTTCTGAAAAGAGTAGGGCCATAAGGAAGAAAAAGAGAACAGGTATAAATTGAAAGCCCCGGGCGAAGCAGGGCTTTCAGGAACGCACTCTCAAAAGAAACACCCTAAATAGTGATCAGAAAATAAGTTCATCATTTGGAGATCATGAAATGTAGCTCATCCTCCGCCTTTAAAAGGCCCGCGGATCTCACCACATTTCATGATCGATGAACTTATTTTTTGAGGGTTACTACATCAGTTGGCGTCGATCACATCGCCGGAGCCGCTGATGCTGATATCCAGAGCAGGGTCGCCCCGGTAGTAAACATCGCCGGAGCCGCTGATGCGAACCCGCAGGAATTCAGTGACGAAGACCTCCACGTCGCCGGAGCCGGGAATGGAGATGTCGGCTGTGCGGCATTCCAGATTGAAGGCATGCACGTCGCCGGAGCCACTGATGCGGTACTTCGTTTCGTCGGCAGCGCCTTCGAGGGTAAGCCGGCCGGAACCGGGAATCTCGATGTCGAGGTCGTCGGCCTCAAGGGCAAGATCCACGTTGCCGGAGCCCGGAATATCGACCTCAAGGTCTTCAATGACAAAGGTATTTTCACTAACGACATCCCCCGAGCCGGGAATGCGCAGTTGCGTCAGGTTGGGCACGGTGATGAAAATCCGCAGCAGGTCAATATCGCGGACACAGCGGTTGAATTCGATCACCCAGATGCCATTGCGCACATCCAGCTCGATCTCGTCAATGATATTGTCTTTTCCTTCCACGATCACCTCCTGTACCGGCCCCTGTTTAAGGAAAACATCGGCCGATATGGGTAATTCGATGCCTTCAAAGGGAGCAATGGGAAGTTCGCGGGTGACAACAGGCCCCTGGCCATTCACACAGTTGCCAAAGAAGCCGTCCTCATCGTTGACATTGATGAAGCAGCCGCTACCCAGCAGGGCAATGGCTACAGAGAATAACATCCAATAGTTCCGTTTCATAATGAGATTGTTTTATGGTCTGCGGTTTTGTTGTATTGCCGGGCCCGGCAAACGAATGCACGGGTACGCCCCTTTCTACTCCCTGTGCCATCCGAACCACCCAAAGCGGAAAGTCAGGTTGGCCAGAGCGCCGTTGAAGGCGTCTTTTTGATAGTATCCCAGTTTTTCGTTAACGCCTTCGACATAGCGGTAACCCACCGTGCCGGCAACGCGGAACCATTTGGCGACATTGAGTTCCAGGCCCAGTTCAGGGGTCATCACGAAAACATTGTCCACATCTCTGGGAAAGTTGGAATTGCCGGATACGTCGATGCCCACGCCACCCCAGCCGATGCGGGCGCTGGTATAGAGGTGGAGCACCTTATAAGGGCGATAAGTATAACCGAGCCAGAAGCCGCCATGGCCCAGGTCGATCTGTTCAAGGTTCTCATCCTCGATCAGGGCATTGAAGTCGATGCTGCCGATGCCATATCCCCCGATGAAAAAATTGTCGATCACGATGGCGCCGCCGCCGCCGACGGCAGTAGTCCTGTCATTGCCCAGGCCCATTTCGACGATCGGAGCCCCAAAACCGCCAACCACACGGGCTTTATTGAAGAGGGTTTCGTGCTGCGCGTTGACAGCCAGGGTTAAACATGCCAGTACTACTGCAAAAAACAGGTTTTTCATATTTTTCTGCTTTTTAATGAGTTATGTAGATTGTTTCCTTTCTTACATGAACATCCTTCCGGAAGGCTGCCGCACATTCCGCCTGTAGCGTACTATGTATTGGGTGTTTCGCCGGTTAGAAGCGGATACCGGCCTGCAGGCCGGCCCATAATTTAACATTTACATCCCCCCCCGTATGGTCCAGGAAGGCATAAGAGGGGTCGATGACGGCAGAGCCGGCCGCGCCCGTATCTGCATTGCGCAACCTGGAAACCAGGACATTGGCCACCGGCCCGGCGAAAAAGCTCGTCCTCCTCTCTGGTTTATGAAAATCCAGGGCAAAGCGCAATTGGTTCAACAAGTTCAGTTCGTTGGTCCATCGTTCCCGTTCATTGATGTGGATGGCAACGGCTTCCACATTGAGCAGCAACCGGGAGTTCATCCGCAGAGCGGTGCCCAGGCCGTAGCCCAGCCCCCAGCTCATCCGGGAAGCATCGGGCTTGCTGCTTTCCGCCGCATCCCAGCGGGCGCCCAGGTGGATGATATTATAGAACCGGTAGGCGCCCAGCTTCAGGGAAGCATTGGCAAAAAGGGCGTCGCCGGCCGAAATTTCAAAGCGGTTGTAACCATGCCTGATGATGTTGATCAGCCCCACGGGCATGCCGCTGACCGTATCCGCCACATTGACCAGCGCTACCTGAAAACCGCCGACTTTTTTGCCTGCATTGAACAATGCGCTGGCCTGCCCGATCTGCACGTCGCCGGCAATGTTGAACAGCGAAGCAATCTGGGTTTTCGTTTTGCCGCCGCTGTAGTTGAACAGGCCGGAAGCCTGCAGGCCATCTGCCTTTCCGGCGGAAATATTAAAGAGGCCCGCCGCTTGTACGCCGGTGAAATCGCCGGCAGTGATGTTCGAAAGGCCGGCGGCCTGAACGGCAGTAGCAGGGCCCGCGATGTTGATCAGGCCCGAGGCTTGCACTCCACTCAGGGAATCCCGGCTGATATTGAACAAACCCGCCACCTGGGTGCCCGACACTTTGCCGCCGACACTACTGCCCAGGCCGGCCACCTGCACCCCGTGCACGTCTTTTTTTACATTATTGACCAGGCCGCCCACTTCCATGCCATCCACTCCGCCATTGGTGCCCCACAACAGGTTGATGGACATCTTGTTGGTGATCTCATTGCTCCGCAGGGCATTGGTCCCTACGAATGGCAGCAGAGAAATCTGCGCCAGGCGGGTATCGCCGGAACTCTTCCTGGCATTTGCCTTACTTTCTGCCGGATCGGGCAGCGGCCGCCGGAAAGCATCCAGGTTGATCTCCCGGTAGCCGTCGCCTCCACTACTGATCACTCTGACATCTTCCGTACCGCTGATGGGGTTCATCAGGCGCATCAGGCGCTCTCTTTCGGCTTTGGCGCCGGGGCCTATTTTCGGCTCACTGGGATAGATCGGGCTGGTTTGGCGGACATTGCCCTGAAGCGTTTCCAGTTGCCCCAGCTGGTTTTTGCGGGCAGGGCCGGGTTTGAGCAGCACCTGGCCGCCAACAGCGGCATAGGTTACCGGCGCCTGGCTGGCGATATCGTCCAGAGCGGTGGAAAGAGGCTCATCATTGAGGCTCAGAGTAATATGCTGGCCAAGCGGTATAAAGTCACTGCTGTAGGAAAAGCGCACCTGATAGTTCCGGCTGATATCGGCCAGCACATTGCCCAGGGGTTCGCTGGCGTAACGCAGGGTAACGCGCCTTTCCAGCGATTGCCCCTGGAGGCTGGCCTGTCCAAGCAGGAACACGACGAAATATAACAGTCCGGTGTTTTTCATAATTGATCGTGCGCTAGATTCGTAATAGGGTATTTTATCTCATTCGCATTGGGCGGACTCTCCCTTCAGCACATAACTGCCGTCCTTTTGTTTTTCGGCATCCAGCAACATGGTGAAGGCCAGCACGTCCAGTATTTCCTTCAGTTCCGGTTGTGAAAACTCTCCGACAAAGCGGCAGTTCAGCAACTTCGGGTTGGCCACCTCAATATCTACGCCGAAATACCGCTCCAGGGCGCCCACCACTACGCCCAGCGGCGCATTGTCAAAGTACAGGCGTTGGGTTTTCCAGGAATCGGCATTCGAAATGTCGGCCGGCTGTATCTCATCCTTTTCCTTATCGAAAACGCCGGCCTCACCTGCCTCCAGAATGATCTGCGCTTCTTTATCCTCCGATTTCTGCAATGCCACTTTGCCCGTTTGTACGCTCACCTCCACCGTCCCTTCCGAGGGATAGGCCCTGACGTTGAAGGAAGTGCCCAGTACGGTAGTTGTAGCGCCTTCCGCATCGATGGTAAAGGTTTGCCCGTTGAGCCTGGCCACCTCGAAAAAGGCCTCTCCGGAGAGCCGGACGCGGCGTTTTTCGAAGGAAGTAGCGTATGCGAGCTCAGAATTTTCGTTCAGGATAACGGTACTGCCGTCAGGCAGCATCAGCTCCCGCTTTTCGCCGGCAGGAGTGCGGAAACTGGCAATTTGGGTGCTGTCATTGCCATCGCGCATCATAAACCAGTATCCCGCGGCCAGCAACAGGGCGATAGCGGCGGCATAACGCAGGGCCATCCGCAAGGGGCGCAACCTGGCCGCCTTAGCCGTTTCGGTATTTCCTGCGGCCAAAGGGCTGCCGCCGACGGGCCGGAAGCGTTGTTCAAACTTCCGCTCAAAGTTTGCCCAGGCAGTTTCAATATCCGTTGAGTAAGGTTCTTCTTCGTATTCGCTGGAAACACTCCACAGGCGGGCCATCTCCTCAAAAAAAGCCTTATTGGCGCTGTCGGCCTCAACCCAGGCCATCAGCTCGCCTTTTTCGGCGGCGGTAATTTCACCGGAAAAGTACCGGCCAATAAAATCCGTATATTTTGTGCTTTCCATTTTTCAGTTTCACTTTCCGATTGAAGGATGTTTGGGTTGGGGATATACCCCTATTACAGCCGAAAAAAAAATTCCGGTTGCCGATCATGAAGTGAAGGGCAGTGGGTTAAATCCATTGATCCATGCAGCGGGCCTGGAGGCCCGCTCTCCATTTGCGGCTGAAACTTCAACGGTTTTAAC
>CAZAXA010000220.1:0-9728 GCA_964488965.1 uncultured Phaeodactylibacter sp. | reverse complement strand
CCGTATATTTGATGGAAAGGGCCGCGCCGCCGCGGGTATCGCCGTCCAGCTTGGTCAGGACGACGCCGTCGTAGTCGATCCTTTCGTTGAAGGCCTCCGCGGTATTGACGGCATCCTGGCCGGTCATGGAATCCACCACGAAAAGGGTTTCGTTGGGCTGTGCCGCTTCCTTGATGTTGGCGATCTCGGCCATCATCTCCTCGTCGATGGAAAGGCGGCCGGCGGTGTCGACAATCACCACGTCGTGGTTGTGGGCCTGCGCGTGGGCAATGCCCTTCAGGGCGATCTCGACCGGATTTTTATTCTCCGGTTCCTTATAAACGGGTACTTTGGCCTGTTCGCCGATCACGGACAACTGGTCGATGGCTGCGGGCCGGTACACGTCGCAGGCCACCAGAAGAGGGCTCTTTTTTCGTTCGTTCTTAAGGTGGTAGGCCAGCTTGCCGGAGAAGGTGGTCTTGCCGGAACCCTGCAGGCCGGCGATGAGGATGACCGCCGGCTTGCCCTTGAGGTCGATATCCGCAGCCGTCCCGCCCATCAGTTCCACCAGCTCGTCATTGACGATCTTGATCATCAGCTGGCCCGGTTTTACGGACTTGAGGACGTTTTCCTGCCCAAGGGCCTTTTCCTTTACATTGTCCGTGAACTCTTTGGCGATCTTGTAGTTGACGTCCGCCGCTACCAAAGCCCGGCGAATCTCCTTTATCGACTGGGCGATATTGATATCTGTGAGTTTGCTTTCCCCCTTTAACGTCTTGAAGGCGCCTTCAAGGCGTTCGCTTAAGCTGTCAAACATAGTCGGTTGTGGTTTATGCGCTTCAAAAAGTCCTGCAAAAATAGTAAAAGAAAGCAGTGAATTCAATTAAAAAAGCCTGCTTTGGCACTACAGTTAAGGAACTACGCTTACATAAATGGATGAGAGCGCCTAAAGTTTGATGCCAAAGAAAAAGAGCAGCCCGCCGCCGTGGCCCGAATTTTTTTTCGGCGCCTCCAAATATTTGGAAACGTTTTGTTGCGATTCCGGATCTAATCCTTATTTTTATAGGGTAAGCCCGGGCTTCGGCCCGGCCCCGGCTGGTTTTCGGAACGAGCCGATTATTCACCAAAACAAAACGAAATATGTCCTTACCCTTAAGACTATTGATCGCTTTTGTGGTGTGGTTGCTCTATTTTCTGCTTACCTACAATGGGTGCAGGGAAGAGCTTTGTTTCGCCTGTGGAGATAAGGGTGAAGCAACTACGGAAGCGGTGAGCCCGTCGCAGGATTCGGCAGTGGCGGCGGCCATCCCCCGGTATCCGATATACTTCAAATGGTCGGATCCCAAAGCCTACACCAATGAAAATTTCGACAGCCTCAGGCAGGTGCTGCTGGCCGGCATGAAGGATAAGAATATCCTGGAGGTCACCGGCATGTACTTCGAAGACGAGCCCAAACCCGATGGCTTTGACAACCTGGGCTTTGCCCGGGCAGAGCAGATCAGGGCCTTGTTTGGGGACGCCCTGCCGGCAGGCCGCGTTCAAATCCGCGCCCGCGCCATGGATGAGGCGGAAGGCGTCCGCAACAATCCTTTCTCAGCCTCTGCCTTCGAATGGATAGAGCCGGAGGAGAAAGTTGCCGAAACGGTAGAGGAACTCGAAGACCGCATCATCATGCGTTTCCCCTTCGGTTCTACTGAAAAGGAATATGACCCAAAGGTGGATGAATACCTGGTAAAACTGGCGGAACGGGTGAAGAAGACCGGCGAAAAAGTTACCCTTACCGGCCATACCGACAATGTGGGCGACGATGTGACTAACGCCCAACTGGGTATGGAGCGCGCCCGCGCCATCAAGGCTATCCTGGTACGTAACGGGGTCAGCGCCGATCAGGTAGAAACCGTATCCAAGGGCGAAAAACAACCGGTCGCTTCCAACGATACCGATGAAGGGCGGCACGAAAACCGCCGGGTAGAGGCCCGCCTGATCAAAAAACAATAATCCATTGCAAAACAAAAAACTGACTATAAAATGAATACAGATAACACCTTATTGCTGGCCACCCTGGAGCCCTGCTGGCTGTGGTGGCTCATCCTTTCCCTCATCGCCTTTCTCCTCGGATTTTTGCTCGGCGCCCTTCTGTTCAGCAACCGCAAGCGCCTCAAGGAGTTGGAGGATGAAAACGCCGGCCTGAAAGCCAGGCTGACCAACATGGAAAAGGATTTTATGAGCCTGAAATACCAGCATGAAGAAGCCACCAAGGAACTGGAAGACCTCAGGAGGAAATTGCGGCTTTGCGATGCCGATAAGGCGGTGATACAGGGCAAGTACGACCGCCTGAGGGCGGAAATGGAGGCAAAGGAGGGCGGCGAGGAACCGCCGGCTACGGCCACCGAGCCTAAGAGCGGGGGAGGGGCAGGCATGGTTTTCGCCACCCCGCTGGGCAAGGTCAAGCAGGATGACCTGAAGATCATCGAAGGTATCGGCCCGAAGATCGAAGGGCTGCTGAACGATGCCGGTATCCATACCTGGGCCGATCTCGCCGCCGCTTCGGTAGAAAGGCTTAGCGAAATACTCGAAGCAGCCGGCGAACGCTACCGCCTGGCAGTGCCGGATACCTGGCCGCGGCAGGCCCAACTGGCACACGAAGGCAAATGGGACGAACTGAAGGAGTGGCAGGATTCGCTCAAGGGTGGTAAGGAATAGTGAGGACAGGCTGATGGGCTGAAGACAGTCGCTCAGCCTGGAGAATACCGCCTGGCCGCGAAGGCAGAGCCGCTTTTTTCTTATGAAAGAAGCGGCTCTTGTCCATTTACCGGGCAAAAGGAAACCGGCGGCTGCCCCTGCAAGGGCACAATCAAAAAATGATGGCCAGAATATTTGTATTACTGTTGTTTTTGGGGCTTTTATGCTGGGCCTGCCGGCCCTCTTCTTCTGAAAGCGCCGCCACTGCCGGGCAGGAGGCCGAAAATGTGGATACCAACCCGGCCGCCAAAGGCTTCGATGCCGCCGGCTCTGACGCCAGGGCCATAGCCATTGCCGATTCCGTAATGTTGGCCATGGGCGGCAGAAAAGCCTGGGACGCCACCCGCTACCTGCAGTGGAACTTCTTCGGGCGCCGCCATTTATTGTGGGATAAGCACACCGGCGATGTCCGTATCGAAATCCCTGCCGACAGTGCGGTATATATTGTCAATCTGCACAACCTCAGCGGCATGGCACGGGAGGGCAGCCGGATCATTGAAGGCCCCGATACCCTGCAGGCCCGCCTGCAACGCGCCAACAGCATCTGGATCAACGATTCCTACTGGCTGGTGATGCCTTATAAACTGAAGGATTCCGGCCTTACCCTCCGCTATCTGGGAAGAGACACCACCCAGGCCGGCCGGCCCGCATGGGTGCTCCAGCTTACTTTCAAAGAGGTAGGCGATACGCCGCAAAACAAATACCATGTGTACGTTGACACCGGCGCCTATCTCGTTCGCCAGTGGGCTTATTTCCCGGATGCCGGCGAGGAAAAGCCCGCTTTTATTAACCCCTGGGACGATTACCGGCAATACGGGCAAATCCTGCTCAGCGGCAACCGCGGAGATCGACGGCTGACGGACATAAAAGTGCCGGAAAAAGCCCCGGAAGGCGCTTTTTCTTCCCTTCAGCCTATGTTTTCCGGCCAGTAGCAATTGGCCGATGCCGGAACAATAATCATCTATTCAGGCTACGGTATCAACCCACAAAATTGTACCTTTGCGGTGCTTTGCCGGAAAAGTAGGGCGCTGGCTTGGTTTATTCGAGTCAATATCCTGTTTTTCAGTGTGTTGTGATTTTTGCCGACTGCCTTGCTTTTTCAAAAAATTGCTGCGGGCAGCCCTTTTTATTTGTTGTAAAGCTGAATTGATGGATAAGAATACGATAATTGGCCTGACACTTATTTTTATTTTGTTGCTGGTATGGCAGCAGATGATGCAGCCCAGTGAGGCCGAGATACAGGAACAACAACGCCGACAGGATTCGATCGAAGCGGTTCAGGAAAGAGTGGAAGAACTGGATAAGGCAGATATACAGGCGCCGGACAGTACGGCGGGCCAGGCCTTGCCGGATTCTCTGGCGGAAAGTGTGCGGATGCAGAACCTTCAGGCGGCCTTTGGCCCGTTTTCAGGGGCCGCCTCCGGAGAGGCGCGGGAAGTAGTGCTTGAAAATGACCTCTTCAAGCTGACTTTCACGACTAAAGGAGGGCGGATCAGGGAAGCGCTGTTGAAAAAGTACTTCAGAGTAGAGGAAGGCCCGGATGGCAAAAACGTCCAGGTACCCCTCTCCCTGCTGGAAGATGAAAAGAATAAGTTCGAGTACTTCTTCCCGGTGGCCACCCTGCCCGGCGGCGGCGTCAGCAGCCAGAACCTGTATTTTCAGGTGGTAAGATCGGATGAACGGTCGGTGACTTTCAGGGCGCCCGCTGACAACGGCGGCTACTTCGAACAGGAATACCGCATCGCCGACGGCGCCTACAACATCGGCTATAATATACGCTTCGAAAACCTCAACGGGCTGATCAATCAGGACGCCAACGAGTTAAAGCTGAACTGGGTCAACTACCTGAGCAAACTGGAGAAGAATACGCTCTACGAAAGGCGCTATTCCACAGTTTACTTCAAAACGGCAGAAGAAGACCCGGACTATTGCTCCTGCACTTCCGATGATATCGAAGAAGTGAAGGGCCAGCGGGTCAAGTGGGTTTCCAATGCCAACCAGTTCTTCAACAGCTCCCTTATAGCCAAAGAGGCCTTCAATTCGGCAGTGCTGGAAACCAAAATGCTGCCTGAAGAGGCCGAAGACCTCAAACTGCTGGTTTCAGAGATCAGCCTGCCCTACGGCCACAACCCGAGCGAGGCTTTCGCTATGGACTTCTACGTCGGGCCGAACGAATTTGAACGGCTCTCGGCTTTTGACAACAGCCTTCAGGATATCATACCCTTCGGCTGGAGCATTTTCGGAACCATCAACCGCTGGGTGATCCGGCCGCTTTTCAATTTCGTGTCCACCTTCATCGGCAGCAAAGGTATCGTCATCCTCTTCCTGACCCTCATCGTGAAGGTACTGCTTTATCCTTTGACTTACCGCATGCTGTACTCCCAGTCGAAAATGGGGGCCCTGAAACCACGCATTGAAGGCATGAAAGATAAATTCAAGGACGACCCTCAGGCACAACAGATGGAAACCATGAAACTCTATCGGGAGTTTGGGGTGAACCCCCTGGGGGGGTGCCTGCCTATGCTGCTCCAAATGCCGATCTGGTTTGCCCTTTACCGCTTCTTCCCGGCTTCCATCGAGTTCCGGCAGGCAGGTTTCCTTTGGGCCGACGACCTTTCTTCCTACGATGTTTTCCTCAAATTACCCTTTGAGCTGCCCTTCAATATGGGGGCTCACATCAGCTTGTTCACCCTGTTGTGGGCTGTAACCACACTGATCTACACGTATTACAACACCCGCCATATGGACATGTCGGCCAATCCTGCCATGAAATACATGCAGTACATCATGCCGATCATGTTCCTCGGTTTTTTCAATACCTTTGCCTCAGGGCTTACCTGCTACCTGCTCTTCAGTAACCTGTTCAATATAGCTCAGACGATCGTGACCAAAAATTATGTCATCGACAATGAAAAGATCGAACGGGAGCTGGAAGAGTACCGCAGGAAACCCAAGAAAAAAGGCGGCTTCCAGCAACGCCTGGAAACAGCCCTGAAGGAACAGCAACGCCTTCAGGAACAACGCGAGGCGCAGCAGCGAAAAAAGAAGAAGTGAGGTACGGGGATCAAATGGATATAACAGACCAATGGATAAAATAATCGGGGCGCCTGTAGCCTTATGCCTCCTCCTCCTGTTCGGGGCCTCCTGCAGCCGAAAGCCTCCGACTCCTCCCGTAAAGAGCGGCGAGGCGGTGGTTGAGCAGCCTGATTCCATAAATTCTGTTGCTGAACCGATGGGAGGAGAAGGGCTTTTATTACCCCAAACGGAACCCCGCCTGTTTGCCAGCCTCAAACGAACGCCCTGCTACGGCCGCTGCCCGGTGTATGAAGTAAAGTTCTACTCCAATGGGCAGGCGCTTTATAATGGAGAGCGCAACGTGCAGCGCCAGGGCATTTACCTCGCGAGCGTTCCGGATAACATGATCCGCCGGATTTTGGAAAAAGCGGAAGAAATCCGGTTTTTTTCCCTCAGCAACCTTTACCCGGAAAATGGCAAACCCATCGCCGACCTCCCTCAAAGTATTATTTACTTCAACGACGGCAGGCAGGAAAAAACCATCACCAATAACCACCTGCCTCCCAAAGAGCTTCTGGCATTCGAGCGGCTGCTGGACAGCCTGGCCGCCGGGCTCAACTGGCAGCCTAAGGTAGATTAGTAATCCGGCCGGAATTCGCTGTGATGATCATGAAGGCGGGCAAAAAAAAAGCCGCACAAGGATATGTGCGACTCACTAGCAATGATTATAATTCCACGAATATTAAAAAGCAATGAATGTCTACGGTTAACGGATTTTAACATAACAATATTACTGAATAATCAGTAATATAAGAAATTTTTTGAAGTTAATTTGTATGATTAGTTACCCGGCAGCCCTGCTTTTCAGGGCTGCCGGTATATTTTTCGGAGTCAGCCAATTACCGGATCACTTCGAATTTTTTGTTGATCACTCCTTCCTGTGTAAAGACACTCAGGATATACATGCCGTTATTCAGCTGGGAAACCGGCAGTTGCATCCGGCGCGCCAGGACTTTACCGCTATCGAACACCTGCCGGCCGGTGAGGTCGTATATCAATGCCCTTTCAAATTCCATGCCGCCATTAAGGTTGACATTGATGAAGGAAAGGTTTGTCGGGTTCGGATAGGCCTTCAGCAGATTCGGGTCGAGGCCAGCGGGCTTTTCCTGAGGCGGGCGGATATGGATGGTTGTCCCCTGTACATTAACCCCGTAGCTCATGCCGGAGCCGTCCATAACCGTAGCAACGCCTCCTCCGACCTCGAAGCTGAATCCTTCGGAATCGGGGCGGAAGCCGTCGAAGTCATCGGTGATCACAAATCCTACAGAACCGATCCGCCCATGTCCATCTGCCGAAATCCCGTTGGTACGGGTGAAGCCCGCCTCCACCAATCCTGCCTCGTCATTTTTGGACATGAAAAGGATGGGGGAATTGTAGGCAAGCCAGCTGTTCGTTTCGAAATTCAGCGTAACGCTACCCGGAACGACCAGGCTGGGGTTGTACTGGAACGGGAAGGTAAAGCCGTAAACATTCCGGGCAGGGTCATTGGCCGCTCCCATAAACATCGGCAGCTCGACATAATCGCCGGGTTGGGCGAAAAGGCCTCCGCTCAGGACTATTTCATGCTCAAAGAAAGGCACATCGGCCGGGGTGAGCGAGTGCGTCCTGCCATAGAAGGAACTGATGGCCAAAGTATCCAGAGAAGTAATAATGCTGTCGCCATCCGTATCCAGGTGTTTGAGGTTAATAGGCGCCCGCTGGAAGGGGTCATACCAGTCGTCTCCGTACTGGCCGTACCAGAGGGAAAGGTTGACATTCTGGCGGGGAACGCCCACTTCGCCCATACAAAGGCCGAGGGGCAGGAGGTCTTTCATATTGACCACCCCGTCGAAGTTGGTGTCTCCGGACCAGACGCAATCGTCGAAACACATCGGCTCTGACCCGTCGCCGATATCCAGAATATCCACTTCTACCTTTACGGTTTTTTCAAAGCTGCAGCCGCCGTTGTCCAGCACGCAATAGCTCAGCTCAAAGTCATCCAGGCCGCTGTTGACGTTAACGCCGGGGATATAGATGATCAGGTTGTAGCCCGTCACCTGCCGGCCGTAAATAGTGGTATCGACCTGGCCCGGAAGGAAAGCTACCGTCCCCAGTTGGGGTTGCGCTTCAACAGAGAAGGAAAACTGCTGAATAGGCACACTGTAACTGATCACCAGAGGAGTTACTTTCGGAGTGCTCATGCGAAAAAGGCTGGATGCCGGTTCGAAATTGCTGACGAAAACGTAAACGGTAGCCCTTTCCACGTTGGCAGAAGAGTTGGGGTCACAGATAGAATAGGTGAACCAATCTACCCCGGTGAAGCCGGCAGGCGGCGTATAGCGGACCACGCCCCGGGCATCCTGCCCGGCAACCCACTGAACCGTCCCGTACTGGGCGGGGGCTGACAGATTGAAGCAACCGGAGGCAGAGCCGTAAAGGTCATTTGCCAGTACGTTGATCTCGATGGTACCATCGTCGGGGGCCATATAAACCCTGTCGTCAATGGCAAATCTATTATCCCGGATATCCAGGACTTTTATTTCTATGACTTTACTGACCCCGTTGTAATCGAAGCTGATGTAATCGAAGCCAACGTAATTGGTATTCGGAGTATAAACGGGATAGTCGCCGCTTTCGTCATAGGCGCCGTAAGAGGGGCTGCCTACCAGTACGTAATCATAAGGCACGAAGACGGCCTGAGGGCGGTTCTTCCTGGTGAAAATACGGACGGTATCTGCCTGGGCGGCCGAAGGCCCGATCACGAAAAAGCTGGCCGTTCCGTTGTCGCACATTCCGGCGGCGTCACATACTACGTAATTCAGGTAAGCTACGCCTTCGAAGCCCGGCGCAGGGGTGAATGTGATCGATGAATCTCCGGCAATAGTAGCGGCGCCATTATTGACCAGGGGGATATTTTTCAACACCAGGCCGCCGTTGGTCGTGGAGTCGTTCTCCACCACATTCAGGCTCACGCTCTGGCCCATCGGCGTTGTCGTATAATCAGGTAAAGCAAAGACCCGGGCGGTATCTACAGTAATGTAAAAAGTAACCGTGCGCGGAAGGAAAATGGAACTGCCGATCCTTTTGAAATAAGACAGCCTCATAGTGTCATAACCGATGAAACCGTCATCAGGAGTATATCTCAATACATATTCGTAGGTTTGGCCTGCAGAGGCCCAGTAGGCGGTTCCGTTTTGCGGAGGCTGGGGAATGCTGGGGGCTCCGGGCTCCGACCGGAAGAAGTATTCATAGGTTTGGCCCTCGAATATGTTCGGCCTCTCTACCTGCCCCCAAAGTGCAATAGGGACGCCAAGCGCCAGGAACAGGGGGAATAGAATTTGCTTTCGTAGAGATACATTCATGTTCGTGGATTTTTTTACTCATTGCTAATTCAAAGAGGCTAATCATTGCTTTTTCACCCCACTAAAATAAAACAATTCTGGTATTTACGATAATTTTTTTACCCAGTTTCGGGAAACCAGGCGATTTTTGAAGCGTTAGGCCCGGTATGGCCGCACCTCCAGCCTGAACCTGCCCAGCTTCACGGGAACTGAATAAAAAAATTACCTAAATTTGGGCTTATCGCCCTGTGGGGGGTATTCATTGCTAAGTCAGGGCCAAAATACTAAAAACTTTTCAATATGTACAATAGTAAGTTGTACGCAATACTGGAACATTTTGACAAATACGAGCAGAACCGCTGCCGCAAGTACATCCAATCGCCTTATTTTAACCGGAGTGAAGAGCTGGTCGACCTGTTTGACATCCTCATTTCCGCCGTCAACGGCGAGAACGGCCTTAGCCTGGAGAAGGAATACCTCTGGAATAAAATACAAGCGGGCAAAGCTTACGATGACGTCCGTTTCCGAAAGTATTGTTCTGACCTTTTGAAGCTCATTGAAGGGTATCTGGCCCAGCAGGCTTACGAGGAGAACCCCCTGCACCAGGCCACC
>CAZAXA010000219.1:0-9803 GCA_964488965.1 uncultured Phaeodactylibacter sp. | reverse complement strand
ACCTAATGGTAGCAGTGTGCCATCACCGCAGGTGGTTTTTTTCACAACTCCGGGTTCTCATGAGGCTTCCCGCCATTTGGCGGGACAGGTTATTTTCGAGGCCATAGCAGCGCTATGGGCGAGGAAATAGCCGAAATGAACCTGCCTGCCCGCGAGGCCACGGCCGAGCAGGCAGGGTTCCAAAAGCGGCCATTTGCCCCGAGGAGGGGCCCCTTTGGGGCAGCCCAAATGACTACCTCCAAACATCTCTAAAGGATGGCCAGGCGTTTTCAGCTTTTGCTCCCTTCAGGGATGGGGCAAACAAAGGCTGAAAATGCCGTCTCGAAGCCAACCTGAACAGTTGCCATTTTTCCATACATTCCCAATATTCCTTCCCTCCCCCTCTCCGCTCATTTGCCTTACAAAATAATCCAGTTTCCAAAAAACAACAATGTAGGCGGCAACATTATTTCTGTAGCGCTCTCCTTACGGCCGGATTACATGGCTATACCGCTCCAACTTAGGGCCCCTTCCCGGCATCATTCCAAATAAATCCCTATCTTGGGCGAACGTAACCCACCTACAGGTACTCCACAAAAACGAGGCTTTAAACCTAAAAACTGATGTCCGGGATACATTTCATCTGGTGGGGCGACCCTGCCGCCCATGAAGGCCTTCAAAAACGCAAAAAGTACATGGACGCCGCCTTCAGTGGGGTGAACCGGCTGGCGGGGCTCAACCATGGCAACTGGAAGATCAACTACTGGTTCCAGGCGGAACACGCTGAAACTTTTAACCGCCATCTGGCGCCGGGCATCATCCGCCGCGCAATGGCAGGTTTCAGCCCGCTTGCCGCCTGTGATCCGGAAAGCCCCGAAGTGCTTGACTTCCGGGCTGAATACCCGGATATGGCCGGCAACCTGCCCAAAGTGCTGGAAAGCCTCCGGTTTTACAAAGCCTACTCCGCGATGAAGGACCTGGCCCAGTTGTTCGTCCTGTACCTGGAGGGCGGTTTTTACTTCGATACCACTATTTTTGTGCCGGAAGCGCGGCGGTTTTTTGATGCCCTGGAGCAGGAAACCCGCTTTCCCATGTTCGTACTCAACAACCCGTCCGCCGGGCCGAACCACCTTTTTCAACAGATGGAGTATATCCATGTCCCCTACAGGGTCGCCTCCCCGGCCCAGCGTGTTCCTGCCGTCGAATACTGGGCCATGGCGGCCCAGGCAAAGGACGCGGTATTATTTTCCAGCATAGAGAAATATATCGCAAGGTGGATGTTTATCGCCCGGGAGAAAGGCGCCGGGGGGGCATTGAGGATAAGGCCGGACGAACAAGGCGATTATTGTGATGGAGACAAACTGAAAGACCATATCGTCGGCCGGCTGGTCGACTGGTCGGTAAAGGACGGGCTGATCCAGGTTTTCGGAGCGGATTACGAAAGCATGGAACAACACTGCCGGCAACACTGGCCAAAGGATCAGATCGATGAAGTTGAAAGATTGATAAATAATGAGGAACATTATCTTGCGGAACAGGTACGGGCTCTTTTGCTCCCCGAGAGGCTGCGGATCGCCCTGGGGGAACTCGAAGAGGCCATCGATAAAACCCCCAACGCCTATAAGGCGCTCCTGGCGGCCTGCTTCGACAAGGCTCAGGTTGAAAGGCTGATCGGCGGGCAGGCGCTCGCCCTTCACGGCAGGCGGTTCCTTCATGAAGTATTATCTGCCTATAAACATACAAGTGAAAAGCTGGCCCGGCTGCCTCTTGGGCCCATTGAAAAATCTGATGGCGATGCCCTGAGGAATTTCGGCCTGGATTCCTTCCCGGATGTTGAAAAATTCCACATCCTCAACCTGCTGAAGGCCCTTATACAGGAAGAAAAAAACATCCCCGGACTGGTAAAAATCCTGCGCAATGCCAGAGAGGAAGAGATCGGCATCATTTATGAAAGAGGAAAGGAGCTGAACAAGAAGCTGTTTGCCGACCTGCAAATAACATCCCCTGGCGATTTGAAGCAAACCATCCGGGAGGCGCCGCTGCAACTCATCCCACCCGGCCGCCGGGTGAGCGCCTGGTTCCCCCGGTACCGCTTCTTTAAGCAAAGCGGGCAAACCTGGAAAACTCAGCCTGGCGTATATACATGATGAGGAGCGAGCATAAATATCATCCTGAATGAACCTGGCCGAACTCACCGCCCTGCTCAGGCAGGATACCGAACAGGGCCGCCTGGCCTTCAGCGGCGCCCTGGCTTCCAGCCGGAGCATCACCGCCCTGTTGCAGGAACTTTTCCCCGGATTTTCCCCTTCTTTTTTGCCGGAAAAATTCCAACCGCAGGGGCAACTCCTCCTGAACCGCTTCCACTGCCTTCTGCCGGCAAGTGGGGGAGGCGTTCAATGCCTCGATATTGGCATAGGGTTCGATAAGCCGGCCGGGTTTGGCCCTTCCGGGCTTCACTTCGAGGTTCAGAACCTCAACCTGCTCGTCACCGGCCTTCCTGGATCGCCATTCCTTTCCGCCTCGCTCGACGGCCAGGTGCACATAGGCGCAGCGGCCCTCGGCGCCCGGATGAGCCTGCCCGGTACCCGCCTGAGCCTGAGCCTGGAAGGAAGCCGGCCCGTTCCTGTGGCGCAACTGCTCCAGGGTATTCTGCCTGCAACGGGCCTGCCCGGCCTGCTGATCGAACAGGCCCGCGGCGAGATCGAAATGGAAAGCGGCGCTTTTATGCTGGAATGCCTGGTTTCCGCTCAGACACCGCCGGGTTTTCTGGCCAGCTTTCCCTCTGCTCGGGCCGTATCCACCTTGTATCTGTCGGGCCGGCCCGGAGCAGTTTCAGCCATGGTCCAGGCGGATTTGGCCGTGGGCGATACGGAGATTTCTCTGGGGGCTTTACTGCAAAATAACCCGGAGGTATTCGGGAGCATTTCCAGCCTCCCCCTGAAAGATTGCCTGGAGCATCTGGCCGGCTTATCCGTCCCGGAATTGCCGGAAGTGCGCCTCACCGAAGGGCGCCTGCACCTCGCGCCCGATGGCAGCTTCAGCCTCGACGCCAGCCTGGAAGCCGATTTTCAGCAACTGGCCGCCGCATGGAGCATTCCTCTGCCGGATACCGTCGGCAACTTCCCGCTCCAGTCGCTTTCCCTCAGCGGCAACCTGCTGCGGCGTGAGATCAAAGCAGAACTCCGGTCCGCCCGGCCTGTTCCGTTGCTCCGCAATTCCGGTCAAAAAGTGGAGATCATCGGCGCCGCCGTCCGGCTGGACGGCGCTTTGCTGGAAAGCGCTTCGATGACCCTGCACGGCAAAACAGAGGCCGCTGAAAATATAGAGCTGCAATTCGATTACCTCACGGTAAATTTTGACGCGCAAACCGGAATATGGGCGGCCGACAGCCGGGCCCGGATCCGGATTCACGATATGGAAAAGGAACTGGCTGTCAGCCTGGGAAGCGGCCACCTGCGGCTGAGCTACGAGGACGAGGCCGTCCTGGCGCATCTGAGCGGCGGCGGCAAAGCGGCCATCCGCCAGCTTTCGGTATTTGCCGAAAAGGTGGAAGCCGAAGGCCAGAATAGCGTCCGCTGGGGGGTGAGCGGTTCTGCCGCGATCGTACAACCCGGCCCTGGCGGCAAGCCCTGGCTGAATGTACAGGGGGCGCTGGAACTGGAAACGGGCGCCGGCGGCAGCAGGCTGAAAATCAGCGCCGAAGCGCCCGGCATCCCCAATATTCCGCTGAACCTGGGCGGCGCCTTCCCCCGGGCGCCCGAGCTGAAGCTCGCCCTCGGCGATTTCTCCCTGGAATATGCGCATGCGGAAGGCCAGGAAGCCGGCTGGGTGGCCGGCGCCCGGGCTCGCCTGCAGATTCTGCACATCCCCGGGCTCCTGGAAAAATACCTGCCGCCGGAAGAACTGGAAGGATACTTCCGGGCCGACGCGAAAAACGCAATGCTGGGCTTCGATGTTCCTTCCACCCTGCAGCCCCGGATACCGCCCCTGGAGTTCCGGCCGGCAAAGGGCGCTGCCCTGAGGCTGGGCCAGCCCTCCCTTACCGTCGACGCCATCGGGCTGGACATCAGCAAGAAACCCCGGCTTATGGAAAAGATCACCGTGGGGCTTCCGCCGGAACTGAATTACCTCTTCGGAGAGAAGAACGGCAGGCCGAAGCATACCTTGTTCAACCCACAGTTCGGCCTTCTCCTGGAACTGGGCGAAAAGCTGAGCCTGAAAACCACCAGTTCTCCCCTGGCGCCATTGAATTATCGCGAAAAAAAAGAAGACCCCGGCGCTTACTGGACGCATTGGGATTTGGGCGAAGCCGGCCGGTTCGATCTCCGCGTTCCCGAATTCGAATACAGCAAAAACCGATGGAAGGCCAGTGGCGGCTTCGAGCGCATCGGAGAAACCCGCATGCCGCTTACCCCCCTCAAACGGCTGCTTGCCCTTTCCGGCCTGCCCGGCGCCCTTCTGTCCCTTTTCCCCGACAGCATCCCTCTGGTGGACATCAACTTCGAAGACGGCAGCTTCAAAGACCAGTTAAACCTCGTATTGGGGGGTGCTCTGAAAAAAGCGCCCCCGGAGGTGAAGGCGGCCCTGGGCCTGATCCTGGACGCCATCGCTACGGCCATCCGTTCTCTTCCGGAGAACCTGCAGGATTATTTCAAAGTAGAAATCCCCCGCAGTTTGATCCTGGAGATGGAGGTGGATACGCTCGGCGGCGCCAGTTGCGGCCTGCGCATTTTGAAAGAACCGGAACAGGCGGGCGGCAGGCCCCCCCGGCCGGTAAAGGCGCTTATTCCTCTGGGGCTGGAATGGCTGGGCCTGTCCATCCGCGGGCTCCACCTGGGCCAGAAGGCCAGCGGCTCCATGATCACCATCGAATTTGACGGGCATATAGACCGTTTCAACCTGCCCGAACTGGCCTTGGCCATTCCTCTGGGCAGGAAAAGCATTCGCAACCGCTTCCTGCTCAGCAATACCCGCTTTCTGTTGCCGGCGGGCCTGCCGGCGCCCATCCCCCTGTTTTTTGACACCATCGAGTGGGACTATCAGGACGTGCTGGGGACGGAGCTGCAAACCCACTGGGAAAACCCCGATCCGGACTGGGGCATAGAGAACTACCTCGGCGTATTCACCAGCCTGTTCTCTTTCCTCACCGACAAGGAGTACCTGTTTTCCGAAAACGAATTCAACCGGGTGCTCGATACCCGCCTGGGCATCGGCGTCCAGCGCCTTCGGATGCCGGATTTTCTGGGAGGAAAGGAACTCGTTCTGAACATGCGTGAAGTCAGCCTCGATACCGGAAAGCTGGTGGGCGGCGCCATGGATTTTTTTAAAACCGGCAACCCGGCTTATCTCATCCAGGCCGTTCCGCTGCGGGCCGGCGATGGCCACTGGATCAGGATCGGCGCCATCGCCCTGGATTTCGGGCCATTGTTGGAGATCGGCGCCAACTGGTGCATTACCACCCAGCGGGAGTTTGAAGAAGAGGTGCTGCCCGCAATTCAAAACGACCCGAAACTTGCCCGGGCATTGAGCAACGAAGTGCTGACGAGCCTGCCCCGGGGGCAGTCGGCTATCACTTTTGACAAAGGCTTCATCATCCTGATGGGCGGAGGAATAGACTTTGGAGGGGTCGCCGGGCTGCGGGCGCAGTTCGGCGTGGCCCTCACCGGGCAGGGGCAATCCGGGGGGCACACTTCCGGCAGCTTTGAAACGGCGTTTCTGCTCTCGGGCTCCATTGCACAGTCCCTTATTCTGAGGGCAGGCGGCAAGGTGCTGGCCACCCATGACTCCCGGCAGGGAGAGCGCGTCAGGATCGACGGGGCTATCCAGCTCCTGTGGAAGGAGAAGAACCTCATCCGCACCGATGGCATGATCGAAGTGGACGCCAGGCGTTTTGTGGCGCAGATCGTCCTGGAGTTGGGCGAACACTTCTCGATCGGCGGCCTGCTGGAGATCGGAAAAGAGCGCTTCCTGATGGAAGGCAGGGTTCGCTGGGGGCACGACGGCAACCCCAACGAATACGGCGCTCTCCTGCAGATTGACGGAAACGGCGTGACGATCGGGTTCGGCTGGGTTTTCCAGGGGCTGGAAGGGAAGGTGAGCGTTGCCGTGCCCGGTGGGAATGGCAGGCTGTTTGCCGCCAGGGTACAGCTCTATCCCGGCGGGGAATTGAATGCCTTCTTCAAAAAAGCCATCGAGGCGGCGGCGGCGGACATTGCTGAAAGCAGCGTTGACCAGGCTTACAAGGGCATGCAGGCCGCCATTGCGGAATTCGAAGGCGCGGAGATCAGCGTCAACGGCCTTCGGGAGAGTTTGCCGCCCTTGTGCCGCAGTATTGTCAATACCATTAATTCCACCATTGATAAAAACACCGAGGGATGGAAAAAGCCCGGCAGAGGCCCGGCCAGGGAAAAAGCCCGGCCCTTCATCAAGAGGGTCGACAAGATCGCTTCCGTGGCCAGGAATTCCCCGGACAGCACCTTCCGCGAAAACCTGAAAGCCGCCCTGCAGGATGTCGTCGACAACAACTACCTGCACATTGAGATCACCATTATTAAGTCCTTTACCGTCTACAAGGGAAAGCCCATTGCCGGGAGCAACCTGGCCAACCTCAAAAAGGCCATTGCCAACATCCACCGCCTGCAGCAGGCCAGTACGATGAGGGCAACCAATACGGCGCAGTACGCACAGTTCCCCCCGCGCGAAAAGCTGCTGGCGGAAATCCACAATGCGGTGAGCGGGAGCATTCCGGAAATTGTATCCATTTCATTTGAGACTTCCCTGGGCCTGCTCGATCCGGGCGGCTTGAAGGTGTCGTTCCAGTACCGCTTTAAGGGAGAGCTCCATACTACCGGTGGTGTGGAGGTAGATTTTACAGACCCGGTAAAATTGGGTGGGGCGCTGGCGGAGGCGGTGGGGTAGGGGCGTTCTTTTTCGATACTTACATAATAATTTTAAACTTGCAGTATGAAACGCAGATCAAAGACCTTCGGCCAGGCGCTTACCACAACAGATTGGTTGAAATACCGCCCTTACAGACAGGTTTCCGCTTATGACACCTTCTACCTGAAGCTGGCCAATGCTGTTTTTTCATTCCTCAATCAGCCTGAGAATGGCTTCAAAAGCGCTTTTCGACGGGAGCATTTAAAAGAAACGGCCATCCTGGCGGCCTGTTATTTTGAGGATTTCATCAGCGAGATCGGGCTGTGGCAGGCCCTGGTGCGCAGGCATGAGGACTTGTACGGGAAAGCCCTGCCGCTTTTCGATCTGGAAGATTATGACCCCGGATACATCAACTGGCAGGATTTCGCCTATCTCATCTGGCACCACCTGGGCAAGATGTCCGAAAAAACGCTGGCCCCTTCCAGCCACTATTTGCTGGATGCCGCCGATTATTGCTACGATCTTTTCGAAGAACACATCGACGATGCCCCGGCGACCGATTTCTACAGCCGCTGGCTGGACATTTCACCGGACATCTACTTTTTCGACCTGAAAAAGAAGCTGATCTGGATGACGTTCAACAATTACATCACCGGGCCGGAATTCACCCGCGGCTTCCAGGAGGAGGTGGAGAAGCTGGAGGATAAAGACAACGCTTTTTACCGTCGGGTGCAAAATCGCGAGGCTATGATCTACGCCATTCAGGATGACTTCCTCTACAAGAAGAGTTCTTCCTGGTGCGCCATGACCGCTCCCGACTGGCTGGCGGAGGTGGCGCGCTGCCCCGACGAGCTGCGGCCCGACATACGGAGGCTTTTCCAGCGCGTGCAGGGCATTTTCCAGTATGAAGGCCATGACGAGCAGCATTATCATTTCTGCTTCCTTCGTTCCGGCCGCTTGTTCCCGGTGCATCGCGAGTCGGTAGATCTCGATGTATCGAAAAAGAAGGCCGGCTCCGAAGTGGCCTCCTTTGCCATTGTCAACTGGCGCGGCGATTGGTGGCTCAGCGGCATCTATATGGGCTGGGACGGATCGGGAAAGGACCTGGACCGGTTGCGCGTCGACCCGAAAGGCGTCAATTTTTACGGATGGACGGAAGCGCAGCAGGAACAAATCCGCAGCCTGAACGCCGAGATGGAGGAGGCCTTCCTCAGCTACTTCGGCGAGCGGCTGGTTTTATTCAAAAATGAAAAAGAACTGGCCAAGGCCATGGAGGCGCACAACAACTGGTGGAATGAGAACAAAATAAAGGAACTGCCGCCAGGTAAGAAGGAATCTCCGTACAAAAAATTGCTTGAAGAGAAAGGTATGGGGTTTGAAAACATCGACCTTGGCGGCGGAAGCGTGGCCGCTTTTTATGCTCCCGGCGAGGGCGTGATGATGTCTTCGCTCATTCCCCGCATCGTTGAGATGCTTCAGAGAGACAAGCTGAAACAGGAGGAATACCCGGAACTGTTCTATTCTTTCTTCCACGAGTTCAGCCCTGCTCTGGCGCATTACATCGCGGAGCGGTATCCCCTGAAAAACCTCCGCTTCCCCCTCGGCAACGATGCGGATCTCGTCCGGGAGCACTTCGATTTTTTCCTCCGCTATTACAACCCGGGCGATTTCCGGGAGGTGCTGCCGAACCTGAGCCTGTTGCCGGAGGAGTGATCCTAAGCTCAAGGAACGGCCAGCCTGACGGCCTTATTTCCCCACAAAGGCCCGCAGCCCCAGGCCTCCCGCCAGGCCGTCTTCCCATCCGGCGTCAGCGTCCAGGTCTTTGGCCGTCTGGTAGCCGAGGAAAGCCTCCAGCGCCATATTGGACGAGAGGAATAAATCCAGGCCGGCGCTGCCGCGCAGGCGGAAGGGGTATTCGTTGTTGAAGCGGTTGCGTTGGAAGGCCGCGCCGGCCATGCCTTCGGCAAACACTTTGAACTTATCGCCCGGGTTGATGTACAGGCGCAGGAAGGGATGGAGCCCCACGCTGAGGTCGAACTCGTCGAGGATGACGCCGCCGCCTTCCACCTGCTGGCCGCTGGTGAAGGTGAACGCGCCGCCCGCCATCCACCGGGGGTGCAATTGGTAACCGATAAGCGGCCGCACCGCAATCACCGGGTCGCTGCCCGTTTCGCCCCCGGAGGCCCGCCATCGAAAGGAGGCCTGCCCGCCGGCCATCAGCATTCCCCCAACCAGCGGAGGAGTGGCGCCTCCCAGGCTCTCCCCTCCGGGTGAAAGAAAGTAGGACAAGCCGATATCGGCCAGGAGGTTAGTCCGGGGGTCGAGATCCTCTTCATAATGACGCTGCAGGCCCGCCCGCCCTTCGACGGCTGCCGTAGGGCTCAGGAACCATGCCAGCCCCCCGCCGAGATAAAATCCACCAAGGATTCGGGTGAAATCCAGCTCGTCAACATCGAAGTTGAAGTTGCGGCTGCCCAGGAAAGCCTCGCCCTCCAGGAAAGGGGCGGCCTGGGCGCCGCCCTTGAAAAAGTAGCGGGTGAACAGGCCGTAGCGCTGGGCCGTAATATCGGGCCCGCTGCTGTTGAAGCGGTTGAATTGCTCCTGGCTGGCCAGCCCGCCCAGCGTCAGGTTCTCGTCGATCAGGATGCCGGCCCGGGCGCCGTACTCCTGGATGGCGTTGTTGTCCAGGTCGGAGCGCAGGGCCCAGTCGCCACTGGCAAAGAGGGTTTTGGGCAGCAACTGGCCATAGAGGGGATGGCTGCCGTTCAGCGCGGCAAGGACGAAGAGGAGGAGTATTTTTTTCATGAGAGAGGGTTTTAAATATTAATTCCGGGCATTGCCCGGATTCATGCCATGTTCTTAGAACAACAAAGCCCAAGTAATTGTTTATCAACTACTTAGGCTTTCCTTTAGTCGGGGTGACAGGATTTGAACCTGCGACCTCT
>CAZAXA010000218.1:0-9848 GCA_964488965.1 uncultured Phaeodactylibacter sp. | reverse complement strand
GCCGATGAAGATGGTGGCGATCAGGATCTGGGTGGGCCAGCGGCCGTTGCAGAGCGAAAAGTTATTGGTGATGATGGCGATCAGGCGCTCCCGGGGGCTGTCGATCACGCGGGCGGCGATCACGCCGGCGGCATTGCAGCCGAAGCCCATGCTGAGGGTGAGCGCCTGCTTGCCGTGCGCCCCCGCCTTCCGGAAAAGATTGTCCATATTGAAAGCCACTCTTGGCAAATACCCGAGGTCTTCCAGCAGGGTGAAGAGCGGAAAGAAGATGGCCATCGGCGGCAACATCACCGAGACCACCCAGGCCATGGAGAGGTAGGCGCCGTCGATCAGCAGGCCATCCAGCCACCAGGGCAGGCCGATAGTAGCTGCCAGGCTCTTCAGAGCGGGGTGGGCCATGTCGATAAGAAGGCTGGCCAGCAGGCCCGACGGATAGTTCGCCCCCGAGACGGTGATCCAGAAGACCAGGGCCAGCAGGAGGAACATGATGGGGAAGCCCAGCCAGCGGCTCGTCACCCAGCGGTCGATCTTCAGGTCGAGGCTGTAGGCGGGCTTGTCGCTTTCCATCCGGGCCGTTTTCCGGGCGATCTTCGAAGCATCCTCGTAGATGGACTCGATGATCGTATCGTGAAAGTCCATGCCCAGGTCCCAGCGCAGGTTGTTGGCCAGCGACAGGATATCTTCTCTTTTGGCTTGCGTTGTCTTTTCCATCAGTTGCTTTGAGTTTGGATGGGTAAAGGGGTAGGGCTCAGGAAGCCCAGTTCTCCGGTGCGGACGGCCTCCACGATGCTCTGGTCGCCTTCCAGCAGGCGCAGGGCCACCCAGTTCAGGTTGGGCAGGCCGGGGAATTGCTCCTCCAGCTTTTTCGACAATACGGAAACGGCGCGGTTGAGCTTGGGCGAGCGGCTCCGGACGCGGTGAGGTTTGCAGATGTATTTCCCGGCAGCCACTTCTTCGATGGCGGCGATGAGTTCGGGCATGCCCTCCTTCTGGCGGGCAACGGCCGGAATGACCGGGATGCCCAGCTCTCTGGACAGCGCTCTGTCGTCGATCTCGATCTTGTTGCGGCGCGCCTCGTCCATCAGGTTGAGGCACAGGACGGCGCGATCGGTGATTTCCAGCACCTGGAGCACGAGGTTGAGGTTGCGCTCCAGCCGGGTGGCGTCGGCCACGATGACGGCCACGTCGGGCCTGCCGAACAGGATGAAGTTCCTGGCCACTTCTTCATCGGTGCTGGTGGAAAGCAGGGAGTACGTGCCGGGCAGGTCCACTACTTTGTAGCGGTTGCCGCCGTAGGAATACCCTCCTTCGGCTCGGGTGACCGTCTTGCCCGGCCAGTTGCCGGTATGTTGCCGGAGCCCGGTGAGGTTGTTGAAAACGGTACTTTTCCCGGTATTGGGGTTGCCGGCCAGGGTCACGACGTAGTCGACCCGGTCCATGGCAATGCCCAGCCGGATGAGGTTTTCTTTGTGATGTATCGGGCAGTTTTCACAATCCTGATGCCTGTTCATTGGTCGCGGTTTCTTTTTTGTTGATAAAAATGAGGCCGGCCTGATCCTTTCTGATGGCAATGGTGGCGCCCATGATCCGGTAAGCGACGGGGTCGTTGGAGGCGCTTCTCAGTTCTGCCGAAATGATGGTTCCGGGCACGACCCCCAGGTCCATCAGCCGCCTTCTCTGCTGGCCGCGGCAGTTTGGAGAGATTCCAACCACTTCGGCTTTTTCTCCCAGATCAAGGGAGGAGAGGAGTTCATACTTTTGCGGCGGCAAAGACGGCTTTTCCGGCAGCAATTCCACAGTGATGCTGGAGGCGAAGAGAGGCGTGAGCACACACTCCTCGCCATTGGCGGCAAAGGTGATCTTCCCCTCGGCCACGTCCATGACATAAACCTCCATACCGGGATAAAGCCCCAGGGCCGCCAACTGTTCATAAATGGTATGGGGTTCATCTTCGATATGCAGGATCTGAGCGATATCTCCCTCCTGAAGGTTGCTGAGGGGCTGTCCTCTGTGAGCAGGCAGCTCGCCCCGGGCGGAAGGAATGGGGTCGCCGTGGGGGTCGAATACCGGGTTGCCGATCCGGGCGGCGAGCTCGTTGGCAGCCTCTGCGGTCATGCTGTGTTCCTGGCGGTCGGCCTCGCCGTGCCATTCCATTGGCCCGACCCCCGTTTCGTCGGCCAGGTACCGCTCCCAGATGCGGTGCACCCGGATGATGCGCAGGGCATACGACCGGCCTGTGTCGGTGAGGTAAAAAGCCTGTTCTTTCATCGTGATCAGGCCCATGGCGCGCAGGCGGTTCAGCAGGTGGGCGGCCTTGTCGGCAGAAATATTCAGGTTGCCGGCAATGCTGTTCAGCCCGCAGGAGATATCCTTGTACTCACAGTCGAAAAGGAATTTGAGCGCGTCTTCCAAAAGGGCCTTCCGGGTATTCATCCGCGCCCGTTTCAGCATGGAGAGCAGCCCCCGCCTGGGCCAAAGGATCCACAGCAGGGCCGCCAGCACCGCAGCGCCGAGCAATAACGCAAAACCTGGGTTGATCGGGTTCATGGCTGAATATTTAATCAGTTTGAAGTTCCAATTGATCTACTGCATTGAATATCTGGCCCCCAAAAACCCCCTGATCCCCTGATTGGGGCCATACACATACGATGGGTCGAAAGTAAGCGCATAAGGGTTGTCCGGGGTAGGGATAACCTTGCCGGCGGCATCGAATTCCACATTGCGGTCGAAGGGGTCGAAAGCCCGGGCAATGATGAAGGGGTTCCCTTTGTTCGGCGTCCAGTCGAGCAGGTTTTTCACGCCGCCGTAGATTTCTATGTTCTTAAATCCGCTGTATGTCAATTGGATATTCTGGATGCTCCAGGCCGGCGATTCGGGCCTGCGGGGATCCAGCTCGCCCAGCAGCGGCAGCCGCATGGGGCCGTAGATGTTGCCGGTATAATCGACGGACAGCTTGTTGCCCGGGAATTTCCAGGACACCGCCCAGGTTCCGGCGAACCTTTCCGTAAGCGCCGGCCTTTGCCTGGCGCCGTTCTCCACCGAAGCTACGTCCATAAAAGTAGCGCCCGCCAGCACGCTCAGGCCGAAGGGGAAGGCCAGGTCTATATTGGCGCTGACGCCTTGTGTGACAGCATGCCCCTTAAGGTTGTCGTAAATGATCTGGTTGGCGTTGGTTTCGTAGTCCGGCAGGATCACGTTCCTGAAATGGGTATGCCAGGCGGAGGCGTCCAGGCCGATCACCCCGCCATCGGGCAGGAATATTTTTTTGGTGTAGTTCAGGTTGACGTTATAGGACTGCTCCGGTTTCAAGGCTTCGGTTATGACGACCTCCCGCGCGCCGGTGAGGGCTGCGTGTTCTTCGGTGAACAGGTTCACGGCCCGGAAGCCCGTGCCGGCATTAAAGCGCAGGATGTCTTTCTCGGTAATCGGCCATTTGTACGCCAGCCTGGGGGTGAAGATGCTGCCGTGGATGTTGCTGTGGTCATACCGCATGCCCAGCAACAACTTGTGCCTGGCTCCCAGGGAAATCTCGTCCTGGATGAATAGGCCGGGCAACCATATTTCATCAGGTTTATTGCCGGGGCTTCCCTCCGGGCCTGCGGTTGCGGGCGTATTGTCGTCATAGAAAGTGTAGCGCAGGGCAGCGCCCAGCAGCAGGCTGTGTTTGCCGATTTGTTCGTCCCAGGTCAGTTGCCCGAAGCCGATCCGTTGATCGGCAATGTAGGAAAGGCTGCCGTATACGGAATTTTGCTGGTGGCCGTTCAGAGAAAAGGAGAACATCAGGTTCTCGTCGGCAGGCAGTTGGTAGTTGCCGAGCAATTCCCAGCGTTCGGTATAGATGCTCTCGCCGTACACTTCGTCCCCGCCTCTGAACTCCTCTGTCCAATCCAGCTCTCCGCCCCAGCGGTCCTCGTAGTAATACCTGCCGGCCAGGGTGAGGAGCCTGTCCTCTTTCCGGCTGAACCGCCACTTCTGAAAAACGGAGATGCGTTCCTGCAGGGCCACGTCTGTAAAGTGGTCGCCGTTGTTGTCCACAATATTGTCAAAATTGAAGTAATTGATGCCGGTAAGGACGGACGCCTTGCCTCCCAGGTTGAATTTGAAACCCACATCCGCATTGTATTCCTTCCAGCTGGTGGCCATCAGGTCCACGCTCAGCAGCGGGGCCTTTTTCGGGTCTTTGGTGATGATGTTAATCAGGCCGCCGATGGCTTCGCTGCCATAGAGGGAAGAAGCCGGCCCTTTGACGATCTCCATACGCTCCACCAGCGAATTAGGGATGCCCGACAGGCCGTAGACCGTAGCCAGGCTGCTGACAATGGGCATGCCGTCGATCAGCACCATGGTGTAGGGCCCTTCCAGGCCGTTGATGTGAATATCTCCGGTATTGCAGATGTTGCAGTTGATCTGCGGGCGCACGCCGTTGACGTTTTGCAGGGCCTCGCAAATGTTGGGTGTGGGGTTTTTCCTGAAAAAGGACGGCTTAAAGACCTCCACCGGCACCGGGCTCTCCAGCCTGCTCACCTCCCTGAGCGTGCCGGTCACTACCACTTCTTCCAGGTTGCTGACAACCGGCGCCAGTTCGATCTCCAGGTTTAGCTGGCCTCCCGGTTTCAAAACAACCGTTTTCTCGACAGGGGAACAGCCTATGAACGAAGCAAGCAGGGTGTGGCTTCCCGAAGGCAGGCCCGTCAACGTGAACATTCCCTCCACATCGGTAGTCGTGCCGAAGGTTTTTCCCTTGACTCCTACGGAAGCGAATTCCAGCGGCTTACCTTCCGACACGACTTTGCCGCTGACGGCCGCTGCCTGCGCACCTGCATAACGAGCCGAAAAACAAAGCAGCATAACCCATAAGAATTTCACTACTGTTACTTCTTTCATAGCGAACTCTTTAAATTTTATTAGACAATGCAAATATAATAATTTAGATTAGTCTAAAAAAGATTTCAGCCTTATTTTTTTTAACTTTGTCGGCAAAGCACAAGCCATGCCTTCACAGACCAAGGAAAACTACCTGAAAGCCATCTACTCCCTTGCCGGCGAGGAAGGAGAAGTCTCCCTTTCCGGCCTGAGCAAGCGGATGGGCGTCAGCGCGCCTACAGTGAACAGCATGGTTAAAAAACTGAAGAAAGAAGGCTGGGTGGCCTATGAAAAATACCAGCCCATCCAGTTGACGGAAGAAGGCCGGAAAACGGCGGCGCTCATCATCAGGAAACACCGGCTCACCGAGATGTTCCTCGCCGAGAAGATGGGTTTCGGGTGGGAGGAAGTACACGATATCGCCGAACAGATGGAACACATCAACTCGGAAGCTTTGTTTGACCGGATGGATGACCTGCTGGGCCACCCGACGGCAGATCCGCACGGCTCGCCTATTCCCGACAAGAGCGGAAAAGTTGCTTCCGAAGATTACATAAAGTTATCGAAAGCGGAAGAAGGCGACAGGGTGGTGCTGCGCGCGCTGGCGCACAGCTCGACGGATTTTCTGGTTTTCCTCAACGACAAAAAGCTGGAGCTGGGCGTCGAAATCGAGGTGCTGCGCGTCGAGCCATTCGATAAAAGCATGACGGTGTCTTACGGCGATTTTCCCTCAACGATGCTCAGCAATCTGGTCTGCGAACAGTTATTGGTGGAGGTGGTTTAGCTTTCCGATAATATTCTTACCTTTGTGTACTATCGGTGGCGTATCTCGCGATGCGCCTTAAAAGGGAATCCGGTGAAAATCCGGAGCAGTCCCCGCTGCTGTAAGCTCCAGCAAAAGCTGTCGGCAAAAAAGCCACTGTCCGGTTCGGATGGGAAGGCGCTGAGAGTGGAGCAAGCCAGAAGACCTGCCGGTAACTGATTCATTCGGGCTTTCGGAGGAAAAGCCGGGAATGGAACGTCATTGGGAATCCGGCCCCACGAGGTTCGTTCTGTGTTCCGGCGCCCGCTTCCCACCCGCTTCGTTTCTTCCTGCCTTCCGCATCGCCCATCACCAAACCTGAAGGCAGGATGTTCCCGCGTACCGCTCTTTACGCCATTCTTCTCAGCTTGCCCTTTGGGGGCTTTACGCAGGCGGACACGCTCCGCCCCGGGCCGGCCGATTCGGCTATCCTGCTGCCTGCCGCCGTGGTCGTGGAGAAACCCCTGCGCGCCGGCCTTGCCGGCAGCCGGGAAGAAAGCTGGGATGCTCAGGGACTGGAAAACCACAGCGGCAACCACCTCGCCACCCTGCTGGAGCAGGAAAGCGGCGTTTTTGTCAAAAGCTACGGGCTGGGCAGCCTCGCCACTACTTCCATCCGTGGCGGCAGCGCCGGCCAGGCGAGCGTGCTCTGGAACGGCCTGCCCCTGCAAAGCCCCATGCTGGGGCAACTGGACTTCTCCCTGCTGCCTCTGTCTTTTGCCGACCAGGTGGAGGTGCAATACGGGGGCAATACCGCCGCCTGGGGCAGCGGAGCTATCGGCGGCGTGGTCAGCCTCGGCAATCAGGCCGATTTCGAAAAAAAGGCCGTCCTGAGCCTGCAGTCTACCCTGGGCAGTTTCGGCCTCTATGATCAGCAGGCCAAAGCCCGTTACGGCAAAGGGCGCTGGCGGGCCGCCACCCGCTTCTTCCACAGGCAGGCCGCCAACGATTTTCCCTACCGCATACGGCCTGATATACCTGAAAAAAGGCAGTCGAACGCCGCCTTGCAGCAAAGCGGCCTCCTGCAGGAGTTCTACTGGCGGCCTGCGCCCGGGCAGCAACTGGCGCTCCATGCCTGGCTCCAGCAATCGGAACGGGAGATTCCGCCCACTACGGTACAGAATGTGAGCCAGGACTGGCAGGCGGACCGGTTCGTCCGCGCCGCCCTGCACTGGAAGGCCGTGGGCAGGAATATGGCCTGGCAGGCACGGGCGGGCCTGTTCCGGGAAAACCTCGACTACCATGACGATCAGATCGGCCTGCGTTCCTTCACTCAATTCTGGACGGCTGTGGGCGAAGCGGAAGGCGAGTGGTTCATCAGCAAGCAGCAACGCCTGCAGTTCGGCATCGGCCATACCTGGATGCAGGCGCAGGCAGATGCTTACGAAAGGCCTCCGCAGCAAAACCGGACGGCGCCTTTTGTCGGCTTCCGGCAGCGGATCGGCGGCTGGCAGTTGCAGGGCAGCCTCCGCCAGGAGGCCGTCGATGGGCGACTGGCGCCGCCGGCTCCCGGCCTGGGCGCGGAAGGGCCGCTGGCCAACTGGCTGACGGCCAGCGCAAAGCTCACCCGCAACTACCGCCTGCCCACCTTCAACGACCTCTACTGGCAGCCGGGCGGCGATCCCGGCCTGCAGCCCGAAAGCGGCTGGAGCCAGGAAGGAGGCATCAAAATACATGGCGCGCCGGGGCGCCATAAGTTGTCATACGCACTCACCGGCTTCAGCCGCCGCATCGGCAACTGGATACTCTGGAGCCTTCGGGAAGGGCAGCCCTTCTGGTCGGCCAGCAACATCACCCGCGTGTGGAGCCGGGGGCTGGAACAACGCCTGCGCTGGGAACTGGCCGGCAGGGAATGGAAGCTGCACCTTTCGGGAGGCTACGACTACATCCTGTCCACCAGCGAAGTAGAGGTGGAAAACCCCCGCATGGAAGCCGGGCAGCAGCTCCTCTATGTGCCGCGCCACCGGGCTTTCGGCAAGCTGAGCTTCCGCTGGAAAGGCCTGCTGGCCGAATACCGGCATCAGCATACCGGCGCGGTAAGGGGGCAGAATGTAGATACGCTGCCCGGGTATCAGGTAGGTTTCATTTCACTGGCTTACAGCCATGCTGTCTCTTCCTGGGAGGGACGGTTGTTTTTCCACGCCAACAACCTCTGGAATGAGCAGTACCGCGTAATCGAACGGCGGCCAATGCCGGGGCGCCACTTTCAGGCGGGCCTGGAACTGAAGTTCAGCAAGTAGCCGTCAAAATTTAAAAAAACAAACCATACGGCATGCAAAAGATCATTACCACCCTCGTTCTCCTGACGGCTGCCTTCGGCCTGTCTGCACAGACTACCGCCACTTTCGAAAACTTCGGCCTGCCTGAAGGGCATTTTCTCAACGGCAGCGATGGCAGCGGCGGCTTCGCCAGCGGCAGCATATTTCTCCCCAACGATTACAATCCGGACTTCGGGTTCTGGGCCGGCTGGAGCATATCCGCTGCCACGGACACGGAAACGCCCGGTTTTATGAACCAGTACAGCTCTATTACCGGCAACGGATACGGCGGCTCCGGCACTTTTGCAGTAACCTACTGCCCGGGAGGTTGCGCCATCCACCTGGAAGGAGCCGCTGCCCGCGGCCTGGTGGAGGGCATGTACATTACCAACAGCACCTATGCCTACCTCAGCATGCTCAATGGCGACGCCTTCGCCAAAAAATTCGGCGGCGAAACCGGCGACGACCCCGACTTTTTACTGCTCACCGTCAAAAAATACCTCGATGGAGAAGTGAGCGCCGACAGCGTGAACTTTTACCTGGCCGACTACCGCTTTTCCGATAACGCGCAGGACTATATCATAAATGAATGGACATACCTCGGCCTCAGTTCCCTGGGCAATGCCGATAGCCTGGTATTTGAACTCCGCTCTACCGATGTCGGCGCCTTCGGGATGAACACCCCCGCTTATTTCTGCATAGACCACGTCACCACTGCCGATATGATGGTATCCGCCGGAGAGCAGCCGGCCGACGGGCAGGCTTGCCGTGCTTACCCCAATCCTTCCTCTGGCGCTCTCACCCTGGAGTGGCCCGAAAGCCGGCCGGGGCATATCATTGTTTTTGACGCGCTGGGCAGGAAAGTGCAACAGACGGCGGTTCACCCTGGCCAAAACCACATCGACATCAGCTCCTGGGCAGAGGGCGCCTACTTTTTTCAGATGGCGAGCGGAAAAGGAAGCGGGGCGCTGGTGGTAGTGAAAAAGTAGGAGTACATCGGGGCCGTGGGAACTTTTTTACCTTCACTGATCATTCAGGTGGCCACAGGGCTGTTGCTGGCTTACCACCTCATTAAATATCAAAGAGCCGGCGATCATGATCCAGAGGAAAAGGCCGATCGGGAACAGGGCGGCGGTGAGCGCGTGAAACCCGACAGCAGCAATAAAGGCATAACAAAATAGTAGTGGTTGAGAGGGAAAGGAAAAAAGAATATGGCCGGCGTCTGCCCCGGGCAACCGGAATTAAGAGGATTTTAACAAACTAAAAACGCGAAAAAAGTATTCTAAAGATGGGTACTTCAATGATTAGCTGATCAAAATCACAAGCTATGAAAAACAGGAAAATATTCTTTGCGATCCCGGCGATGTTCTTCTTTTTTGCTGCTTTTCCGGCATTGGGGAACGGCTTCTGTTCCACCTGCCCGGAAAGTGAGGAAGGGAAAACCTTATCTGTCGTTCAACAGATAGAGACTATAATGCCCACTTCCGTTACTTCCCTGGATAAGGCCGCCGATGCGGTAGTCCTCAACCCCGGTTTCGGCAATATGTACCTTCACCCCGCCGAGATGCTCATCGGCCGTGTGCCTGGCGTATGGGTGAGCGGCAGCTATAATTTCTACAGCATCCGCATCCGCGGCGCCCTCGGGCCCCCGCTGCTGGTGATCGACGACATGCCTTTTTACAACTACAATGACGAACAGATCAACAGCCTGCTGTGGAGCTTTCCGCCGGCAGATATCGAAAGGATCGAGGTACTGAAAAGCGCTGCCGGCGCCGGCATGTACAGCCAGGCGGGCAATGGCGTCATCCGGGTGGTTACCCGCAGGGTGCAGCCGTAATAACAGACAGGATTAACAGGGTTTGAATGCAATATGACTAACGTGTAAACCCTGTTAATCCTGTCTCCAACCAGTACATCCTGTCAGT
>CAZAXA010000217.1:0-9857 GCA_964488965.1 uncultured Phaeodactylibacter sp. | reverse complement strand
GCCCAGGAGTAGTTGAGTTCTTCCACGCCGGTATTGTCCAGAAAGTAGTTGGGCGTTTGCAGGTTGCCGCCCCGCTTGAGGGTGCCCTGCAGGTGGCCGCTGAGGGGCAGCCTGCCGCCGAGTTTACCCTCCAGCATTCCGGAGGCGATGCCGGTGCGGCCGTTGCTCAGGCCCTGCAGGCTGATCTCGCCGCCGATGCCGGGCCTTTCCCGCAAGGGGCGCGGCTCGATCAGCACCACCCCGCCGATGGCGTCGGCGCCGTAGCGCAGGCCGCCCGCCCCTTTAATAACGGTGACCTTATTGGCCAGGAAGGGGTCGATCTCCGGGGCGTGCTCGGCGCCCCACTGCTGGCCCTCCTGCCGCACGCCGTTGTTGAGCAGCAGCACGCGGTTGCTGTGCAGGCCCTGGATGACCGGCTTGGCGATGGTGGCCCCGGTACTGAGGACGGCGACCCCCGGCAGCTTCTCCAGAGCGTCGCCCAGGGAGAGGCCGCGTTCGGAACTCAGCTGGGCGGCGTCGAGCGTAGCGCTGGCGCCGGTGGCCTTCAGCGGCTCGGCCTTGCCCCTGACCAGCACCTCCTGGAAGAAGACGCCGTGCTCTTCCAGAAAAAAGTCTTTTTGAGTGTCTTCGGTGAGGGTGAGGGGCTCCTCTACATGATCGCAGTTCACATGCGAACAGACGACGGTGTATGTGCCTTCGCAAATATTTTCGATGATATAATACCCGTTTTCATCGGCAATGGCGCCGATATTACTATCCTCGATGGCGACATTCGCAAAAGCGACCGGCTCCCGGCTATTGGCATCGACGACCTTGCCTTTCAGGGTAATGTCACAGCGAATCTGAGCTGTGAGCACCTGGCCGGGCAGGGCCAGTAGCAGGAGCCATTGCCATTTCAGCAACAGCCTTTTTTTCATGTTTTACCTTTCTTTTTAGCAGTTCCGGGTTTAGAATGCCACTAAGCCACAAAGGCGCGAAATCCCACGAAAAATTTAGTGCGGATTTTGTGCTTTGGAGTTTTTGTGGCAGAAAAAATCGTTGGGTGCAGGAACATCAAAAAAGGGTAAAACAAGGCGGCCCCCGCTCCCGGATATGGGAGAGGCAGGGATGATCGTGGGAAAAGGGATAGCTGAAGGGTTCTTCCACCCGTAGAGAGGGCCTGGAAGTATGAACCTCGGGCGGTTCCGCTTCCAGGAACTGGGCATAATGGATAAGGCAGAGGGTGCAGTCGTGGTGCTTCAGCTCATCGCCGTGGATGTGGTGTTCATTGCCGCTGGCCTCGCAGGCGGGGATAGGGCCGTGGGGCTCCAAAAGAAGGTGCACTTCCTTCATGCCGGTGGGCAGGAGGAAGAGCAGGAGCAGGGTTGCGCCCCCGAGCAGGCGATATGCTGGATGGCTCAGCACTTCAGTGGGATAGCCTTTAGTTAGTCGTAAAACACTGCTAATATAAGTATTGTTTTTTTTACATCCTGGATTATTGGCTACTTGGCAGTTGCTTATTCAACTTCAACGGCGGGACACGAGCGTAGCGACTGATGAAATAAGCCGCACCCTGACGGGCCCCAGGCGGCGCATTTCCTGCGCCTCCTGGGTTTTGCCGGGCGGAAAAAACAGATGAAATTTAATTTTTAATTTTGCTGTGTAAACTCCTCGTACTCATTTCGATCAATCAGTTTAGTTTATCTATCCTCAAGAAATTTTCCCAATAGGATTTTTTGTCCATATCAGACCAATGTATCTGGAAGTGGCGAAGTTGATAAATTTGGATCTGGCAAACCATTACCAACACAAATAATAGCCCTATTAACAGGCGCCTGCCGATTTGGTGTTTGATTGCCTGAAGCAAAATCCCCAAAGGAACAAAAAGGAAAACAGTATATTCTAACATGACTCGGGAGGAAAAACTGCCGCCATACCACCAACACCACCAGGAAGATAAAACATAGACTAACATAAAAAGAAACAGATTCAAGCTCCAGAATTTAAACCTGTTCATACGATATAAATAAATTAATCCAAACAGGGCAATGAATGCGATCGGAGTGTAAAGAAAATAACCCTTCCGATAGCTTATCAAAAAGTTTGCTATTTCAGGCTTTAAAAAGTTGAAACCTTCATTTTGGTATGAATAAATAAACCAAGATCCCGTCTGAATCTTATATATGCCCAATTGAATAGCTCCGATACAAATAGCTACAAAAAGAGCTAACAGCGCTTTAAGTCTCAGTCTGATAATCTGATTCAAAGTCCTTAACAGATCATCTGCCGATTCAAAAAAAAAGGGAATGCCAAGAATAACAATAATATTGACCGGGCGGATTAATATAACCAACCCCATAAATACACAGATGAAGAAAAAATCCTTGGGTAGGTTTTTATGCTTGAATTCATACGTATGATAGATAAGTGCGTTAATACAGGCAAAGGAATAAATATGGGACATGCCAGGATCTACAACAGAATATACAAAAGCATTTGTCCCGAAAATAATAGATAAAATAATGATCCACTGATTCCCCCTCTCTATTCCAAATTCCCTAAATATCCTTTCCAGATACAATAATCCAATCAATAAATAAAATATGCTGGAAAGGTTTATTGCTATTGCGTAGTATTTTGAATATCCATCTGTTGGTAGGCCAGCCAGCCAACTGCACAAATGCCCGGCAAGAAAAAAGGGCAGCTCTAATAAAGCAGTGCCGACAAAATATTTATTCACGTATTTATCATTGCTCAACTTAGTCCTATAATCATAAGCATGGTATTTTGAGTAATACTTTTCCTCAATATCCTCAAAAAAAGAAAAACTCAGGTCATTATAAATAAAAACAGCTGGAAGATAGGAGTAGTAACCCTTGCTATCATACACTAATATTGATTCCCAATTATGCCCCCCCCAATTTATTTATGAAGCTATCCAAACCAGTATGACTGTAACCAGAGAATACCGGATCAGACTTTTATTAACTTTTTTGGCCTTGTTCATCGTTCTTAGTAGAAGAAGTAAATAATAACCAAAGTTAAAAGGGTTCTAAAGGTAAAAAAATTGGTCAGATTTTTGCCTGTAGCGCTGATAGTACTTTGTTAACTTAAAATTTTGCCGGCCTGGAATGCCTGGAGCGCGGGCCTGAAGGCTCGCGAAAACCTGCTTCAAGCAGGTTTTTCGTATGATACCGCCTTTTCAGGTGCTGCCAGAGGCAGCCTTCGCGGGCCTGGAGGCCCCGCGCACCAAAAATTCTCTCTATCTTTCCGCCACAAACAAATCCAATTTTCCATGGCTTCCTTTCTCCGCATATTGCCTCTGGGCCTTCTTACTGTTTTACTATTTTCCGCCTGCTCCAAAGAAACGGCCGAAGGCCCCATCAACCACCTTCCGGAGATCGGCACGCCGCCGGAACTGCTGGCCTATGCCGATTCCCTTTTCGTCTATACCATTCCGGTAGAGGATATTGATGGCGACGAGGTGTTCGTGGCAGTGGAGGGCCTGCCGGATTGGCTCAGCTTCGATGCGGCCAGCCGGAAACTGAAGGGCACGCCTTCCCGCCAGAATGAGGGCGCCCGGGAGCTGGCCATCATTGCCGACGACGGTAAAGGGCAGCGCAGCCGCGAGCTCACCATACGGGTGGTGGTGGCGCTCACCTTCCAGGAAAAGCTGGATGAGGAATTGCTGTACCATTTTCAGCTGACGACTACCGGCATCCTGGGCGTCTCGGCGGCGGTGGCCACGCCGGAGGGCGATCTGTTCACCTCCACCGCCGGCAGGCACAGCCCGTTCAGCGCCGGGGCCGCCAACCCCAACCACCGCTACCGCATGGCGAGCGTGTCCAAAATCTTCACGGCGGCCCTGGTCCTGCGCCTGGCCGAAGAGGGCCGCTTCGGGCTGGACGACAAGCTCTTCGCCCACCTGCCCATCCCCGGGCTGGAATACGGCGAAGACATCACCATCCGGCAACTGCTCAGCCATACCGCCGGCGTAGTGGACCACCTCAACAGCAGCGACTTCTTCACCGGCAGCTGGATGACCCGCACCTGGACGAATGAGGACATCTTCGCCTACGCCGTGCAGAAAGGGGCCTTGTTCCAACCGGGCACGGCCTATGCCTACTCCAATACCGGCTTCTACATCCTGGGCGCGCTGGCGGAAGAAGTAACGGGCCGGCCCCTGAGCGAGGTTTTCCAGCAATGGATTTTCGAACCCCTCGGACTGGAAAATACCCTCTACGACGATTTCAGCAACCGTATCGCCCATATTCCCGGCCTGGCGGAGAACGAACGCGCCTACGAGTACCACCTTTCGGCCGTGGGGGCGGCCGGCGCCATCGTCTCCACCCCCGCCGATGTCGCCCGCTTCGGGCGGGCCGTCTACGGCGGTTCCTTCCTCAGCCCGGCCTCGCTGTCGCAGATGACCACCGACTATGGCTTTGCCGTCGGGGGCGACCACTACGGCCTGGGCACCCGCCTGTGGGACGACCACGGCATCGTCCACCATGGCCATACCGGCGCGCTGATGGATTACCGCACCATCCTCATGTACGTGCCGGCCAAGGGGCTTTGCATCGTCCTGGCCACCAATGAGCCGCACAGCCGGTGGTACGACCTGGTGAATGGATTACTGGTAGATATCGTGCAGTTTTACTGAGGAGGGCAGGGCGTCATTTGATCTGTATCTCCATAATGGGGATTCTGATCTCCACCCGGGTACCCCGGGGTTCGCCGGTTTTTTCATCTTTCAGGTCGATGGTATGGACGAAGGAGTCCTTTTCCTTGGAGTTGTGAAGGATTTCCAGGCGTTTTTCCGTGATGGTGGTGCCCCGGGAGCGGTGGTTGTTGTACTGGGGGTCCTGCATGCGCAGTTGCCGGGCCTTTTCTCTGCCGATGCCGTTATCTTCCACTACGCAGAGGATGGTATCTTCGTCGTAGAGGAAGAACAGGACGCGGATGAGGCCGTCCCGCTTGGTGCGCAGGCCGTGTTCTATGGCGTTTTCCACGTAGGGCTGAACGATCATGGTCGGAACGCCGAGGATATCTTCCTCGATCTCTTCATCGATGATGATCTCGTACTTGAGGCGGTCTTCGAAACGCAGTTTCTCGTTGATAAAAAGGTAGTCCTCCAGGAATTCGATCTCCTTTTCCAGGGAGATGATCTCGAGGTCTGAATATTCGAGGCTCTGGCGCATCAGCTGGGCGAACTTGGCCAGGTATTTGGCAGCGGAGGTGATCTCGTTGGAAGTGATGTAATTCTGGATGGAATTCAGGGCGTTGTACATGAAGTGCGGGTTCATCTGGGCGCGCAGGGCCTTCAGCTGGAGGCGGGTGGCCTGCAGGCGCAGCAGTTCCGTCTCCTGTTTTTTCTTTTCGGCCTCGTATTTGACTTCCAGTTCCAGTTGCTTCCGCTTGTCCACCTGCTCCATATTCTGTTCGGTGTACTTATCGTGGAGGCATTGGTAGTGGTAGGCATTCTTAAAGTCGCCGAGGTTGGCATAATATTTTGCAAAGTCCTTACAGATGCCTGCCAGTTGCTTGTAATCCCTGATCAGGCCGGCGTATTCCAGGGCCTGGGTGTAGTGGCGCAGGGCCAGTTCCATTTCTCCCTGTTCCTGATAGAGGCGGCCCCGCCAGGCGTCGATGATGGAAAAGTTGTAATAATCCTCTTCCGATTTGTGTTTGTAGAGGTGCTCGGCCCGGTCGAAGAGTTCCAGGGCCTCTTCATACAGGCCTTTTTCGTAATAACAATAGCCGAGGTTGGCGTAGGCGCTGGCGCGGGCGTACTCGCTGATGTCATCGGTGATGTCGATGGCCTTGCGGAAGTACTCCTCGGCCTTTTCCTGGTCGTTGAGGGCGATGTAGCCGATGCCCACATTGAGGTAATGCCAGGACAGGCGGGTGCGCATGCCCATGGCTTCGCACATGTTGACCACTTTGAGGTAGGAGCGGACGCTCTTTTCCCGGTCGTCATTGCGTTCATAGACCTTGCCCAGGCCGGAATGGATGAGGGTCAGGAAGTAGTAGTCCTTCAGTTCCAGGGGCTGCCCCAGCATGGTGATGCTCTTATCGGCGGCCAGCAGGAGTTCGATGGCGCGGGAGTAGTTGCTGTAATGCAGGTTCATGAAGCCCTCCCGGCAGGTGATGCGGGCCAGCAGGCGGTCGTCCGGAAAACTTTTGAGCAGCCTGGCGGCCTTTTCCAGGTAGGCCGTCGCCTTTTCCATCTGCTCCTGGTTCATGCACACGCCGGCGTAGTCGATGTAGGCCTCGGCCTGCTGCTTGACCGTTCCGCGCTCCTCCAGCATTTCGGCCGTCTCCAGGAAGTGGGCCTCGGCGGTGGAGAAATCGTACAGCTGGTTGTAAACGGTGGCGGCATGCCAGTGGTAGCTGAGCTTGAAATCAGGGTTGTCGTATTCCTTCAGGATGCAGCTGAACTCGGAAAGCAGTTCCTGCGCGCGCCGTATATCGGTGTAGGTGTAATGGCCGGCCAGCTTGTCCAGCGAGATCAGGCGCTGCAAAGGATCTTTCTGATGACGGAGTTTGAACTCCAGCTCGCTGACGTTGAGCACTTGCGGTACGGGGTTTCCGATAAACATAGCGGCAATAAAAATAAAAAAAAGAGCTATATCTCCTGGCACAGAGATATAGCCCTCAAGATAAGATATATTTTCAGATATGCCTACTGCGGCACTATGCCGCCGCAGCCATTATTCCAGTTTTTGTTTTTGCCTTTCTTACCCCCGACGATCTTTTTCATGTCATCTTCCTTGATCGTCTTGAGGTCTTTTTTCAGGTCTTCTAAGTTTTTCTTGGATTTTCCCATAGTATTTCATTTTGTGTACACGGGATCAAATTGTTTCATTCCGATTCCGTTACTGGTCAGTAAAAGTATAAAATTATTCTCTTGCCACGAAGCCGAAAGCCAGGCCCCGCTTACATTTTTTTATTACAAATAAATGTAAAGGGCATGCTGCGACGGCATGTAGGTTAGGCTTGTTTGTCGTCAACGGGGTATGTAGTTCGTCACGGATCGCAAGGGCCGCGCAGGAAAAAGGGAACGAAACGGCCTTCTTTTCCGGCGATGCCCGGGGCGGTTAAAGGCCTTCCTGCAGGCGCTTCATCTGTTCCATAAAGGCAGGCCTTCGGCGCCGGGAAACTTCGATCCTTATTTCATCGTCCATGATCAGATAGCCTCCATCACCCTTAACGAATTTGCGCATGTAGTTCAGGTTAATAACGTGCCTTTTGTGAACGCGGTAGAAGTTGAAGGGGGCAAGCAGGTCCTCATAGGCCTTGATCGTCCTGGAGGCCGTAATGCGCTCTCCGTTGTTGAGGTAGATATGCGTATAATTGTCTTCTGCTTCAAAACGGACAATATCGCGGATATTCACGAAGTAGATGCCGTCCAGAGCAGAAATGCTCATCTTGGTAAAGGCATTGGGGTTGTTGTAATAACTGTTAAAAATCTCCAGGCGCCGGTCGATCTGCCCTTCCCGCTTGGGGCGGATGCGGGAGACGGCATCCTTCAGCTCATCGGGGTCGATCGGCTTGAGGATATACCCTATGGAGCTGTAATTACAGGCCTTGATGGCAAAGTCCTGGTAAGCCGTTACGAAGATGACCTCGAAGCCGACCGGCCGGATCTGGTTGAGCAACTGAAAGACCTGCCCGTCCGGCAGGCTGATGTCCAGAAAGGCTACATCAGGGTCGATATCCGGGCTGGAAAGCAAATGGAGCGCTTCCTCGTTGCTGGTAGCTTCTCCTATCACCTCCACCTCTTCGCAGTATTTGCCAAGCAGGTTCTTGAGGTTGTTCAACCCTTTGATCTCGTCCTCTACGATTACGGCTTTAATCACGGCCTTCTGATTTTGGTTGCAAAAATCATTGCACAGGCAACCGGGCACTTTTGCGCTTATCTACCAGTGAAGCCTCTCATTAAAGGTTATACGGGAGCACACCCAAAAGGTTGCCCTTTTGAAGCTGGTTCTTTCACAACCGGCATCCAAAAGGAAACTTTCAGGCCGGCATCGTTTTTCTGGCAGTCTAAGTAGAAATAACGCCTCTCAAAGCTCTCGGTTTGAAGTTTTCGCGTGTTTGCCCGGGGAATAGGAATGGATTTATAATTTGTCCGACAAAATAAATTAAAATTATTCGAATATTAAAGTTTTTATCAGATATTTTTTTGGCCTTCGCATGCGCACATGAAAAACCCGTCAAATCCGCCCCGGAAAAATATGGACGCCACGGCAAAGCTTCGTATTTTTTCCCCGTAAATCCAAAATAAATGACATCGGCCGATCAACGCAATGCGCTAAAGGAAAAACTACACGAGATCATCTTTGAAGCGGATACGCCTGCCGGCAAAGCCTTCGATATAGCTCTGCTCCTCCTCATCATGGCCAGCGTCCTGGTCGTAATGCTGGAGAGCATCCAGAGCCTGCAGTCGCGTTTCGCCAGCCTTTTTTATATCCTGGAGTGGGGCTTCACCATCATTTTCACCATCGAATATATCCTGCGCCTCTATTGTGTGTACCGCCCGGCAAGATATGCCGCTTCCTTTTTCGGTATAGTCGACCTCCTGGCCATCCTGCCCACCTATATCAGCCTGCTCATCTACGGCGCCCAGTACCTGCTGGTCATCCGGGTGCTGCGGCTGTTGCGGGTATTCCGGATTTTCAAGCTCGGCCACTTCCTGAGGGAGGGGGAGGCCATCGTGCGGGCATTGAAGGCCAGCCAGGCCAAGATCACGGTTTTCCTGGCCTTCGTCCTGCTGCTGGTGATCATCATCGGCTCGGTGATGTATCTGGTGGAGGGGGGGCGGAACGAAGGTTTTTCCAGCATCCCCCGCAGCATCTACTGGACGATAGTCACCCTCACCACCGTCGGTTACGGCGACATCACCCCCGCCACGGCCCTGGGGCAGTTCCTCTCCGCCTTTATCATGATACTGGGCTACGCCATCATCGCCGTGCCCACCGGCATCGTCTCCGCGGAAATGATCGGCGGCTTCAAAAAACAGGCTTACACTACCCAGTCCTGCCGCTATTGCGGAAAGGAAGGCCATGCGGATGACGCCATATACTGTAAGTATTGTGGGGAAAAGCTGAATTGAGGGAAGGCGGGGGTGTTGGGGTGGGATATTCGTTGATTAGCTGATTCGGGATTCGAATGCACTAATGCACTACCCCCCCTACGTTCCCGGCACATGGGTAGTGGCAAACAGGCGTTTGACGCTGTACTTGCCCACCCCGTTGGCCCAGACCATCAGCATGCCGCCGATGATGGCGACGTTTTTCATGAAAAGGATGGACTGCAGGCGCCGCGCCGGCTCGGGGTCGTTCCAGAAAGAATGCACGATGAAAGTGACGGGTACCCAGTACAGCAAGAGGATGACGATGCCCAGGCGCGCCCGGTAGCCGAACAGCAATAAGGCGCCGCCCAGCAAAAGTACGATAATGGCTCCTACCAGCAACAAATCCTGATTCCAGTTCAGGCTGTAGGCCGACATCTTTTCCTTGGTCTCTTTAAAATAAAAGATGGAATCATAGGCTTCGTAAAGGAAAATGAAAGAGAGCATGGCCCTGCCCAGCAGGTCTATTATGTTTTTCATCCGCTTGTCTGTTTGGCCGAAGCAAGTTCGTTATTTTCAGGCACAACTGTTAAGCAATGTTAATCTTTTATTATTGTTCCTTTTCTTATATGGCAGTAAGGAGCAAGCTCCTTATTTTTGCAGGCCATAAACCTTTGGTTTTTAATCTTTTTATAACACCCCCCTTTCAACTGAACGGAAGTACGTGCTGTTTAACTTTGCAAAGTTTTTAAATATGACATACCTGCTGCTACTCTTTACCGCTTCCTTATTTTCACCGGCGCTC
>CAZAXA010000216.1:0-9913 GCA_964488965.1 uncultured Phaeodactylibacter sp. | reverse complement strand
GGTTTTCCCGACACTACCTGTCCCGTACCTGAAAGGCCGGGAAAACCTATTGCCGCGGAGTATATATTGCTATATTGCTGGCTAACGGGTACAAAAAAAGGAATCATTTAGCGTAGCCCTGCAACAATATGACAACATAACCCCTACCCCCCGTTCAACACCTCCGCCAGCGACTCCATATCCTCTTCGGTATTGTAAAAATGAGGCGCTACGCGCAGAAAGCCGCTGCGGGGCGCGCAGACGATGCCCTTTGCGGACAGTTTTTTCTTCACCTCATCCAGTTTGTCGCAGTAAACGGACAGAATGCCCGAGCGGTGCGCCGGTTCAAACAACAGGGGCTTACAAGCCGGGTTGTCAAGCCGGGCCAGGAAAATATCCTGCAGGCGGAGGATTTCCCGGAAGATGGCTTCAGCGCCATAGCGGGCGTGCACATCGCCGAGGGCGGCGGCCAGGGCGGCTACCAGGGAGACGGGCAAAGTGCTGTACTCGAAGCGGCGGGACGTGCGCTGAAGGTCCCATTCCAGGTTCATGAAATCAAATTCCTGCTTCATGCTTTCCGCGCCGACCTGCACCGGCCGAAGCTTGTCCCGAAATGCCGGGCTGGTATATAAAACGCCTATGCCCATGGGCCCCAGCAGCCATTTCCAGCCGGCGGAGGCCAGAGCGGCGATATTCCATTCTTCCGGGTAGAGGGGCATGGCGCCCAGGCTCTGGGCCGCGTCGATGATCAGGTCGATGCCGCGCTCTTTACAGAAGCTCCCCAACTGCCGGAGATGTGCGGCATACCCGCTGGTAAACTGCACATGGCTGAGGGCGATCACCCGTGTACGGGATGTAACGAGGTTTTCCAGCTCTTCCATGCTCCAGCGCCCGATCATGAAGGCCGGAATATCCTCCCGTGCCGGGATGTTGGAAAGCAGTTTCAGCTTTACCCCTCTGGCCAGTTCCTGCAGGCGCCAGGGATGATGGTTGGCAGGGTACTCCTGCACGAAGGAGACGGCCTCGTCGCCCGGCTCGAAGGGGTAGCCGTTGGCCACCATGGATAAGGCCTCCGATGTGTTTTTAACCGCGGCTATGTTCTCCGGCCGGCTGCGAAGCAGGGCGGCAGTGTGTGCCTTCAGCTTGTGGAGCTGCTCCATATAGGCTTCTATCAGCGGCGCTCCACCGTAGAGTTCTTGCCCGCGGATCAGCTCAACGGCGATATCCGCCGCTTTGCTGTACAGGGGAGAGATGCTGCAATGGCCCATGAAGGCCATTTCCCGCCGGGATGTGAAGAGGGATGGGGATTTGTCGAAGTTCATTTTTGTGTTTTTTGTCTTTTATCTGAAGGAGATGAGGGGGTTCAGGCATACAACAACACCTCCTCCCTTCGCTCCAGATACTCCTCTCTACCCCTCGATTCCAGGGCCAGCAACTCTTCAACAGAACCCTGCCGTTCTACCCAGAGCCTGGGCCCTTCGCTGCCATTCAGCAGGTCGATGGGCAGTTGATCGTAAACATACTCAAAAGGCGGTTGCCGCCAGGCAAAGCGCTCGCCCAGGCGCCGGTACAGTTCCCGGAGCAGCCACTGGCCGGCGAGCCAGGGGCGAAAGCTCTCGCCATCTGTAAGGTGCAACTGGAATCCATTGCAGGCCTGCCCTTCAAACTTGTCGAAAGTAGGAACGAAGGTGGCGGGGCGCAGGCGGCAACCCCTGATGCCTGCCGCCTCCATCGAGGAGTGGCATTCTTCCACAAATGAGTACGGATTCAGCTGAGGATGGCCGATCAGCTCAAAAGGGCGCACTGTGCCGCGCCCCTCTGAAAGGCTGGTTCCTTCGACGAGGACCGTTCCCGGATATACCCGGGCGGTAAGAGGCGAAGGAAAATTGGGCGAGGGGAATACCCAGGGCAGGCCGGTAGCTTCAAAAGGCATATAGCGCTGCCAACCCTGCATGGGGATAACGGTAAGTTCACAGCCGATACTCCAGTACTTTACGGCAAAGCGGGCGATCTCTCCCGCCGTGATTCCATGGCTCTTCGGCAGAGGCAACCAGCCGATAATAGACCGGTACTCCAGTTCCGAGATATTGCCTTCCACCCGCTGTCCGCCCAGAGGGTTGGGCCGGTCCAGGACAATGACGGGAATACCGGCCTTACCGCAGGCTTCCATGGCCAGCGCCATGGTCCAGATATAGGTGTACACCCGTACGCCGTTGTCCTGCAGGTCGATCACCAGGCTGTCGATACCGGCCAGCATTTCGGGAGTGGGCGCACGGGTTTCGGAGTACAGGCTGTACACCGGCAACTGAAAATGGCGGTGAAAAAAATGCGGAGATTCGATCATATTATCCTGGGCATCGGTGGCCAGGCCGTGCTGAGGAGCAAACAGGGCGGCCAGCCTTTTTCCAAAGAGGCGCTTCAGGACAGCCGCGCCATGCTCCAGCCGTTCATCTACAGAAGCGCTGTGACAAAGGTAAGCCAGGCGGCCGGGCAGCTTTTCCTGCCATTTACTTTCGGAAACCAGGCGGGCCAGGCCGGTTTGGGTGGTTGCCGGAGTCATAGAGGGGGCTTTGGTACAGGGGCGAAACTAAGGAATTTCAGGGAGGAAGCCGGATGCTGCGGCCTTTTAAACCAGCGTGAGGTTTGAAAAAAAACAATCAATATTCATCACTCCGGGAAGTTATTCTCAGCCGGTTCCTTAATTCACCTCCAGGGCTTCCTCCCGGTGCAGGCGGCGCTCGTTGAGGATTTCCCTGATCCAGTTGGGAATGACGATAGCCCCCGCCAGGAGGTAGGTGTAATAGGACAACAGCCGCCAGATGGTGGAGATGAGGGTGGCAATGGTCGGATTGGACACGTAGTCGCTCAGGAAGCCGCCGAACAGGATTTCCACAAAGCCCGCGCCGCCCGGCGTAGGGCTGAAAGCAATGATTACGAACATGCTCTCCAGGCGGGCGTAAAGTTCGAACTGGGCCCAGAAATTCAGCGGTATGTTCGTCACAAACGCAATGATCAGGCAATTGAGCAGGATAAAACGGCAGGACCAGGCAGAAACAGTGGCCAGGAAAGCTCCGAGATGAAACCGGAAGTTTTGCCCTTTGAGGTGGTTGGAGGCCAGGATCATTTCATTGCCCAGTTCTATTGCCCGGCGGCGGTACCGCTTCAGAAAAGGGATACGGGTAAAGCTTACCAGCCCCCGTTTCATCTGTCCGGGGTTGATGAACAGGCCATAGTAAAAAATGCTGCTGTATATGGCCATCAGCGAATAGGCGAAAATGAAATAAAAGCCCCATCCGCCCATATCATAGATCGTCTCAACATCCGGGCGGATCATGCTGGTGCCGAAGAACAGGAACAGCAGGGGTAAGCTCCCGATAAAGAAAAAGCTGTCCAGAACGATGGTATATAAAACAATGGTCGCCGTCCTGGCGGTAGACAACTTTTCCTGGGCCAGCACGAAGAAGGCAACCGCCGAGCCGCCCACGCTGGTGGGAGAGACTGCCGAGCTGAATTCCCAGATAAAGATGAGCTCTATGCATTTTCGCCAGCTGAACTCCCCTTCCGACAGGATGCGCAGGCGGGTAGCGTAGGAAAGGTGCCGGACAACGAGAATCAGCACACAGGCGCCAACCCAGAACAGCGTATGCGCCGTCCAGCCTATTCTGGCAAACTCGGAGGGGTCGAACTGCCGCCAGAGCAGATAGCCTACTGCGGCGACCCCTATCATTACCGGCAGTATAATTCGGGACACCCTGATCGATCTTAGCGCCTCATGGTGTTCTTCGTCGAAATGTCTCAGCGTATCCTGCTTCACAAATTTGATTTTATGTACACCGCGAAATTGTAGAAAAGCCCGCGATTTTGATACCTTTAAGAAGATTAACCGACGCAGTATAATACTCAGATGGAAGAACGCATCGAACGCTGGCGGCTGATCCTGGGCAGGCAGGCCGACCCGGAAGGAGGCGTGCCTCTGCGCGGCCGGGCACAGGGCATAGATAAAGTCCTGGAAGCGCTCTACGACTCCGGCAGGCAGGCCGGCCTGGGCAGTTCTTCTCCCAACGTCAACCGCTGGCTGGGCGATATCCGGCGCTACTTCCCGACGCCCGTCGTGCAACTGCTGCAACGCGACGCCCTCCGCCGCCTGGGGCTGGAACGCATGCTCCTCGAACCGGAACTGCTGGAGGCGATCGAACCGGACGTCCACCTGGCAGGCGCCATCCTTTCGCTCAATAAGGCCATGCCCGACCAAACGCGGGAGACGGCCCGGATGGTCATCCGCCGGATAGTGGAACAGTTGGAAAAGCGGCTGGGCAACCCCCTGCGCCAGGCCATTCGCGGCAGCCTCGACCGCTCGGCCCGCAACCGGCGCCCGCGCCTCAATGAGGTCGACTGGCGCCGCACCATCCGCGCCAACCTTAAACATTATCAACCGGAACTGAAGGCCATCATTCCCGAGCAGATTTTCGGTTTCGGCAGAAAGCGCGCCTGCCTGAAGGATATCATCCTGCTGGCCGACCAGAGCGGCTCCATGGCCTCTTCCGTGGTGTACGCGGGCATACTGGCCTGCATTATGGCCTCCCTGCGCAGCCTGCGCACCCACCTCATCGCCTTCGATACCAGCGTCGCCGACCTCACCCCTCACCTCAACGACCCCGTCGACCTGCTTTTTGCCACCCAGCTCGGCGGAGGTACCGACATAGCCAAAGCCCTGGCTTATGCCCGGCCGCTTATACAACGGCCCAACGACACCATCTTTGTTCTGATCAGTGACCTCTACGAAGGCGGGCGGGAAGAGGATATGCTCGAAAGGGCCGCCGCGATCAAAACTTCCGGCGCCCAGTTCATTGCCCTCCTGGCACTCAATGACCAGGGCGCTCCCGCTTACAATAAACAACTCGCCGGCCAACTGGCCGGGCTGGATATCCCGGCCTTCGCCTGTACACCCGATCAGTTTCCCGGGCTGATGGCAGCCGCGATCAAACGGGAGAACCTGTATGACTGGATGGCCAGAGAGGGCGTAGCCGCCAGGAACTAAGAGCATGTTTGGAGGCCGGGTTTGAAAGCGAAAAGAGTCAATTTTTTGATGAGACGAGGCGTCTTTTTGAAGAGCGTACCCGTAGGTACGGTCAAAAAAAGCAACGAAGTATCATCAAAAAAGTGACCTTTGCAGCTCAAAGATTGGCCTCCAAACATGCTCTAAGGGGTGGAGGGATTGGATAAACCGCTATGCCAAAAATATGGGCACACCGGCAACACGCTTTTATTTTGTTATTGTTACGGATTCCGGCGGCGCTGGTTTCACTTTGGGGCATAAAAAAAGGGGAATGGCCTTTCAAGCTGGCCATCAGTATCTTACCGAGGCCGGCGCAAGCCGGGCCGCCAACTCCAGCAGACTACGGAATCATCATTCAATTCACTTATCTCAAATAGTTTCCCTACAAATTATGTAAACAATTTATATTTATTTAAATTTGCCATTTCGAAAGCCCTTGTTATTAGCATTTCCAGGTAGCATTACCCCTTTTCGACACGACAAACACTAGCACCGAACAGATACTTACAAACATTAGCCCTGCTGAAAGCAGTATGGTTTTTCCATTTTCCCTGATTTTTGTTATATTCTATCATATACCCGGCACAGGAAAAAGAAATTGTAATCCAACACAAAAAGACGACCTAATGAGAAAAGACTTCTACTTCTTTCTGATAAGCGTTAGCTTGTGTCTTTTCACTGCGGAAACCATTGCGCAATCTATCATCAGGGGCCCCTACCTGCAGGTGGGAACCCCGAGCAGTATGATCATCCGGTGGCGGACGGACAGCCCCACCTCCAGCCGGGTCTGGTACGGCGCTAGCCCTTCCAACCTGGCCTTCACCAATACCATTACAGGCAGCCGTACCGAACACGAGGTCAAGATCAGCGGCCTGGCCGCCAATACCACCTATTACTACGCGGTGGGCAATTCTTCCGGCCAGCTGACCATGCCCGGCAACAACTATTACTTCCGGACTTCCCCCAACCCCGGCGCCATCCAGTCCATCCGCGCCTGGGTGCTGGGCGACTGCGGCACCGGCAACAACAGCCAGAGAGCGGTGCGCGACGCGTTCTACAACTTCAACGGTTCGGCCCATATCGATATGATGCTCCTGCTGGGCGACAATGCCTATGATGACGGCACTGATGACGAATTTCAGGCTGCTTTCTTCGAAAATATGTACGAAGACCGCCTCATCAATACCGTCATGTGGCCCGCCATCGGCAACCACGAAACCATAACGGCCAATAGTGAAGACCAGTCCGGGCCCTATTACGACATCTTCACCATGCCCACCAACGGAGAAGCGGGCGGCCTGCCCACCGGCACGGAATCCTACTACTCTTTCGATTACGGCAATATCCACTTCGTCGTGCTCAATTCCGACGACGAAGACCGCGATGTGGGCGGCCCCATGCTGACCTGGCTGGAAAACGACCTGGCCAGCACCACCCAGGCCTGGAAAGTCGCCTATTTCCATCATCCGCCCTACTCCAAAGATGGCGAATCCGACAACAACGGCAAGGAGACCACCATGCGGGAAAACGTTGTGCCTATCCTGGAAGCCCATGGCGTCGACCTCGTACTGGTCGGGCACTCCCACAACTGGCAGCGCTCCTACATGATCCACGGCCACTACGGCGAGTCCAACACCTGGGACCCCGCCACCATGGGGATAGACCTGGGCGACGGCCGGCTGGACGGCGACGGGGCCTACACCAAGAACGCCGGCCCCGACGTTCCCGGAACCGTCTACATCGTCACCGGTTCCGCCGGTAAAAAAACGGGCTCCGCCAGCACGACGCACCCGGTAATGTACAGCACCATCACCGAGTACGGATCCATGCTCATGGAAGTCGCCGGCAACCAGATGGATATCAAATTCATCCGGGAGACCGGCGCCATTGACGATTACCTGACCATCGTCAAACAGGGGCTGGTGGGCTCCGCCCCGACCGTGACGCTGACCTCTCCTGCCGGCAGCAGCCACTACATGTCGCCCCAGAATATTACGATCTCCGCCAACGCTATGGATAGCGACGGCTCCGTCGTTCAGGTCGACTTCCGCGTCAACGGCGTTTCCGTCGGCATTGATAATACGCCTCCCTACTCCATCAGCTATATGCTCCCCGGAGAGGGCGCCTATGACATCCAGGCCTTCGCCGAAGATGACGACGGCAATATGGGGCAATCTGATGTGGTGCAGGTAACGGTGGGCCCGGCGACTACCTGCTCCCGGGTAGACTCCGGTTCGGATGATGCCGAGGAGCGCCCCTCCGGAAGGGTTAATACGACCAGCTCAGACCTCGAACTCGTCAATGAACCCGGCCAGGGCAACCAGGTGGTAGGCCTGCGCTTCAATAACCTTAACATCCCGCAGGGAGCTTCGATCACCAGCGCCAGCATTCAGTTCACCGTCGACGAAGTTGCCAACGAGAACCCCAGCAGCCTTACCATCTACGGCGAGGACAGCAACAACGCCGCCACCTTTACCGAAGATGATTACGACATCAGCGGCCGCCCCCGCACCAGCGCTTCTGTCGTATGGTCGCCGACCGACTGGCTGTCGGTCGGCGGCAACGGCATTGCCCAGCAAACGCTCGATATCTCCTATATTATTCAGGAGATCGTCATGCGGCCCGGCTTTTCCGCCGGCAGTTCCATAGCCATCATCATCGAAGGAGGCGGCCGGCGGGTCGCCGAGGCCTTCGAAGGCTCGCCTGACAGGGCGCCGCAAATCTGCATAGAATATACCCTCGAAAGCCCTGATTGCCCCAATATCCCCGCCAATATCGGCGCACCCTGCAACGACGGGGACAACACTACCATCAATGATGTCATCAATGCCAACTGCGACTGTGTGGGAACCGCCACCGCCTGCACCGGCATCGGCGATGCCGACGGCGATGGCGTCTGCGCCGACGTGGATTGCGACGATAACGACCCCAACGTCACTTACCAGGCCGGCGATGCCTGCGATGACGCCAACCTGGCCACCATCAACGATATGTATGATGCCAACTGCAATTGTACCGGCACACTCAACCCCTGTACCGGCATCGGCGACAACGACGGCGACGGCATCTGTGCGGATGTGGATTGCGATGATAATAACCCCGCCGTCACCACCCTGGATGTCGACGGCGACGGCATCTGTAACGATATTGATTGCGATGATAACGATATCGATATCACCACGGTGGACGTCGACGGCGACGGCATCTGCTCCAATCTGGATTGTGACGACAATGACCCGGCCATTGCTTACAAGCCGGGCGATGCCTGTGATGACGGCAACCCCGCCACCATCAATGATGTGTACGGCGGCGACTGTATGTGCGACGGCACGCCTGATCCCTGCTACGGCATCGGCGACGCCGATGGCGACGGCATCTGCACCGGCCTGGATTGCGACGACAACGACCCCTCCGTCACCACCCGGCCCGGCGACGCCTGCGATGACGGCATCCCCACAACCAGCGGGGAAACCATACAGGCAGACTGCAGCTGCGGCGGCGGCGTCGTAGGCCCCGCCTTCGTCTGCGCCCGCATCGGCGCCGGCACTGATGATGCTGAAGAACGTTCCACTGGCCATGTGAACCTGACCAGCGTGGATTTGGATATCACTGACGACGGCCCTGCCGGCCTGATGATCCTGGGCATGCGTTTTGCCGGCATGGGCATTACTCCGGGCGCTACCATCACCAACGCCTACATCCAGTTTACGGCTGATGAAAATACCAATGTCAACCCCAGTCAGCTTACCATCTCCGGACATGCCGCTGACGACTCCCCCACTTTCACCGGCGGCGTAAGCTCCGATATCAGCAGCCGCCCGCGAACCAACGCTACCATAAGCTGGATGCCGCCGGACTGGCTCAACGTCGGCGACGCCGGCCCGGCCCAGCGAACCCCGAACATCGCTCCTCTTATTCAGGAGATCGTCAACCGGCCGGGCTTCACGGCAAACAGCGCCATTACGCTCATCATCGAAGGCGTGGGCGGCCGGACGGCAGACGCCTTCGAAGGCGGCGCCACCAAGGCCCCGGAACTGTGCGTCTCCTTCACCGCCGACCCGCCCGACTGCATCAGCCTGATGGCCAATATCGGCGACCCCTGCAACGATGGGGATAACACGACCATCAACGATATGGTCGATCCCAACTGCGATTGCGTGGGTACTTCCACCGCCTGCACCGGCATCGGCGATGCCGATGGCGACGGTGTCTGCACCGGTATCGACTGCGACGACAACGACCCAACGGTCACCTCCACCAACGTCAACGACGCGGACTGCGACGGCGTAGCCGCCGGTATCGACTGCGACGACAACGACCCCTCAGTCACTTCCACCAACGTCAACGACGCGGACTGTGACGGCGTGGCCGCCGATATCGACTGCGACGATAACGACCCCTCGGTCACTTCCACCAACATCAACGACGCCGACTGCGACGGCGTGGCCGCCGATATCGACTGCGATGACAACGACCCCTCGGTCACCTCCACCAACGTCAATGACGCCGACTGTGACGGCGTAGCCGCCAACATCGACTGCGACGACAACGACCCCTCTGTCACCTCCACCAACGTCAATGATGCCGACTGCGACGGCGTGGCCGCCGATATCGACTGCGACGACAACGACCCCTCAGCAGGCAGCAGCTTTAATGATATGGATTGTGATGGTGTGCCTTTCGACATCGACTGCGATGACAATGACCCGGCCATCACCTCCACCAACGTGAACGATGCGGACTGTGATGGCATAGCGGCTGACATCGACTGCGACGATAATGACCCGCTGGCTGGCAGTAGCGTTAATGATACGGACTGCGACGGCGTAGCCGCCGATATCGACTGTGATGACAACGACCCGGCCATCACCTCCACCA
>CAZAXA010000215.1:7650-9916 GCA_964488965.1 uncultured Phaeodactylibacter sp. | reverse complement strand
CAGGAGGCACGCCCCCTTATCATTACCTTTGGCATAATGGGCAGAGCGGCAATGTCATTGTGGCGGAGGGAGCATTATTCTATAGCGTCACCGTTACAGATGCTCATCTGTGCACTGTAGCCTCTTCACTGCATATTGACCTCTATGAAGAATTAGGGGCTGAAGTGGCCGCCATTGATCCAGCCAGTTGCCCGGAAGCGGCGGATGGGCGCGCCGTCGTCGGGGCTTTTGACGGCACACCGCCCTATGCCTACCAATGGAGCGACGGGCAAAGCGGGCCCGAGGCCGGCGGCCTGCCTGTAGGAAGTTATACCGTAACCATTAGTGACGCCGGCGGTTGCCAGGTAGAAATTGAAGTTTTCATTCCCGCCGGCGTGTACGAGCCGAATCTTGACATCAGCCGGTATGGCGAATTGGGCGATTCCCTGCTGGTAGCGGAAACCGGGGCCATTTACCAATGGATCAATTGTGATACCCAGGATTATATTCCCGGCGAAACAGGGCAGTTATTTGTCGCTACCTCAAGTGGAGAATATGCTGTTATCGTCACGGACGAACTCAGCGGCTGCCAGGCTACCTCAGATTGTATGCCGGTAGATATTGTGGGAACGGAGAAAACCATTGGCCAGGAACAACAGGCCACGGCCTTCCCCAACCCCAGCAGCGGGCAGTTCACCCTGGCCTTGCCCTGGGCGGCGGAGGCGCTGCTCTACGACGCCTCCGGGCGCCTGCTGCGCCGAGACAACTACCGGCCTGGCAGCCATCAGGTGGCCATGAGCGAGCTGCCGGCGGGCGTTTACGTCCTGGCCCTGAAGGGGGCGGATGGTGCGCAGGTTCTGCGATTGATAAAAAATTAAAGCTGGATGAGGGCTTCAGCCAGTTTTTGGAATAACCTTTGGGTTCTTCCTACCTTTGTGAAAAATCTTCTATATGCCGATGTTCCAAAGCTTTTCATTCATCCTCAGTTTTTTTCCGCAGTTTTCCGCAGGTCCTGCGGCAATGAGAAAACACGCGGCCGCATCAGCAACAGTGCTGCTGTGCATGAATCTGCTGTGGGGGCAGGCGCCCTACGCCGAGGCGCGCTATGGCTGGCGCGTGGAAACCGATATCGTTTACGGCGAGGCGACAGATTATGCGGGCCTTGCGCAAAGCCTGCAAATGGACATTTACAAGCCCGTATGCGATTTCAATCCGTCCCGCCCGCTCTTTGTTTTAGTCCATGGCGGCGCGTTCCTGGAGGGCAATAAAAATGCCGGGGATATCGTCGCATTGTGCCGGGCCCTGGCCAGCAGGGGCGCGGTGGCCGCTTCTATTTCCTACCGCCTGGGGATGCACCCCAAAGGAGGGAACTTTGACCCCGGCTTTTTCTGCATCCAAAGCAAGTGCATTTACGCACTGGACTCCACCGAGTTTATCCGCGCCGCTTACCGTGGCGTGCAGGATGCCAGGGGCGCCATCCGCTTCCTCAAAAGCCGCCATGCGCTGGACTCTACCGACCTGGCCAACGTTTTTATAGGCGGTTCCAGCGCAGGAGGCTTCGTCGCCCTGTACGCCGGCTTTCTCGACCAGCCGTCCGAGAAGCCGGCGGCCTGCTTTGAATTGCCGGACGCCCCCGCGCCTTCGCCCCTGATCCCGGGCAGTTGCACGCCTCCCGGAGCGATGCGGGCCCGTCCTGATTTAGGCGATATTGAGGGCACGCTGCACCTCGGCAATGGCTATGACGCCAGTGTGCGCGGGGTCGCCAATTTTATGGGCGGCATGATGGGCAACATCCTTTCCGGCCCACAACAGCCGGCCCTCTACCTCTACCACCAAACCGATGATTTGATTGTCGGCTGCGGTTATCGGCGCCCCTTCCATCTGTTGTTCCAGTACTGCGGGCTGGCGGTAGCTGGGTGTACGCCGCTGTACAATACCCTCCCGCTGGTTTACGGCTCCTGCCGCATTGCAGATTGGGCGGCGGAAACGGGCGGCGCCATACCCGTACAAACCGACATCGTGAATAATGGCGCTCCCGGTTACTTAAGTTGCCTGAGCGGCAACAACCACAGCATTGTCAATATCGGGCAGCGCGTGGACAACCTGATGGCGTTTTTCGGCCCGCTTATCGCAGAAAGCGGCAATACCGGGCCCGGCGAAGGCCCGTTTTTCGACCTCGCCGTCAGCCAGCAGGGCAACACCCTGACGGTAGCTGAAGCGGGCGCCGGCTACCAATGGATTGATTGCAATACCGGCGAGCCGATACCTGGCGCCACCGGCCAGTCCC
>CAZAXA010000215.1:0-7640 GCA_964488965.1 uncultured Phaeodactylibacter sp. | reverse complement strand
TTATGGAGGACGGGGATTACGCAGTCGTTGTCACCAAAGGGGGATGCAGCGCCACCTCTGCCTGCGGCCTGGCCGTCGGCACAGTTGAACCGGTCAAACCGGGGCTGGGCGCCGCTGTCTTCCCCAATCCCAGTGACGGCCGCTTCACTCTAACATTATCATGGGCGGCAGAGGCCTTCCTCTGCGATGCATCCGGGCGCTTATTATACCGGAAATACTACCGTGCCGGCGCCCATACGGTGTACGTTGCCGGGCTCCCGCCGGGAGTATACACCCTGTTCCTGAAAGGGCCGGAGCGTACACAGGCCTTACCATTGATACTAAAAGAATAGATGGGTGTGACAGCCCATCTGTGATTTTTTTTAACGCTAAAACCTTTAACCATGAAAAAGCAACTTTTTTTTATCGCCGGGCTATGCCTTTTCCTGAACGCTTTCTCACAGGTCGAACAGGGCAAGATCCTCCTGGGGGCTTCCACGCCTGTTTCCGGAGGCATTGAGAACCTCTTTTTCGTTAGCCGCGGAGGGGGAGGCGCCGGCCTGAGCTTCAACACTCAAAAGGATGTCGACGGCAATAAGGCCAAGACCACTGCCCTGGGGTTATCTCCGATAGTTGGCTATGCTGTAGCCGACAACCTGCTCCTGGGGCTGGGGCTAAACCTCCTGTCCTCAACCTCAAAAGGCGATGGCAACAGCGATGAAAAATTTACCGTTACCGTTTTTTCCCTGGAACCGCAGGCCCGCTACTATTTTCCCGTGGCGAAGGCCGTGCCCTTCCTGGAAGCCGGCGTTTCTTACGGGCAACTCAAGACCAAGACGGAAGGTTCCGGCTTTTTCGACGGAGAAGACAAGACCAACATCACTACCTTCCGGGGCGGGGCGGGCCTGGCATTGTTCTTCAACCCATCAGCTTCGGCCGACTTTACGCTCAGCTATCAGGGCGGGAATATGAAAGACCCGGACGTTGATGACAGCAAGATAAAGGCCAGCGCCTTTGGGTTGAATATCGGCTTTAGCTGGTTTTTGAAGTAAGTTTTTGTAAATGCCTTTGCTTCCGCTGGCAGGGGCTGATTATCACGGGCTATCCCGGCTTTAATGCCGAAGGCCGGGATAGCCCAGCTAAACAGATATAAACCCATTGCCATGAGAAATTTCTACTTTGTCGTGATCTTCGCAGCCTTTTTCTTTGAGAACCTTTATGGGCAGAACCCGCTCCCGCAGGAGATTCGCCGGATACACGGCGATGCGCCCTCCGAGTCTGCGCCTTCTCATTTCATCGCCACTTCGGATTGTGGATTTGTTGTTGCCGGCACTCTCGGGCAGAAAGGTTTCCTCTGGAAGCTGGATGCCGGCGGAGAACACCTCTGGCGAAAAGGATACTTGTTTGGAACTAAGACGGCCTTTAATGCTCTGGCGGAGCTGCCTTCAGGGGAATTGGTGGCCGTGGGTTCCTGTAACAACTGCGCCCCGGGCGATACGGCTCAGAAAGCATTGGTGCTTAAGGCGGATGCCTTCGGCACTGCCCTCCAGGACACCACTCTTGGACTGCTGAACTATAGCGCGTCGGCCACGGCAGTTATCACTACCGCCGAAGGCAAGGCCGCCATAGCCGGCTGGTTTGACTGGATCGTCGGCTTCGTTCCGCTTTCCCATGCTTTTCTGACGGTGTTGGACGGGCGACTGGCGCCCGGATTCTGGGGAGAATACGATGAGTCGTCCTATGATGTGCCTCAGGCGCTGGCTCAAACGGCCGACGGCGGCTACCTCATCGCCGGCCATTCCCGGTTGCATATTCTGTTCGGCCCGGACCGGGCCCAGCTGTTTCGAACCAATAGCCAGGGGCAATTGCTTTGGAAAAGCGTTTCGGTTCATGCCGGCAGTTCTTTCAATGGCGTCCAGGAAGCTCCTGACGGAAGGATTATTGCTTTGGGTTGGAGGCAGGTGGATACAGTAAGCCGGAAAGACGTCTACCTGGCCGTTCACAGCCCATTGGATGGCCAGCTCCTTCTGGACAGCCTTTACGGAAGCCCGGCAGAGGATACAGGATACGGCCTGCACCGGGTAGAAGGCGGTTACCTGGTTGCCGCCAATTGGCGGCAACCCCGCCAGGATGACTGGGGCTTTCAGGATTGGGTGTTCAGGCTCGATGAGGATTTTAACATCGTGGAAGAATATTTTAATGATACCTATCTGGCCAATCACAGGGTATTGAACGCCATCCCCCTGTCCTCTGACGGAAGAGATTTCGCCTATCTGTCCCGCATACATTCCGTTTCCGGTTTATCCTATGACTTGTTCTATAAAAGGAGCGCGCAGGGCCGCCATGCCCTGTTGTCAAAAACTTTGCAGCATTACCAGTTGCTGCCCCGCAACCTGGCTACCAATAAGGGCGTGGCCGTTTATGAAGGCAGCCTGGAAACACCCGGCGTTTACGATGAAATGCGCCTGAAAGTTTTTCGCAATAATGTCCTGATTCAGGCTTTATATGACGCCACCCCTCAGGGCTTTTCTTTTCATGTGGAAATAGAGGCGGAACTCGCCAATTACAGCTTCAAACTGGTGGGCGTTAAGAACGGCAAAGAGTTTCCTGAAGCCGAAGCCCAGGGCATTGTGGCCGGCGACGCCTACATCATCCAGGGGCAGAGCAACGCCCTGGCAGGCATCCCCTTTGACCTCACCAATACGGTTCCTCATGCTTATCGTTATCACCGCAACCCCTTCGTGCGCAATTTCGGCCTGAAGCCCTTCAGCGATAGCCTTGTTTACGCCTGGCGCCGGGAGGCCGATGACGACGCCTATTTTTCCGATAACCGCAGCGGGCAGTGGGGGTTGGTGCTGGGAGAGAAGATCGTGGAAGAACAGGGCGTCCCGGTGGCCATCATCAACGGCGGCATAGGCGGCATATCCATTGACAACATGTTGCCCGATCCGGAAGCCCCCCATAGTTCATCCCATTCCTATGGCCGCTTTTATCAGCGGGTGGAAGCTTCCGGCCTGCACGGTAACATCCGCGCCATCTTTTTTTTCCAGGGGGAAACCAATGCTCTGCCCGGGTATAATGAAACCGTCGATTCCTATAAAGATAAATACCTCCGGCTTCGTTCCGCCTGGCAATCTGACTTCACTTACGAACGGGAATACCTCTTCCAGATCCGGCCGGGATGCTGGGAAGGCAATTTCAGCGTCATCCAGGAAGCACAGCGGCAGTTGGCATTGGAATTGCCCAATGTGGATATTATGTCCGCCACCGGCATGAACCACGACGGCTGCCACTATCACTACCTCAATGGTTACCAACGGGCGGGGGAGGATATGTACCGCCTGCTGGCGTACGACTTTTACGATGCTCCTGAAATGCCGGATATATATCCTCCGGCGGTGGACAGCGCCTGGTTTTCCAGTTGCGATCGCCGGGAGATCACTCTTCGGCTACAACCTGGCGACGACTATTTCTGGACGCCAGGCTGGGAAACGGATTTTCGCCCGGAAGGGGATACCCAAATTACCATGGAGAGTGGGCAGGTAGTGGGCAATACCGTCATTTTGTCCTTATCGGCCTCTCCGGGCGCTGGTTTTACCGGCCTGAGTTATATCGGTCATTCCGGAGGCAGCGAAGCGCCGGTGAAAAATGGGAATGGCATCGGCATGCTGTGCTTTTACAATTTCCCGGCCGCCCCGCCCGAGCCGCTGATCGAAACCTTCAGCCAGTTCATATGCCCCGGAGAACAGTTTGTTCTTCCCGACGGAATGGCCGTTGACGAGCCAGGATTTTATATTTCCACATTCACAAGCGTGGAAGGATGCGATAGCCTCATCGTGACGGAGATAAGCTTTTTTGACCCACCCTCCGTTTCCGGGCTGGACATAGAGGCTGCCTCCTGCATTGGTTCGGCGGACGGGGCTGCTACGGCTCATCCTGAGGGCGGCGCTCCTCCTTATGATTATTTTTGGAGCGATGGGCAAACAACAGCCACGGCCACCGGCCTGGCCGCCGGAAATTACACGGTGTCTGTCACCGACGCCAATGGCTGCGAGACGGTGGTTGAGGCAGAGATACCCGCTTTGGATTATGAGCCCGCCCTTGCCATTGGCCAGGCCGACAATACCCTTACCGTTGCCGAAGAAAATGCAAGCTACCAATGGATCAACTGTGATAGCAATGAGGAGATTATCAATGCTACCGGGCGTTCTTATAATGTTGAAGAAAGTGGCAGTTATGCCGTTGTCGTCAGCGAGGCCAAATGCCGTGATACCTCTGAATGTGTAACGGTAACGATCGTTAACACCGAAGATGTATCTGCCGAATTGCAGCTGGCCACTGTTTTTCCCAACCCGAGCAACGGGCAATTCACTCTGGTATTGCCCTGGAAAGCCGAGCTGCACTTGTATGGCGCTTCGGGCTGCCGGCTGCTTCAAGAGCCCTATGGCGCCGGTGTTAATGAGCTGGGCCTGAGCGAGTTGCCGGCCGGTGTGTATACCCTTTCCCTGAGAAGAGCAGAGGGGGTGCAGGTTCTCCGGATCGTAAAACAATAACCCCTGCCAGCCGGGGAAAATACGCCTCCGAATCGGAGGGAATGCCCCCGCTGGCGGAGCTTGTTCCGAACTCTTTTCGGGAGGATACAGGGGGTGGACAAAATAATATTTGACACAAATGGTTTCCCGGGCAGCCTCAGCCATACAGCCCTCCATCACCTCCCGCACGCACACTGCGACGGCATCAGCCCCCGGCCCTCCGTCATCATCGGCCAGGCGTTGCCGCTGCCGTCCAGTTCGAAGTAGAATTTGCTGCGTTTCTTGTCATAGTTGCCGACCTCGTTCATGGTGGCGGCATCGTACAGGCGGCCGTTGACCATGGTGTAGCGGACGGATTCCGAGTTGCGGATGTCTTCCAGCGGGTTGGCGTCCAGCACGATCAGGTCGGCCAGTTTGCCGGCCCTGAGGGAGCCGATCTGTGTATCCATGCCGAGGTAGCGGGCGCCGTTGATGGTAGCGCATTTCAGGGCCTGGTGGTTGCTCATGCCGCCCTGCTGCAGCATCCACAACTCCCAGTGGGCGCCCAGGCCCTGCAGCTGGCCATGCGCGCCGAGGTTGATATTGACCCCTGCGTCCTGGAGTTTCTTCAGGGAGCGGGAAGTGAGGATATGCCCGTTCTCGTATTCCTCGTCAGGGATCATCGTCCGGTGGCGGGCGCGGGAGTCGACCACGCCCCGGGGCGTGAAGCTAAGCAGGCGTTCCTTTTCCCAGACGTTGGTGTGCTGGTACCAGTAGTATTCGCCGTTGACGCCGCCATAGTTGACGATGAGGGTGGGGGTGTTGTGTGTCTCGGTCTTCGACCAGAACTGGATCACGTCGTCATACAGCGGCGCCACGGGGAGGTTGTGTTCCACCCCGGTATGGCCGTCGGCTACCATGCTCATATTGTGGTAGAAGAAGGAGCCGCCTTCCGGGACCACCAGGATGCCCAGCTCGCGGGCGGCCTGCAGCACCTGCTGGCGTTGTTCGCGGCGCGGCTGGTTGTAGCTCTTCACCGAGAAGGCGCCATACGCTTTGGTGCGGCGGAGGGCGGAGCGGGCATCGTCCAGGTTGTTGATCACCGCCTTGAAGTCGCCGTCGGCGCCATAGAGGATAGTGCCGGTAGAGTAGAGGCGCGGCCCCACCATATTGCCCGCCTTGATCATCTCGGAATGAGAGAAGATCATCTCCGAGTTGGAAGATGGATCGTGAGCGGTAGTGACGCCGTAGGCCAGGTTGGCGTAATAATACCAGCTCTTCTGCGGGCTCAGCCCGTAGCGGAAATCGCCGAGGTGGCCGTGCACATCCACCAGGCCGGGTAGGATGGTCTTGCCGGTGCAGTCGACCACTTTGGCGCCGCGGGGCGGGCGGATCAGGCTGGACGGGCCGATGTCGCGAATGGTATTGCCGTCGACGATGATGGCGGCATTTTCCAGGACTTCATCGCCTTCCATGGTGATCACCCGTGCGTTCATCAGGGCCACGATGCCCTCCGGCTTGTCGTAATCCAGCTGCAGGCCCACGTGCAATCCCACCGTATCCATGGGCGGCAGGCTGTCGCGGCTGCCCTCCAGGAACTGGAAGCGTTCGGTAAGCTCGTCGGAGAAGAGTTCGTCGCCCAGCATCCAGAAGAGCTTCTTGCTGTCGCGGGACCAGTGGATGTTGATGCCGGCATCCCTGGCTACCTGGGCCACAGGCAGGGTTTTGGTGGCGGCGCTCAGCCCGACCGTTTTGCCGGCCATGGGCATGGGGGCGATATAGACTTTGTAGAGTTCTGACCAGGCGATCCACTTGTTGTCGGGGCTGGGCACAAAGCGTTGGGCGTACTTGCTTTCACAGAGTTTCTGATCATCGCTGCCGTCGGTTTTGATGCTGTGGTAAGATTTTGTGAGGCTGCCGAAGATATAGCCTCCCTTCTGGTAAAAGACCCGGCTGCCGTCCTGGCTGAAGATGGGTTTTTCGCCCTGGGGCGTCACCAGCCTGGCCTCCCCGCCGCCGGCCGGCATGATGTATATGCCCGGTTCTTTGCAGAAGGCATAACCCTGATGGCCGTTGCCGCCTTCCTTCTGGTAAACAAGTTGTTTTCCATCCGGCGAGAAAGCGGGGGTGCGGTAGATGCCCTTTTCGGTAGTGATCCTGCGCTTTTCCCCGCTGGCCAGGTTCAGCCGCCAGATGGCGCCCATTGCTTCATCATTCCAGCTGACATAGGCGATCTCTTTGCCATCGGGCGAGAAGGAAGGTTCGAACTCGAAGTCCGTTCCGTCGGCCAGGCGCACGGGCTTGCCGTCCGGCAGGGGCTTTTTCCATAGGTAGCCCACCGCACTGAACACCAGCGTTTTTTCATCCGGAGAAGTGACGGCATGGCGAATGACGTTGGCAGTAAATTGCTCTTCATGGGCCTTGTTCTCAAAGCGTATCGTTTTCTGCAGGCGGTGTTTCGCCGGCGCTTCAAAGGGAATCTGCACGGCGCTGCCGCTGCTTACGTCCACCTTCCAGATTTTGCCCTGCCCCCAGATGACAATATGCTTGTCATCCGGCGTCCAGTCGAAGCCGGTATACACGCCGAAGATGGCCCAGGCCTCCTGCTGGTCTTTGCTGAGCTTGCTGAAGAGGGGAAAGTTCTGCCCCGTCTCCAGGTCGTGGATGAAGAGCACCGACTCGGCCCGGATCCGGCGCACGAACGCCAGCTTTTTGCCGTCGTGAGAAACCTGCGGCCGGCAGGCGCCGCCCGGCCCGGCGATGAGGTTCTTGACTTCCCCTTTCCCGCGGTCGTACTGGCGGATGACATAAATCTGGCTGTTGGGATCTTTGTTGTACTGAAAATAGCCGCCGGGGTACATATCTTCACTGAAATAGACATAGCGGCCATCCGGCGAGACGCTGGGTTCATTGACGTCCTGCTGGTCATTCTTGCGCTCGGTCAGCTGCAGGCCTTCGCCGCCGCTGATATGATAGAGCCACATTTCGCCGGCGCCCAGGGAGCGCTCTGAGGTGAAGTGCTTGCGGGCCACGAAGTACTGCCCGTCCGGCATCCATTCGGCGTTGTTAAGCAGGCGGAAGCTCTCTTTGGTCAGCTGCCGGGCGTTGCCGCCGTCGGCGTCCATCACCCAGATGTTGTCGCCGCCGCCG